>JAJYIZ010000018.1 GCA_021789815.1 Microcaldota archaeon
CAGAGATGAAACTCCGAGCATGCTGCAGCTCTCCATATTCTTAACAAGCATGCCAAGGCTCTTTTTGAGCATTTTTGTGTTTGCAGAAGAAGGATTGCATAAGTATGGAGTATGCGCGTAAGGCACCGTATCGGACTTCTTTACAACCTGCTTGAAGTGCCCTGCGTCCTCTTCATTTATTGGCCTGTGCTCCCAGCCCCTAGGGTTGCTTGCGAATATTTGGAATGTTCCATAGCGGTGCCTCTCGGCCGTGATAGGTGCGTTGTAAACACCGCCTGCTATAGACAGATGAAAGCCTAGTCTTATCACAAAATCTCTGAAATTATTAGAAAATTAATGAATAAGAATACCGCTAATCATCACATTTCACATTCATTTAAAAAGGTTGCTTGACAAATGCTTTCCTCGGTTTCAGTGGGGTGTCAAATTGAAAAGGCAGAGGGTATTCAGTCTATATGACATTGAACAATTTCTAAAGGAGGTAGGTGCCGAAAGGGTGAACGAGAATGCGGTTACTACCCTTGAGAAGGAGCTTGAAGACACGGTAAAAGAGCTAATCAGTGAGGCGCAGATATACGCCAATTACGCTGGCAGAAGAAACACAATAACAAGATCGGATGTTGCGTTTGCGCACAGGTCAGATGGCCACCCTGTAAGGAACAGGAGCGTTTTGATGGAGAACATGCCTGCAAAAAGAGTCATTAGAAGAAGGAGAAGGCTTAGCAATTACGAGATATCGAGGGGCTTCCCGCTGGCTACAGCAAGGAGAATGCTTTGAGGCCAAAGGCAAACGCTATGAAGGCTATTTCTACAACCCACATGTACATTGAGACCTCCCATTCCTTTGCTCTTTTTATGTTCATGAACACGTGGCACCAGCTGTAAATCCTTTTGCCGTACGGGGGCTGCATTGTGCCATCCTTCTGGAGTTTCCCTAGATCAGTCGTATTGAACTTCTTTCTTGCATGCAGCAGGAACTCTATTATGAAAGGAATTCCTATTATCAGACCAAAAGATTCCATGTTTCCAAGGACCATGCATGCGATTATTGCTGTACCTCCAAAGTAAGCGAAACTATCGCCAGGCACCATCTTTGCAGGGTACATGTTGAAGAGCAGCATCACAAGCATGCTTGCGAATAGGACAGATGATAGGAGTAGACCTATGTATGTGCCGAAGAGGAGGCTGTATAGAACCATTCCGAAGGTGAGTATGGTACCGGTTCCTGTAAGTATGCCATCAAAGCCACCCAGAAGGTTGAATGCGTTGGCAGCGAAGATAACAGCCAACGGTATTATCACAATCGGATAGAATATTCCAAAGTTCACCATACCTATAAGGGGTATCCTAACAACAGACACGCCGGCGTTGATTGCCATAAGAGGGATGGCACCCATGAAGGTAAGCAAAGGCTTCTGCCACTGTTTAAGCCCTTTTCTAGTATCCTTCATTGCCGTGCTCTTGACAAAACTCCTTTTCACGTTTATGTCGTCAAGAAGGCCAACAACAGATATCATCAGCACAGCAAGCGCCGTAGCAAGTATGTAGCCGAGAGAAGCAACCGGCATGTAGAGGTTGAAGCTGCTGCCGAAGACGTAGATTAGTATGCCCACTGTAAAGCCTATCGCTGCAGCAAGGCCCACCCCAGATGGTAAAGTAGGCTTGCCTTTCTTGTTGTGATCCGGGGTTGTCACCCCGGATTCGAACATGTAGCCCATAAGAAAGCGCGCTGCAAGGAATGTAACAAGCAGCGCGATTATAGATGGAACTATTA
Organism: Microcaldota archaeon; assembly: GCA_021789815.1. Taxonomy (GTDB): domain Archaea; phylum Micrarchaeota; class Micrarchaeia; order Micrarchaeales; family Micrarchaeaceae; genus JAJZAB01. The sequence goes on from JAJYIZ010000018.1 coordinate 1,775, forward strand.
TCGTTAGATAGGTGTGCGCCATGATATGCACATTAAGTAAGTAATAAGAAAGTAATAAGTTGATAGCTATTAAAGGCTATTCTTTGCCCTTGTAGTATAACTTGGATAGAACACGGGCTTGCGGAGCCTGTGATCCGGGTTCAAATCCCGGCAAGGGCGACTTTCGACGACAAAACCAGCGGTTTCTCTCGACAAATTGAGCCTATCTGAAAAATATAAATATCTGAACAAAGTGATAATTGCTGTGATAATATGTTAGAATCAGTTACGCCTAGAAGCCAAGAAGCAATGGCAATCAGGCGTGTTGGAACGCCAGAGATATTTTTAGGAACAAGAAAGGTGGGTGAATCAAAGGTGCAAGAGGAAGTACCACCTAGATTCCGGCTTGCCACTTTAGATGAATTTAGATCGAAATTTAAAATTGATAAAAAATTTAGGCAAGAAACAAATGCCGATCTAGTCGGCTCGCTTTGGGTTGATTCTGACGGACATCCTTTTGGAATAAGAGTTCTTTATGATGGTATATCGTATTCCTTACAAACAGGGAGAACAATAGAGAGAATACTCGCACCACAAAACTGGCCGATTCTTTCTGCGAGGGCTGCATTAGTTATTGATGATAACGCGCTACCAGATTTACTGCGTACCTCTCCATAACACCGTAGAGCCATTCGGAACGGAAGGGAAGTTTGTACTATCGTCATACTTCCCGGCAAGGGCGAGTTATTTTTCATAAACTCCCTTACATATGTCCATAAATGTTTATGCATAGGAAGTTCAAATCCCCTATGGGGAGTTGAACTTTTGGTATACCGCCCTCATGGGAGGTAAAAATGTTTAGGACGGTAATAGTTTTCCGATAGATGTCTCTCCAATCAATCCTTTCAGAGCACTGAAGGAATTCTTTGGTACGTAGAAGTGAAAACTAGATAAGAAGCCTGCGTCAAACTTAACAACCGTAGCTTGGATTGGCAGAGATGGATGAAACTGAGTAATAGCGTTTACTTCTTGCACCTCAATCTTCTTGATTTTATTATATTCTAGGGAAAAATTTCCATGATGTTTATCCTTTAGCATATCATTAGTCACAGCAGTTTGACTTCTGTCTATTGTTGGTTTAACTTGCACTAGTTTTCCCCAACGCTGTTCTTCTGGTATCTTAAGAGTGTCATAAGTTGACGAAAATTCTGGTGGCGCATATACAGTCATGGTGAATACGCTAAAATCAGTAAATACAAATTCTCTGATTAGGAGATCCCACCTATTAGGGCTCGGCATAGTGGTTGCTACGATCGCGCCATACTTGAAAACTCCAATAATTTTCTCCCCGATATCTGTTATCAAATCACTTCTTTATGTTTTCAATAGAAAGTAAGATTTTATAAACTTAGTTTTAATATTGAAGTATGCACTTTGCAAGCTTACCTGTTCTTATAAACGCATACGAGCCAGGTAAGCCATTAGCGTGCCCTTGGAATGCTCTTGGAGTGTACGGGACGGTTAGAATACCAGTATGGACTATTGATATTTTACTGCTAGCGCTAGTTTTAGTTACAATATATTTTCTCTGGAGCAAAAAATCTCTAAGGAAAGGATGGTTCCTTATTGGCTTCTTCCTTTTCGCTTTTATAGTAAGCGTTCTCTCACAAATTGGCTACGCGCTTGTTACTGGCCACGGTCTCTTTAGCGTCATCACTTCTTGTTCATATCAATTCTAATAATTCCAAATAGAAGAGAGGTTGTACCATCATATCATTTTCCAGTAAGGGCGACTTAACAGATATACTATAGTCTATACCATATAGGAAAATTACTTAAAATCTCAGACGTAAAATATTTTTACATAGGTCGAGGCTTTCTTCATTTGGAGAAAGGGCGGCAAGGGCGTTCCCAAGATACAGGTAGATAAAATGCTTAATTGGATACCAATCGTATTTGGATCATACTTCCTGTTTGCAGTATCAAACATCTTCGATAAGGTTCTGAGGAGCAACTTTGTAAAAAATAGTTTTACTTTAGTGATATTGAACGGCTCGATCAGCTTTGTAATAGGGGCGATACTTGTCCTTTCTAGGCCAATAATTCTAGCAGCTCCAAATCTGCCTTTGATTGTAATAAGTGGAGCACTCAGCACAATTGCAGCCATGGTCTACTTTATTGCATTGTCGAAGAGCGAGGTCTCCAGAATAATACCGATATTGATTAGTGTGCTGCCAATCTTTGTCCTGATACTAGGATACGCGTTTCTGGGTGAGGCTTTGACCCAGTTTCAATTCCTTGCATTTATTTTAATCGTGTCCGGAGGAGTAGTGATCTCTATACAAAAAGTAAAAGGCGCATTCAAGCTTACTATGAGCTTTTGGCTAATGCTACTTTCGGCTTTTCTTTATGCAGTTTCTACTGTCATCTTAAAGTACGGGTTGCAGAGCTCCAATTTCTACACAACGCAAGCGATCTTTCAGATAGGCGCATTTGTTGGAGCGCTTCTGATACTGGCGTACTGCATTGCCACAAAGAGGATCAAGCTGCGCATGTTGGCATATAGACCCAAAGCAGTAATAATCGCAAGCGCCAATCAGGTAATTTATTTCTCAGGTAGGCTGATATACAACGTTGCTCTCACCATAGCTCCGGTTGCGTTGGTTGTGTCTTTCGGTGGATTCCAAGGCCTCTACATTCTTGCGCTTACCGTTTTGCTGTCTTTGTACTTCTCAGGCATCCTAAAGGAGGAGATAAAAAGAGATATTATTTTAGTGAAATTATCTGCATTGGGCTTAATGATAGTAGGTGTTGCAATTCTAGCGTACATGTGAAGGGGAGGAAAGTTTGTATGCGTGGGCTACTACATAGCAAGAGTGTTGTGATAAAATGAAACTGATATCGTTGAATCTTTGGGCAGGAAGAGAATACGATAAACTTGCCAAATTTGTCAAAGAGAAGAGTAATGATGTTGATATTTTCTGCTTTCAGGAAATGCTAGACATAAAAGCAAGCGACCGTAATACGCTTCTAGAATCTGCAAAAAGTGCATATGCGCAGAGCAACACCAACCAGGTAAATGACCTTTACAAAAGGTTGAAGAAACTTCTTCCACATTTCAACAGTTTCCTTTCTGAGTCGTATTCCTCTGGTGGAGAACGAATTGCAATTTTCTTTAAAGATGATTTAAGGATTATATCGAATGGTTATTTCAAGACCTCAGAGAAGTTCACTGTGTTAGTAGGCAAAGAAGCTTTTTCTGTAAGTTCAATGATACAGTACATAACATTCGAAAAGGATTCAAAGGTTTACACGATAGCCAATATTCATGGCTTATGGCAAGGTGGTGGAAAACTGGATACACCCGAAAGACTGTATCAATCAGACAGAATCAATGAATTTCTAAATGGTGTGAAAGGGCGAAAGATACTTGTAGGGGACTTTAATCTGCTGCCTGATACTGAAAGCATAAGGAGGATAGATGGCACAGTGCTTGACCTGATTAAGAAATATGATATAAAAACAACGAGAAGCGTTCTGGCTGCGCCAAGCAAGGGAAAACATGCCGATTATGCGTTTGTTTCTAGAGACGTGAAGGTGAATAGTTTTGAAGTTCTACAGGTAGCTGTATCTGATCACCTACCGCTCTATCTAGACTTTTCTTAAAACGAAGTTTCTGATTTTATCGTCAGGAAAACCGAAACATTGCCGAAACTTTTCCAACCTTATATATAAATTAAAGTTAGATTCCTTTTGGGTGGAATATATGCAGAAAGCAATGTTATCTGTTGTAATGGCAGCTGTTGTTGCCTCTTTTGCTGGAGTTATTTTTGCAGGCTCCAACACGCTTGGTGGCGACCCATCGAACTCTATGGCGGCCTGCTCTGCCAATTCTATTACACTGAATGTTGGCAGCTCGACCACTTGTGGAAACTGGACTGTGACACTACTCAATGCCGGTAGCATACAAACCGGAAATGACAATAGTGTAGCCAACGTTCCTGTGGCGCTCTTCTCGGTATACCTGAACACAGGCCTGCTTGGCCGTGTGGATCTCAGGGCTATACGCGTGACGCAGAACGAGACCGGAAGGGCGTGCTTCCATGAGGCAAATGGAGTGTTGAGGGGCGACGAGGGTATGGGTATAAACCACGACTGCCTGTTCCTGACAGCTACAGGCATAAGCTCGAGCTCTGCTACAATAAATCTCCATTCGGCCGTCAGAAACCAATCAACAGAGGATCTAAACAGCCAGGGAGAGGATGAGCACGGTGGTTTGCAGAATCATCCGAACAGCACAGAACAGAATGATACAGAACATAACTCCTGATAAGAGAGGGCATTTTGCCCTTTCTTAATTATCGGATCGTTCTGAAATTCAGATAAAAGATGTAAGTACCAGTATGAGTGCAGCGCCAGCAGCCACCAGACCGAGCATCTTGAGCGATTTGTGCTTGTATGTTTCTGGAAGCAGGCTGGATGCACCTATATAAAGGAATTCTCCTGTGAACAGAGCGAGAAGGAAAACTAGCACGTTTGCGCTTATAGCTGCAAACAAAGTGAGTGCGACTCCCAATACTGGTGCAATCGCGTCGAAGAAAAGGAAGATTGCTGCTCTCTTAACGTTGTGCCTGTTCCTGAACATGAGAGTTACAGTGTTTATTCCATCGTTAAAGTCATGGAATATGACAGCCAGGGCAACTATAATCCCTATTGCAGGGTTAACCCTGTATGCAACGCCTATGGCTACCCCGTCCAGGAAACTGTGGATCGAAAGGCTGCCTGCACCTATAGGCCCCATTATATGTGGATGCTTGCTGTCCTCTTCCTTGTGTAAGTGATGGGTAAGAAAATAGCGCTCTATGAAGCTATATAGCAGAAATGCGCCAACAATAGCAATCATTATGTACCTGAAGTTTATCATGAGCTGCTGGGCGAGGTTCAGGCTTTCTGGTAGTATATCAAAGAACGCTACACCTATGAGGCTGCCTGCTGCAAACGCAAAGAAATAGTGCAGCGCTTTCCTGTACTTTATTGCTACAGTGCCTCCGACTAGCGTTGAGATGAAAGTAATGAAAGCCAATACGAAGATTATAACGGAGATTGAACCATCCGGATATGAATGAAGATTAAATTAATAATTCTTTGTGAGCTTCTTTTATTATGAAGGGGAAGGATTACGGACCGAACGATGTTAGGATAAACAAGCGAATAAAGATTCCATCCTATTCATTCACAAAGATATTCTCTGGTTTTGATGATATAGGTGCTGTAAAGGCTCTGTTCGGTGCAAACACTAGAAAGGTATTATCCGGTCTAAAGGTCAAGTTATATGTTGGAAGCTGGGGTTATTTCTGGATAGACGATGAAGACTTTTCTTTGGTCTGCAACCTTCATTATCTTAAGACCGGCAACAAGAAGTATGTTTATCTTGATGTAATCCATGAACTGGTGCATATAAAACAGCATATGAACGGCAAGGATTTGTATGACATGGATGACGGATACGTTAACACCCCTACAGAGATAGAAGCCTACAAGTATGCGGTGAAAGAGGCGAGAAGAATCGGCATGACAAAAAGGCAGATAGTAGACTATTTAAAGATGGAATGGCTTAGTGATGATGATCTGAAACGTCTTCTTAAGGTCACGGGAGTTGAATGAAACAGTTAAGCGAATTTATTTGGGAAATTGAGAAGGATAGCGCGAGCGGGATGAATGTTCCTGTGCGCATCTATGCAAACAAAGCGATAATGGAAAATATGAAAAAAGACAGGACCCTGAAGCAGGCGACCAATGCGGCTTGCCTTCCTTCAATAGTCAAGAATATGCTCGTGATGTCGGATGGGCACGAGGGCTACGGAAGCCCAATAGGCGGAGTGGCGGCTTTCAGCGATATAATATCGCCGTCTTTCATTGGTTTTGACATTGGCTGTGGCGTTCGTCTCATTAAGACGAATATAACAGAGAAAGAGCTCAGGCCAAAACTCCAGCATCTGATGGATTCCCTATTCAAGAACGTCCCCAGCGGTGTTGGAAGCAAGATGAAGCATGGTCTAACTCAGAAGGATCTCGAAGGGGTAGCAACAGAGGGTGTAGGATATATTGTTGGAAAAGGATACGGATTCCATGAGGATATAGAAAGAGTTGAGGAGGGCAGCCACATGAAAGGAGCAGACACAAGCAAGGTCAGCGAGATGGCAAAGAAGAGAGGAATGCCGCAGCTTGGCACTCTTGGTGCAGGCAACCACTTTGCAGAGGTCCAGAAGGTCGACAGAATATTTGATGAGAAGCTTGCGAAAGCATACGGTCTTGAGGAAGATACAGTTGCGATAATGCTGCACAGTGGATCTAGAGGCTACGGTCATCAGATATGCAGCGATTACATAAGAGTGCTGATAGACTACCAGAGAAAGCACAACATAAAGATACCCGATCCAGAACTCGGATATGCCCACATTGATTCGAAAGAGGCAATGGATTATTGGGCTGCTATGTGTGCTGGGATAAACTTCGCGTTTGTCAACAGGCAGATAATGACTCACTTCATAAGGAAGAGCTTTGAGGAAGTATTCGGAAGGCGTGCAGAGGATATGGGCATGGATCTTTTGTATGATCTATGTCACAACATAGCAAAGCTCGAGGAACACGATGTTGGCGGCAAGCGCATGAAGGTCTATGTTCACAGGAAAGGCGCAACGCGCGCGTTTGGTCCTGGGCGTGAGGAGGTCTCGAAGATTTACAGGGAATACGGGCAGCCTGTGCTTATTCCAGGCAGCATGGGCACAGCAAGCTACGTGCTTGCCGGCAGGAAGGAAAGCATGCAGGAAACATTTGGATCATCTTGCCATGGCGCCGGCCGTGTAATGTCAAGGCACCAGGCGCTTCGCGAAATTCCTTCACACAAGACGCTAGATGAGATGAAGCGCAAGAAAATTGAGATACGTGTGCGTAGCCACAAGCTCATAAGCGAGGAAGCAGAGTGGGTTTACAAGAATGTTGATGATGTTGTTGCAACCGTAGAGGGCGCAAAGATATCCAACATTGTCGCAAAGTTGATTCCTCTGGGTGTTACAAAAGGTTGATTCTAATCAGTGATGTTTTTATATATTAGCTAACAAACAAATATGCGGATTTTGAAAAGTGAAAGTATCAAACTTAATCGGTGAACCGAATGGTAACAGCAGATCCACAGTATGCGATTGCCGCCGCTATCGCGATTGCAGGCGGCCTGATTGGAACCGGAATGGCGCAGCAAGGAATAGGCGCTGCCGGTATGGGAATAATAGCTGAGAGGCCAGAGAAGTTCGGCCAGGTGCTGTTCTTCTTCGTAATTCCAGAAACTCTTTGGATAATCGGATTCGTCCTGGGTCTCATATTGCTATTGCAGATCCTGTAATCAAAGCATAGCTGGTAGGCATGGGACTTGACGAGATTATTGGAAAGATCGAAAGCGACTCTGAGACTAAGGCACGCCAGGTAGTAGATAAAGGAAAGGCGGAAGCCGAAAGGATACTTGCAGAGGCAAGGCAGAATGCGAAGGAGCGCATAGAGAGATCTGCTTCTAAAGCGGCAAACGAATCGAAGATGATCCTTGCTAGAGAGACCAGCAAGGCGAACGTCGAGGCCTCGCAGATGTATCAAGAGAGGTTGAATGATGAAGTGGGACGCTCCATAGAAGGGCTCAGGTCCTCTTTGGGCAGCTACACAAGCACAGACCAGTATAAGAAGCTTCTCCAGAAACTCGCAGCAAAGGCCTCCGATGAGCTTGGAGAGGGCTGCGAGATATACGTACAAAAAGTTGATGTACCTAAGATAAAGGCTTCCGGATTCACAGTTTCGGAAGCCAGAGAGGGCTTTTCTGGTGGTCTGAAAGCTACATCAAAAGATGGCAATAAGTACATCGATTACACACTCGAGACGCTGCTTTCCGGATTGAGAGATAACATAGCGGTTGAGGTACTAAAACTTGTGAAATGATTTGATGGATTCAACCTACACCGGTGCTTACGGACGCTTGAAAGGACTTCGGCAGGAGTTCCTGAGCGTAGACTTCGTAGAGCAGCTTGAGCAGAAGGATACAGATGAATTCGTCAAGACGCTCAGCAACACAGGTTACAGAAAAGAGATAGATGAGCTGTCTGGACTGTACAAGGAACCCGACCTTCTTGAGGTTGTGATCAATGCACATATGATGCGCATGAGCAGGAATTCCGCGTTCGCAATACCACCGCTGGCGCGCAACGTTGTTGCTGCGTTTCTTGCGAGGTATGACATAGAGAACATAAAGACAATCTTGTCGTCAAAGAAGCTCGGATACAACGTTGACCAGACAGAGACATTTCTGATGGTGCAAAGAAACATACCGGTAGGAATCTTTGCAGGGCTGATAAGCAGGGAGGACTACACAAACATGATAGCGCAGAAGGACATAGAAGGGGTCGTGAATTACATAGTCAAGTTTGGATATGGCACTGCCCTTCTTAAATACCTGGATGACGCGCGAAAGGGTGACATATCAAAGATGCTGATGTCGCTTGACATCTTTTATTATACAAGACTTCTGGAGGCGTTGAGGTTCTATGTAGGAAACGAGGGCCTGCTCTTCGACTTCATAAAGGGCATGATAGACATAAGGAACATAATGACGGTCATAAAGGGCATAGAGATGGGTGACAGGGATGTCAAGGGCTTTCTTATAAAGGGCGGAGACATTTCTGAATCTAAGCTCAATGAAATGGCGCAGAAGCAGATCTCTTCGCTTAGTAGCTATATGCCATTCAAGATAGACGATGCGCTAGAGCTGTACAAAACAGATCCATTTGCAAGCTATATAGAGACGGCTCTCAAGAGGGAGCTCTACAAAAAGTACCTGAAGCTCTTCAATGAATCAGGTATATCTGTAGCGCAGATAATAGGTTTCATGCTAAGGAGCGAAGTTGAGAGGGACGAGCTTCGCACAGCCTGGCTCGGGAAGTACTACAAAGTTAGCAAGGCAAGGATAGACAACATGAAGGTTCTCAAGTACGTGGTATGATGGACTTCGATAAGATTGCTGTGATAGGCGAACGAGAGCTTGTGCTTGGGTTCAAGCTCATCGGCATCCATGACGTTTACATCAGCTCTGGCAAAGATGCAATAACAAAGTTTGCGGAGTTGCTGAACGGTAAGCAGTACAATCTGATAATGCTTTCAGAGAGTCTGAGGGGCGAGATGGACAGCAACCTTCTTAGGCTTGCAAGCACATCATTAAAGCCTATAGTTATATTCATACCGGTGCCAGGAAGCGGTGCTCGACAAGAGTCTGTGGAGAGCCTCGCAAAGCGGATACTCGGTGTTGACATAGCCTCGTTGAAAGGTGGTTCGTAATGGCCGATGCAAAAGGAAGAATATTCAGAATATCTGGACCAGTGGTAATAGCCAACGGGCTTAAGGATCCGAAGATGTATGACGTTGTAAAGGTGGGTGAAGAAGGCCTTGTCGGCGAAATAATCAAGCTCGTTGCTGGCAACGCGACCATACAGGTGTATGAAGACACTACTGGACTGAAGCCCGGAGACCCTGTCGAAAGCACTGGCGCTCCCCTTTCCGTTGTGCTGGGACCTGGACTCATTGGCTCGATATTCGATGGAATCCAGAGGCCTTTGGACAAGATAAAGGCGAAGAGCGGTGACTTCATTACAAGAGGGGTAAGCGTAGACGCAGTGGACATGCGCAAGAAAT
>JAJYIZ010000003.1 GCA_021789815.1 Microcaldota archaeon
GTGGGTATGAATATATTGGCGTCGCAACCTGCAAGCTCCTCCTTTGTGAGGCCGGTGTCATCCCTTCCTATCAGCACCGAAACGTTCGTTATCCCGTTCTTCTTTATCAGTTTTAGCAGGTCTTCTGGCATGTACACATTGTGGAATGACTTTCCGGTCTTCTCCCATAGCGCAGTGGTGCCCACAACGAAGCTTCCTTTTGTCGCTTCGTCTATCGACTTGAATATCCTTGCGCCCTGAAGCAGGTCCCTCGCATGCTTCGAATACTTTATCGCGTCCTTGCCTTTGTAGTTGCACTTCGGCCTTACAAGATTCAATTCATTTATCCCAAAGTTCTTCAACGCCCTTGCTATGTACCCCAGGTTTATCTGATATACAGGTTCTACAATGACTACCTTGAGCTTGTTCATCTAATCATATCAGCGCTAACGCGAGCAGGCCCAGTATGTTGACGCTCATGTGGGCTATTATTGAAGGGTAGAGCGAGGACGTCCTCTTCCTTACATATCCTGCAAGTATTCCGAAGACCAGAGCTGCGACGAATTCCGATATTGAGAGGTAGCCTATGTAATGCAGGGCCGCGAATATTAGCGCGCTGATGATTATGCCTAGTCTTGGGACCATGAAGCCCCTGAATAGTATCTCCTCGTTTATCGGGACGATTATCGCAGAGAAGAGCAGGAAGTAGAGCGGCAGCCCAGAGAATATCTGGCTTACGTTAGATGGGAGCTGTATTCCTGTTGCAGCCTGGAATAAGGCTATAGAGAATTCAAGGAATAGGACCGCTACGAAGAGCGCAACTCCGTATAGCAGATGAATTGACTTGAACGAAGAGAGGCCCAGCTGCACTGTCACCTTCTTGAATGTTCTACCTTTGGTAAGCAGCATATAGGTGAATACTCCAAAAGAGAAGATCAGCGACTGCGCGATCGATGCATAGACGGTCAGTTGATTCTGGTTTATGGTTCCTACTTTGTAGAGGTATACGGAAACTCCGAAAACAACGAAAAGCAGGAACGTTGTCAGATATACCGCAATCCTTGCTGGCTTTTCTTTTTTCCTTGCTGCCCTGGAGCTTTTGGGCATGTTCACGCCTGCTTGGCATGGCCCTTGAATTCTGTATACCCGCAATGTCCGCATGAGAACCTGTCAGAGTGCTCGGCGAGCCTTCTGCCGCACTTTGGGCAGCCCTTGCCTGTTTTGTACGGTGCTACTTTCTTAGCTTTCTTTTCTGCCATAAGCATCACTCCTTCTTCTCCTCTTTCTTCTCTTCCTTCTTTGGCTCCTCCTTTGGCGCAGCCTCCTTCTTGCCTTTCTTAGTAAGCCTTGCAATTAGGTACCTTGGCTCCGATCTTTCCATCTGCTCCTTTGTTTTATATGAATGGGCCATCCCGGAGCTCCTTTTCATGCCGAATTCCTGTTTTACTTCAACTATTATCGTTGACTCCGGGCTCAGATTCATCTTCTTGCATAGCTCTTGCTTTATCTCGTCTTTTGAAGATGTCCTGTCATCCTGGACAACAGAGAATGCTATCTCGCGCCTGTCCATCATTGGATTGTTTGTGTCTGAAAGAATGCTCACTTCCATTTAATCACTCGTTGCTCAGCGCCCTAGAGAGCGCCTTCCTGCCCATTGCCTCTATCACTTCAACAAGCGTCCCGGCCTTTAGCTTGCCCTGAAACTCATCTGTTATTGGCACTTCATAAACCTCATACGTCTCTGAGTCCATGAGCTGCGCAGTAGTATCACCTACAGATACCACCTGGGCCTTCTTCTTTGTTATGACTGGTGCTTCAACATCAGCATGGCTTGGCATGAGAAGGGTCTTCTTCTGCCCTTCGAACATTCCTATGCCGGTGACGCGCATCTTTGCCGAACCGTGCTTGCCTGGCGCGCTTATCTCTATATCAACGACCCTGCACGGCACACCGTCTATGAGTATGTACCTGCCGACGCGCACGTCTTTCATTGATACAAGTGTTATCTCGTCGCCCATACTTTCACTGGATTACAGAATGGTTTGCCTATTCGGATTTATAAAGCGTTCTGTTATGAGAGCCTTATGGCAATTAGCGACATACCGCCTATGTACTCAACCGGATTCCAGCCCCACGATACATTGAGGTTTGTCTGTGTTGATGTGACAGTCGCATAAGCAACTTCTGTTGATGGGCCTCCAGAATTTACAGGTAGGGTGCTGAATGGCAGGCCTGTGGGGGCGCCCATAGCAGGCGAGCTTGCTACAAAGAGCCACGCAAGAATGAGGTCTTTTGGATTGCTTGTGGTTATCATGCCGCTTATGTTTGCTGCCGGCGCGGTTGGCACGCTCGTCGAATTCGCATCGGTTGGTGATGCGAGGTCTGCTCCGTTAATCCCAATTGCATATAGATTCAAGTTGCCTGGGCTCAAAGATGTGGTAGTGATTATGTCGTTCTTAAGCGGTGTGGGCGAGATTGCCATCCAATACTCTGCAGCTCTGCCGTTGCTGTTTTCGAATGATTTTATTGGTCTCCAACTGAGGCCTGCCGAATCTGATATGCCAAAGGCTGATAGGGAAGACCCCCCTTCTGCAAGATAAACTATGACTACGTCGTTCGGCTTTGAGGTTGTGAGTGCTGTGCTTGTAGAGTTAACAGATATTGCCTGGGAATAGCTGTAACCATCTATCTGCTGCGATGTTTGTGATGTTATTGGTGTGGTGGATGCTGTTGGCGTAGAACCTGTAGTTGATCCAGATGTGGAACTTGAGGCAGGTGAACCTATTGATGTAGTTGCAGGCGCAGGAAGGACAGTAATCAGATATGCCTTATACACATAGGCGGTCGTATCATTGACATAAAATGTGTATGTGCCTGGAGCATCTTCGATTTTTACTCCGCACGATCCTATTTGTGTGCACAAATGAGTCCCTAACGGCCTATCAAGAGCGCAAATGCCCGCAGGGCGATAATTACCTTGGCCTGTGCCATAGCACGATACATAGATATTACCGCCTTGGTAAACCGTCTGTGGGTATATCTGCAGGTTAAGGTTCGCTGTCTGCGCTGCGGCTATGCTAGAGTTTAATCCGATGTACCACGAGTGCAGCACGTTTGCTGTGGTGCTCGATCCTGCATGCAGGGAGAGCACAGAAGGTGCTAGTATCAATGTTCCAAGTATCAAGATGATAAGAGCTCCGATGATGCTCAGCCCTTTTTCCCTGCTATGGAAGGTATTGCTCCCGCTTTGCAAAGTGTATAATGATAACGATTGATTAAAGCCCCTGAAGAACCAGCCGTTGCACGATGCAGCGTTGCCTATCATCGTCTTTACCTTCTTTATTGCGAAGTAGAGATCGCCTATCAAAGGCAGACCTGCAGTGAATCCAAAGTAGAGCAGCCCCGTCTTATCCTGGAACATCATGCTCTCAGAAAGGACAAACCCAGGCACCCCTTTCCCTACAATTTTACCATCGAGCGCTGCGCGTATGCCCCTCACAGGAGAAGCGTATACCTGTGACATGAGGCTCTGGACGTTCGTTTTTGTAAATCCTCCGCCAGGATATTTGTATAAGGCAAGGATGAGCAGCCCAACACCCAGTGCAGGAAGAAGCGCACCGAATATCGGAGCTGCCGGCAGGTTGTAACCTGCAAGAAAGATTGCTATTGGTAGTATGAGCCAGAGCTTCGACACAGTAAGATCTACTGCAAACTCTTTCCTGCATTTTCCTTTATCGAATGGGAAGCTCTTTACCTTGCCGATATCGAAGACCTGTTTCTTCTCGCCATCGAGCATGTGGATTATTCGCTTGCCTGTCAGTGGGTGGGATGATCCGAACTCGAAAAGGAACGCCCAGATGCTGTGCGTGTCGTAGACTATGGATCCGGTTATCGCGCTGTCATCCTTGTCAACAACGTAATCCGCTCCGGCAAGGCCAAAACTCTTCGCGTGCTTGTGATCGTAGATGCCGAGCGCTCTTGTTCCCTGCATAAGCTCGTTCGTCTTGGCTGCGTTTTGCGATGTAGATGTCAGTATCCCATAGGCGATCTTCACGAGCGCCGTAGAGAGCGGATTGCCCGTGCCCATCTTCTGTTTTGAATATTCATCTGCATAGTACTCCCTTGCCCTGCTCAGGTAGAGCAGGAAGTATGTCCCGATGTAGTAGAAAACCAACGAGAATATGCCTATGGCAATCGCAGCCGGCGCGCCCTTCCTGGCTCCGCGCGCAGCCCTTATGAAGCTTCTGCCTATCACGTAGAGCATTGTCAGCATGAAGCTTGCGAGAGTCATTACTATGAAGTCCCTGTGCACTACGTGGCCTACCTCGTGGCCAAAAACACTCTTCTTTTCATCAGTGTTAAGATACTTTATTATCCCGTTAGTGAAGATTATCCTTGCGTTGCGCGGCAGCGATCCGTATGTGAATGACTGCGGGTTGTCATCGTTTATGTAGCCGATCTTTGGCACTGGTATCTTGTCAGTTGCACAGATCTGCTTTATGAACTTGGCTACCTCTGGCTCCATCTTTGAGAATTCATCGAACGTGAGCCACTGCGCTTTGTAGAACCATTTGTATATAAAATCAGAAAACCATGGGCTGAACCACCAGACAAGCAGGTAAACAACAGCTATCAGTATTGTTATTCCGATTAATCCTATTGTAGCGTACAGGTGGCCGAAGAAGAGAACAAGAAAGACTATGAAAAATAGGAACAGGGCAAGAAACCCTAATGCGAATATGGAGCCTACTATAGACTTAAGCAGAGAAACCCCTCACATTGACTGGTTCTATTGCTCCGTGCAGCTATTAAAGCTTGTGCTGCTGCGGGTCAATCAGATTAGCTCAAGGTTCAGGTCCCCTAAAGGCGCAGCGTTGCGTGCCATCCCGGTTCCGAACTTCGGAGTGACGCCCGTGACTATGGACATCACCCTTATCTGGTCATTGAGCTCCGGGATGAGCCTTGCTCCGAATATGACGTTCGCCTTTTCGTCCATTCCGTCTGTGACACCTTCGCCTATCCTTGTTGCCTCTGCAATTGTCAATGATGTGCCACCAGCAACGTGGACCATTGCACTCTTGCCGCCCTGCAGGTCAACATTCAGCATTGGGTGAGTCAGTGTGGACTTTATTGCCTTCTCGACCTTGTCGTGGCCGTTGCCTGCACCCAGGTTTATCACAGCCGTTCCGGCATCTCTCATTACAGCACGAACGTCTGCGAAATCGAGGTTTATCAGGCTGGGAAGCATTATTGTGTCAGCTATTCCCTTCACTGCGTTGCACGCGACGCTGTCAACGAGCTCGAACGCCTTCTCCATCGGAAGGTTTGGCGCATAGCTCAGAACCCGGTCGTTCTCTATTATTACAGTTGTGTCAGCGTACTTGCCGAGTTGTTGCAGCGACCAGTCCGCTTTGTTCTTCCTGCTCCTCTCTATCGCGAATGGGTACGTTACAAATGCAACTACCAGGGCCCCCATGTCCTTTGCTATCCTTGCTACAACCGGTGCAGCTCCTCCTCCTGTGCCGCCTCCCATACCGGCTGCAACGAAGACCATGTCGTATCCTTCAATAGCGCGCGCGATCTCGTCCTTGCTTGCATCTGCGCACTTCTCTGCCACTTCTGGGAAGCCGCCTGCCCCCAGCCCGTGGGTTATGTTCTTGCCAATGAGTATCTTCTTGTCAGCATTGACTATGCTAAGATGCTTTGCATCTGTGTTCAGCATAAGTGTGTCTGCACTCCTTATGCTAGCATTGTACAGCCTGTTGACAAGGTTGCATCCCTGGCCTCCGACTCCTACTACCGCAAGCTTCGCTACGAACTCCTCTCTAACACGGTCTCCCAGCATTTAACCACCTAAATATTATGTGGTTAGCCGATCATTTCAAGGTCGTTGTAGGATGCCTCCTGGCGCCTGTCTTCCAGGCGGCCGACTATGCTCGAGCCCTTTACGCCTGTGACAATAGCCACTATCTCGAGCTGGTCCTCGTACCCTGGGATTATTCTGGCTCCCCACTTTACGTTTGACTTCGGGTCCATTCTTTCGGTGATTATCTCACCCGCATGGACTGCGTCGCCGATCGTGAGTGATGATCCTCCTGATATGTGCACAAGTGCGCCTGTCGCGCCCTCGAAGTCCACATCAAGGAGTTTGTTCTTAAGGACACCTTCGGCAGCGTTTCCTACCTTGTCCGCGCCACGTCCCGTTCCAACAGCTATGAAGCCGACGCCTCCGCCTACCATTATGCTGCGCACGTCAGCGAAGTCTATGTTAATCATGCTTGGCTGTGTTATTGTCCAGACAAGACCTCCAATGGCCTTTGCGAGCACAGAGTCTGCCAGCGCGAACGCCTCGTTCATTGGAAGGTTTGGTACCAGCTTGACTAGCGTGTTGTTATCAAGGATTATCACGCTGTCGCAGTGCTTCCTCAGCTCCTGTATTCCCTCTTCGGCCTTGACCTTTCTGACTCTTTCAAGGTCGAACGGATAAGTTACCATTGCTACTACAATGGCTCCCTGCTCCTTCGCCACCTGTGCCGCTACAGAGATTGCCCCTGTTCCGGTTCCTCCACCCATTCCTCCGCATAGGAATACGAGTTGTGATCCGTTGAAAACCTCTTCTATGAGATTCTTGTCGAGCTCTGCTGCTTTTCTTCCTGTTCCGGGGTCTCCGCCTGCTCCCAATCCCCTTGTTAATGCGCGACCAATGAGCACCTTCTTTATTCGCTCATCGATTATCTTGAAGTGCTGTGCGTCTGTGTTGACAGCAACGAATTCGGTGCCCTTAACTCCGGCCTTTACAAGCCTGTTGACTATGTTGCATCCCGCTCCGCCTAATCCGCAGGTTACAATCTTAATCTGTGATGAGCTGAAGTCATCCTGTGCTGCGTTGCTGCTGCTCTCTCGCGGTTGTCCCAATAGGTCGTTAACAAGGTCGTTCATTTTATCGCCTATCTACGTTATACTGAATAGCTTTAAAAACCTTATGCATCTCGAATTGATAGTAGTAGTTTTGAGTTCGGGCGAAAAAACCCGTGCTTCCCGTGCAGGAGAAAGAGTAAATTTTATTTACTTTAATAAAATAGTATATACTATAGTATATATAAATATACTAAATTAGTGGCTGAGCGGTGGATGGCTAAGCGTATAATTGTATAATATAGTGCCTGTGGAGCTGAGCACCACGTATTGTGAATCTGGCGCATGGATCGCTGTGTAGTTTATCAGCCATACGTCAGCGTATGTGTTGCCGGAAGGCGAAACCGACTTGTTTAGGGCAAGGTTTGTGTAGTGTTTTGCATAGACGTTCGTGTTGTTGTAGCCGTATGTATTGACGTATACAACAAGCGATGGATAGGATGTGTTGAACGACTTCGCTATCGCCACCTCTGGCGAGGTTATCAGATATGTGTAATATGGGAGCGAGCTGTTTGACAGGCCATATATTATGCAATGCTCGGTATAGAGGTTCGCTACAGTTGGCACAAACCCAGTAGCGGGGTAATCGTACTCTTCGAGATAGACAGTGGGGCAGGGCCTCGTCGCGTTGTAGACCAAGCTGACAAAGATATTCCAGCTGTTCTTCTCCAGAGTGGACGGAGTAACATTGATGACGCTGACGCTAGCGTTCGGGTAAGAAGCAGCAAGATCGCGCTGAACGTTCTGCGCCGCTTGCGTTGAAGTAAGCGGTCCGGACCCGGCAACGTACTTGAATGCTAGATATCCTCCGAATATCGCTATGAGTATTGCAGCGATTATTCCTACTCTGACAAGAAGGTCCATGATGCTGGTTCGCAGAATAAGAATTTATATCTATCTAAACTTTATCGACTTCCGACAGATACAGCAGTATTGCCTTGTTGAGCAGCAGCCTGTTTGCCGCCTGCTCCCACGCTATGCACCTTGGTCCGTCAAGCACATCGTCGGTTATCTCTACGCCCCTGTGCGCCGGAAGGCAGTGCATTGCAAGCGCCGTTTTTGCTGCCATGGACATCGCCTTTGAGTTGAGCTGATACGGCAGGAATATCTTGTTCCTCTTTTCTATCTCTAGCTCTCTCCTTGCTGCATCTTCTTTGCTCTGCACAAGTGCGGGCATGCCTAGATATGTGTCCGTATAAAGTATGTCAGCGTCTTCCAGCCCCTCTTCAAGAGAGTCGTAGGCAAATACCTTGCTGTACTCCCTTGCCTTGTTGAAGTATAGGCTGTTCGGCGGATAGTCCTTGACCGGACCTACCAGAGCGATCTCTGCCCCCAGCTTTGCAGCCGTAAGCATCAACGAGTTTGCTGTGTTGTTTGCAACGTTGCCGAGATAGGCTATCTTGAGGTCTTTTATTCGTCCATGATGCTGCAGTATTGTATACACATCGGCGAGCGCCTGTGTCGGGTGCTCCAGATCTGTCAGCGCGTTTATCACAGGAACGCTTGAGTTGTCTGCTATCTCGACGAGCTGCGACTGGTCGAACATCCTTGCCGCTATGAAATCTGCATAGCTGCTTAGCACCTTCGCCATGTCTGCGAGGCTCTCACCCTTGCCGAGGTGGGTCATCTGCGTTTCCAGATATATCGAGTGGCCGCCGAGTTGCGCTGCCGCAGTCTCTAGAGATACCCTGGTCCTGAGCGATGGTTTTTCGAAGAGCAGCACAAGTGTCGCATGCTGCTTTATCGTTATTTGAACTTTGTTGTTCTTCAGGTCGTCTGCGACCTTGAATATCTTGTTGATTTCGTCCCTAGAAAGATCATCTGAGCTTATTATGTTCAGTCAACCACCGAATATAGCGCCTATGCCGGCGTTACCCATATCGTGCTCCTGGTCTACTATGTACTTGAAGGTATTCTCTGCGTCGGGCTGCGCCCTCTTTACGCTCTTGAAGTTCTTCTTCAGTTTTGCGTCCGCCCCAGCAAGGAAGTCATCGTTCGCATTTATGTATAGGTAGTACTTTTTGGGATCAAGCCCGAGGGCCGTTCCGTCTCGCAGGCTGTACTCCTGCCTGGAGAATATTATGTTTGCTTCCTTGTCGTCCCTGAGCTTCTTGAGCTGCTCCTCGTTCAGGGCCTTGTCAAGATACGGATCGTATTCGAGGAACTTCTTCAGTGCATCGCATTCTGAGGAATCGACTTCGTATACTGCTACGGTCATCCGCTCAAGCCCCGAGAAGTATGGCGTTCACGCCGCCTTCCCTGCCTGGCCTGTTTGTAACCTGAGCTCTTCCGAGCTCTGTGTTGATGACCGTTCCTTTTGTTATTATGTTCTGACGTGCAAAGTTCCTGTTGTTCCTTGATTCCAGAACTCCCTTTATCTTGACCTTCTTGTAGCCCTCCTTCGTAAGAAGGTTGACAAAGCCCGCTTGCTTGAGCACCATCTTGTAGGAACCGCCGCGCATCCTGTGCTCTCTGAACGCGTCGTTCTCCGACATCTTTGTCGCAGAGAAGTAGCTGCCTATTTCACTTCTCCGCTTGTCCCTGAACTTGAGCTTACGCTTACCATTACCTGCAGATTTTGTACTTGATTTTGAATGCAACTGCATGCCAAATTGGCTCATGTTACCACTTAAAAGCAGAACAAGCTAGTATGAAGTGTTAAGCTATTTATAGATATCCTTTCGCTACTGGCGCGCCAGGACTGGTGCTGGCAGTATTCTTATGCTGGCTGTGCTGCCGTCTCTTATGTTATAGAAACGTCCGCCGCGATCTCTCTGGTATGCAGGTACGTCTATCTCTACAACCCCCCTGGTCTCGAGCTCCCCCTTTAACTTGTACTCTAGTGCCATAAGCGCGTCGCTATCCTTCAGGGATCTACCATAAACCGCTGCTTCGCGTCCGTACGTCAGGCCATCCTTCTCAAGTTCTCTGTCTATCTCAGCCCTTGGTTGTACATTTATGAAAAATATAGAACCGTCAGAGAGTTTAAGCCATAACGATTTGAGCCTGACCCTTGGCTCTGCTCTCACGGTTTCGTCCTCTGGCGAAACACCGACCACGCTTATTCTAGTATCACCAAGTGGCACTGGCGCCGCCCTGACAAACGCCTCTGGCTCAGAAGGATAACTCTGATGCCTATACCTTGGTCTTCCTACCACCATTGTATCTTAATTATTTGGACTTTGCAGATATTTATATATTGGGATAAACGACGACAATGAGCCGGTATTTAAAGCTTAATGACAATCTATTTATATCTGGTTTTGACCATTAAAATGCGATAAATCTTCATTATTTTAAGTGACCGAATGGCGACTATTGATGAATTCTTAAACTTAGACATCAGAGTGGGCAAGGTAATCGCGGTCAGCGAACTGAATACGAGAAAGCCCATGTATGGACTTAAGGTTGACCTAGGTGAACTTGGGGTCAGGAACATTGCTGCCGGTATAAAAAGCAGTTACACAGCAGAGGAACTTTCCGGAAGGAGTGTGGTAGTGGTAGCAAACCTAGATCCCAAGAATGTAGGAGGTTTTGTTTCCGAAGGAATGCTCCTGGCGGTCGGTGACACTCCAGACTCGATTACATTATTGAAACCTGACAAGGACGTTAAACAAGGTAGCAGAGTGAGATGATGGCAATGGCAACAAGGACACCGGAATCGAAACGTTCGGGATCACCATTTGCAGAGCTTCTTGCGGATAACGCTAGATCTCTTCAAAAAATGAATACAGACGAGGTTTCCCTTTTGAAGGAGCTGGCAGAAAACGGCCAGCATCCGCACACTGTAGCGGCGGCGTGCGCGGACTCGAGAGTACTGATCGGTGCACCGGGAAGGATATTTGTCAATAGGAGCATAGGGGAAGAGATGGATAGGGCAACCACCGCGGGTTTTGAGTACGCCATAGCTGTGTTGCATGCTAAAAATGGTGTAATAGTAGCACATACAAAATGTGGAGCTGTTGGAGCTGCAATAGAGAAGAACTCGATCGGTGTTAACGGATCGCATGCTGTAGATGATGATTCTGCCTTGGGTGTCACAATAACAAACCTCGCAAGAGGACTGAGAAGGAAAGGAAGCCCAACCGATCACACCCAGGCGGCAATCGAAAATGCAATAGTCCAGGGTGAGCGTCTTGTAGCAGGCAGCCCTATTGTTAGAGATGCGCTTGCTAGAGGTGAGTTCACGTTGGGCATAGTGCTGGACGACATTTCAACCGGCAGATTAGAGGTTGTGAAGGTTGGTGTATATTCAAATGACACTGAAAAAATAGCCTTTGTTGACCCACATCAGCATTAATGTCTATCAGCTTAGTTTTCAATTTTTTTGAATAGGTATTCTCCTTTTTTTACTTTGTAGGCGTGCTTCCCGAATTTGCAGTCTTCCAGTGCACCAGCTTTGACTCCGAGTTGTGCATTTATCTTTTCTGAAGTGCCTGGAGTGAATGGGCTTATCAGTATAGATATTATGCGCAGAGATTCGAGAAGATTGTATAGAACCCCGCCGAGTTCCTTTCCTTTCAGTTTCCATGGCTCCTTGTCATTAACATACTTGTTTGCGGCTTTTATGAATAGGAATATCTCGCTGAGTGCATCAAAGGTGTTTATTCTTTCCATCGCTTCGTCAATCTTATCTACATTGAGAGAGCTTTCGAGCTCTGGGCTGCCCTCTATTGCACCGTCATACTTCTCCGCTATTGTTACGGCTCTGTTGAGAAGGTTCCCTAGCTCGGCAGCGAGTTCGTTGTTAAGCCTGACCGCAAGTGTCTTCTCCGAAAAGTCCCCGTCATCACCAAGCGGCATTTCTCTGAGCAATGCATACCTGAACGCATCCAACGAGTATTTCTTTGCTAGCGCGACTGGGTCTATCGCGTTTCCAAGGCTCTTGCTTATCTTTTTGCCATCTATAGTCCACCATCCGTGTGCAAATACCTTCTTTGGAGGTTCTATGCCCGCGGAGAAGAGCAACGCTGGCCAGATAACAGAGTGGAACCAGTTTATCTCCTTACCTATAAGGTGAATGTCGGCAGGCCAGAATTCCTTGAATCTCTTCCCATCCGGCCAGCCCAGTGCACTTATATAGTTGATGAGCGCGTCGATCCAGACATACAATGTATGTTTTTCATCCATCGGAAACGGCACTGCCCATTTAATAGTTGTCCTAGTTATGCTGACATCTTTGAGCCCATCTTCTACCCTATTAAGTATCTCTTTTGACCTGAACTTCGGAGAAAGGAAACCGGGATTCTTTTTGTAGAACTCTAGAAGTTTATCCTGGTATTTGCTAAGCTTGAAGAAGTAGCTTTCTTCTTTTATCTTCTTTACATCACGGCCGCATTCTGGGCATTTCCCATCTTTCAATTGCAGGTCGGTCCAGAATGTTTCGTCTGGTACGCAGTACCAGCCTTCGTAGTATCCTTTGTAAATGTCACCATTTTTGTAAATTTTCTCTACAAGCTGCTTCACAATTTTTTCGTGCGATGGGTCGCTCGTCCTTATGAAATAGTCGTACGATATGTTGAGTTCTTTCCATATCCGTATGTACTGATCAACTATTCCATCTACGAATTCTTTTGGTGTCTTGCCCTCCTTCTTCGCCGCCTGTTCTGCTTTTTCACCGTGTTCGTCTGTGCCTGTAAGAAAGAATACTTCTTCTCCCTTAAGCCTGTGCCATCTGGCTATAACATCGGCCGCTATTGTGGTGTAGGCGTGGCCTATGTGCGGCTTGTCGTTTACGTAGTATATTGGTGTTGTAATGTAGAACTTTGCCAGCTCTCTCACCTTGCGGTAGGAATACCACTAAAAGGTTTTGATTGCAGGGAATATAAAGAGTTTGGTAATGATACTATCCGGCTAGCTTGGCAAATTATATTAATCTAAATTAGGATATATTTTTAGCGGCCATTTGGGGTAATGATGGTAGACGCTGCACTCGAGGGCATCAAATCGCGTTTCGACGATTTCTTCGACAGATACTATGATGAACAGATCAACTCGTTGATCATATCTTTTCCTGAAAAGAGAAGCCTGCCGGTCGATTTCAGAGATCTAATAAAGTTCGATCCAGAACTTGCCGAATCTCTGATTGAGCAGCCGGATCCTATAATAGAGGCTGCAACGGAGTCCCTGAAAGGCAAGATGAGCAACGTCAACCTTGACGGCAACGACCTGCACGTAAGGTTCTTTGGCCAGAGCGTTAATACTCCGCTTGTTCAGGACGTTGGCTCATCCTACATAAGCAAGATGGTGCTGCTTGACGGCCTTATAGTAAAGAGGTCAGAAATAAACCCGAAGGTGCAGATGGGTTCCTACAAGTGCACTTTCTGCGGTGCTACATACAAGGTGCGCGCCGGACGCGATGAACTCCCAGATTTGTGTCTATCGTGCAAGAGGCGTTCACTAAAACAGGTAGCCGAGGAGTCGCAGTTCATAAACCTGCAGAGAATAGCGGTGCAGGATCCGCTTGAGAGGCTAAAGGGAAGCGCACCGACATGGCAACTTGAAGTCTGGATAGAAGATGATCTGGTCAACACGGTTATTCCAGGAGATAGGATAGAGCTAACTGGTGTATTGAGGATAAGACCTAGGAGGAACCAGAGGGGCAAGCTCGAGCGTGATGTCTACACGATGTTCCTTGATACTGTATCGATAGTTCCAAAGCAGAAGGAGTTTGCAGAGCTGCAGATAAATGAAGAGGAAGAGAGGGTCATAAAGGAACTCGGAAAGGACCCGCATATATTCGAAAAGATAGCAAAATCTATTGCACCATCGATATACGGTTACAACGAGATAAAACAGGGCGCGGCGCTGCAACTCTTCGGTGGCACGTCTGGAAAGACGCTCATAGACGGGGGTGCGATACGAAGCGACATGCACATTCTGCTAATAGGAGACCCTGGAAGCGCAAAGACAAGGGTCCTGCAATCGATATCTAAGCTCGTTCCAAAAGGAATCTACGTCAGCGGAAAATCCGTAACAGGAGGGGGAATGACTGCTGTCGCAGAACGTGATGATTTCTCAGAAGGAGGCTGGACTCTAAGGGCAGGTGCCATGGTTCTGGGCAACGGTGGAATCGTATGCATCGACGAATTTGATAAAATAGGCGATGATGACAAAGCTGCGCTTCACGAGGCCCTAGAATCCCAGACAATAAGCGTTGCTAAGGCCGGAATAATAGCAACCTTCACTGCAAAGACTGCTGTACTCGCAGCTGCAAACCCAAAGTTCGGCAGGTTCGATCCGAATGCTTATCCGGCTGAGCAATTCAACATACCGCCAACGCTTCTGTCAAGGTTTGACCTGATATTCCCGATAAAGGACGTAATGGACGAAGAGCTAGACAGAAACATAGCAAAGCACATACTTCTACAGCACGAAGCGGCAGGAGCGCAAATGGCGGAAATAGAGGAGCACGAACAGGTAGAGAAGCCGCCTATAGACAGCGAACTGCTCAGGAAGTACATAGCCTATGCAAGGAAGAACATAGCACCCAGGATAACTACAGAAGCCTCAAAGAGGATACAGGATTACTATCTAGAGCTAAGGAAGATAGGCTCCAAGCAGGGCGCCACGCCGATAACGCCGAGGCAGATAGAGGGCCTGGTGCGTATGGCAGAAGCGAGCGCCAAGGCGCGCTTGTCCCATGTGGTTGAGGTGTCAGACGCAGAGAACGCGATTGCTTTGAATGAATTCATGCTCAAGACACTTGCAGTAGACAGGGGCGGCCGCCGTGACATAGACATGCTCATGACAGGCGCCCCGCGCGAGAAGGTCACCAGAATAAACACAATTCTTGGAATAGTGAAGAGGCTCGAGGCAGATGAGGGCAGCGCGCGCATGCAACGTCTCATGGAAGAGGCAGAGAAGGCGGGGATAGCAGCCGCGGAGGTCAACAAGTATATAGTGGAGCTTGAGAAGAGCGGTGATATATTCAGGCCAAAGCCTGGCTTCGTGAAGACGATAAGCCACGAAGGAGAATAGGTGTGCCCTTGCCCTTCAGAGTGATAGAAACAAGGCAGCTCTTACAGATTCTTGTAATCTTTATGATCGTGCAGTTCTTCGGCCTCTTCCTCTCTGCTGAAATATTTACAGGCACGACCTTCCAGCAGGTCAATAGCGCACAGGTAATAAATTCTGCAACGAGCGCTCTGCTCTACATCGTCTACATAATCATCTTCACTGCGGTGATAATAATGGTCTTCAAGTTCTACAAGGGAGATAAGTTCTTCGTTCTTCTTGAAGGCGCTGTAGTTTTCATATCATCTTTCTTCGTCTTCCTCGTGCTCTCTGGTCTGCTCACCAACATGACGCTCTTCTCTGTAGGCGGGAACACAATAACGACCAATTTTGTAATAGCGGTTGGCGCCGCGATAGTTTTGATAGTAGCAAAGAACAAGTTCCCAAGGCTCAGGAACGCAACAACAATGATAGCTAGCGTTGGTGTTGGGCTGGTGCTTGGCGTCAGCTTCAGTTTCCTTGCAGCGATGATCTTCATGATGGTTCTAGCAGTATACGATTTCATAGCCGTATTCGTTACAAAGCACATGATAACGATGGCGAAGGCTATGTCATCAAGGAACCTCGCATTCCTAGTTGGAGTGAACGAGGTGGAGGCTATACCGAAGAGCAAGTTCTCGAAGAGCGAGATAGAGGAGTATAAGAAAGAAATGAAGGGTATGAAGCTCAGCCCCGTTTTGGCAGACTTCTATAAAAAGGATATGTACCCTGTTGCAGCAAGAGTGGAATTGGGCGCCGGAGACCTGGCTGTGCCGCTGATGGTTTCTATAGCGGCGTACAAGGTTTACCTGAACTTCGTGCTGAGCTTTTTCATAACCCTTGGTGCCGTGCTAGGCCTTCTCATTACTATGTACATAATCAAGAAACAGAAACGGCCGCTGCCTGCAATCCCACCACTTCTTTTTGGTGTCGTAGTAGGGATATCTTTGTATATATTGCTCTTTAACGTGCTCAATATTTAGCTCGAAAGAATCTTTTTATACCTTAATCTTGATTAATAACTTGCATTTCATGTTAAGGACCACCCAACGCTCTATACTAGCGTTGCTTTTTACATTTGTTTCGCTTGCAATAGGAGCGCAAGCCCAGGTTGTCGGTACCGCTTCGCTTCTCGCTCCTGCAGTAAATTCATACAACAACACCGGCAGCCTTACAACAATATCCCTTACTGTTACAAAGGGAACCGGCCATGTATCGATCACTGGCCCGATAAACGTATCTAGCGATACATATCAGTCTGCGATAAACGCCGCAACTACAGCCGCAATGTATCTGAATGTGAGCTATGCAAGCTACAACTACACGTACAACATAGCTGATTACAATCAGACCGTATCTGGACCTAGCGCAGGAGCTGCAATGACACTACTTGCAATATCTGCGATTTCGGGCCAGAGCTTTGTCCATTCCTTTACTATAACGGGCACGATCAATAATGGCGCGATAGGCGCAGTTGGTGGGGTCTACGATAAGACAATGGCTGCAAAAGAAAATCACCTAAGATTCATACTTGTGCCCGCGGTATCGCAGAGCAGCGAAGAGGCCGAACTTTATTATCTAACGCAGGGAACGTTCGGGATACCTATGATACAGGTTGCAAACATAAGTGCTGCTGCAAGCTATGCCTTTGGAACAAAGTCGATAAACAATGCTGGGACGAATTTCTCATTCTCCACCAATTACAACGCAGGTTCACTGCCAGTGGCAACGCTGCAGTGTAGCAACTCATGCAGCAGCCAGCCGTTTGCTGCACTTGACAATTTCACAATTAACCTTACACAATCACAGATATCAAGAGTACCTGGATTCCAGAGCGCAGCATCACAGATGATCAATGTCCTCAACCAGAGCGGGACAATGGTAGCGCGCGGCTACCTTTACTCTGGTGCAGATATCGCTTTCCTCGATTACATAAACGCATTCTACCTTTCGAGCGGAAGTGTGACTGTAGATTCTGGGCTGCAGGCCCTGAAAACGATCAGCAGCTACTGCTCCGGGCTGAATGCGCCGCAGCTTACCACACAGAACTATGAGTGGGTACTTGCCGGGCAGCTGAGACAGGCTTGGGGAACCTACAGCGTTTCAGGTGCGATATCGGAATACAACACAAGCGGGTACACGACAGACGATGTGCTTGCATCGATGTATAGCGCTGCGGAGTCGAACGCATGGTGCAGGGCCGCTAACTTCATGTACACAAGCGCGGCAAACACCGGAGGCATTCAGGTTTATCAATCGCAGGCTCTAGCAAGCATAGCAAGGGGCCGGTTGGAAAGGGCCGCGCCTTATGCAGGGAGCATGTACTTCAACACGGCAAACTCATCGTATGCGCAAGGAAACTATGCGCTTGCCATACTGGGATCGGATTATGCTTACTCTGAAGGCATAGCTGTAAGGCAGGAGCAGAACATGAGCACATCTCAGCTCGTAAACTCTTCGCGCGCCGTAGCGTCGAATTCAACATACGGTGCATGGCCTACGCAGATTGCAAACCAGGCATACTTCTACTCATACGAATCCGTAATGGCGAGCAATGCCACGATTGCGCGATCGTATGCAATTCAGGCATATTCTGCTGCATTACTATCGCAGCAACTGAGCAATGACACCCAGACCATTTACTCTAACCTGCAGCAGAACCAGCCCCAAAGTACTGGCGTGCCGGTCTCTGTGCTACAGTCAGCTCACTTTGATGCCCTACACATAGCTATATATTTGACATTGGTCCTTGTCATAGTAGTATTTATGATTGATGTTGTAATACTTATTCTGCTTTCGGGAATGGTATTCGGCAAGAAGAGACTTATAAAAAGAAGAATACGTTGGTGATTTCATTTCTGTGTTACCAGGCAAAACATGTGTATCGTGCGGCAGGCTTACTAGCGAGTATACAGAATTCAAGTGCCCCGCGTGCGGAAAGTCGGTCATAGTCAGATGTCATCATTGCAGGGAGATATCCAACATCTACAAGTGCAGCGAATGCGGATTTGAGGGACCATAATGTCTAAGGTATCTGTTATTTTCAAGGTTTATCCAAAGGAGAATGCTCTTGAGAGCGCGCTCAAGAACATAAAGGAGAATCTAAAACCGGTAGCCATACAGGCAGAGGAGGTTGCCTTTGGGATAAAGGTCATAAAGGTCCGGTTTGTCTTCAACAACGAGCAGACGACTTCTTCTGCGATAGAGGAGCAGCTCAGGAAGACCGATGGAGTAGGGGAGATAGAGGTAGAGGAAGAGAGCCTCATCTGATATTCAATAATCTTTTTATAGCGGAAAAGCGCTATACATGTGCCTGATTTTATGATAAGCGGCATAGAGCTCCGCAACTGGAAGACCCACGGCGAGACTAGGCTCTCATTCCAGAAGGGCGTTAATGTGCTTATAGGCATAATGGGAGCCGGCAAGAGCTCAGTGATGGAGGCAATCTCTTTTGCCCTCTTTGGCACGTTCCCAATGCTGAAGCAGAGGCGCGTCAAGCTCGAGGGGATGATAAAGAGTAGACCCTCTAAAGAGGATGAAGCCCAGGTAAAGTTGACTTTCGTTGTGGGAAGCGATACATACACAGTGACTAGAAAGATATCCTCTGATGGAGGGACTATGGCGAGGCTGGACAAGAATGGAGCGCACCTCCAGACCCAGCCCATACGCGTCAATGAGGAGATAGCAAGCATACTGAAGGTTGATTATGATACATTCGCTAGGGCGATATACGCAGAGCAGAACGGCCTTGATTACTTCCTGAGCATAGCAAAAGGCGACAGGAAGAAGCAGATAGACAACATGCTCGGTCTCGACCAATTCGCAACAGCAGAGGAGAACTGCAAATCCCTGATAAACAGCATAAAGGCGTCTGCAGAGAGCGAAGAGACAGTCCTAAACAGCATGGATATCAAAACAATGAGGGCCCAGTTGGACAAATCTGTGGAGGCGAAGGACAACGCGGCAAAGGAATTGGCTTTACTAAAAGAAAGGAAGAAGAAGGAGGAATTGGAACTGAAGAAAGTGCAAGAGTCATTAGACTTACAGAAGAAACTCTACAAAAAGAAGGATGAACTATCAAGAAAGTCGGCAGAGCTGAAGAGTAAGATAGAGATTCTGCATAAAGAGATAAGCAAGATCGATTCAAAGATAAAGAATGTGAGTGAAGGGGCACTAAAAAAAGAGCTCGACTCCCTTATTCTGAAAGAAAAGGAGATGAAACAGCTTGTAACAGAGCTTGAGAGAGATTCTGATAAGCTGAAGAGGGAGATGGCGTCACTCCAGACCTCACTGAACAACGATGAGAGGCGGCTTTCTGAGAAGAAGAAGCTCGCAAATGAGATAGAAGGGAAGGATGGGGTATCTCTCGAGAAGAAGCTGAAGGAAGAGACCTCTTCTCTTGATATGCTTGTGAATGCAGAGGCGCTTG
Organism: Microcaldota archaeon; assembly: GCA_021789815.1. Taxonomy (GTDB): domain Archaea; phylum Micrarchaeota; class Micrarchaeia; order Micrarchaeales; family Micrarchaeaceae; genus JAJZAB01. Next base: position 19,319 of record JAJYIZ010000003.1, read on the forward strand.
CGAGAAACAGGCTTGAGGAATTGAATTCTACCCTAAAGGAACTGCAGAAACACCTTGCAAAATGTCCGGTGTGCGAAAGGGAACTCGGTCCGGAGCTCTGCGAGAAGCTGATATCTGAAAAATGCTCTTCGATAGAAAAGACCAGGGACGAAATAGCAAAATCTGGCAAACTTGTTGAAACGAAGCGCAAAGATGTTAAGAAGATTAATGATGAGCTTGCTGCGCATTCGCTAGCAAGCAGCAGGCTGAAGGATTATTTTGGAGTTGAAGAAGTGATAACCGAAAATAAAAATAAATTGGAAGCTCTGAACAAAGATGTTGAGAAAGCGGGCAGCTCATTAGAAAAGAAAAAGAGGGAAATTGAAGAACTCAGAGATGTGGTTCAGAAAACAAAGGCGTCGCTCGGGATGTTTGAGAAGAGAAAGGAGCATCAAGACGATATATTCAAATACTCAGAGCTTGTTGAATCCAGCGAGAAGGAAGCCGGATCCATAAAGGCAGAACAGAAGGATGTGGATATATTGCAGGCCCGTTTCACAGAACAGAGTGCCGCGCTCGCTGACGTCTCTGCAACAATCTCAGGATCGGAGAAGCAGTATGCCACTTTGGAATCAAGGGTATTGGAACTAGTGAAGCAGATCGACAACATCAGGGAACTGGAACAGAGATTGGAGAGGCAGAGGGCTTTGGTCAAGAATTTGAATAATTTCAAGTCTGCGCTTGTGGAGACCGAGGCGTTTTTGAGGGCCCGGCTTACCCAGTCAATAAACAGCCTGATGCAGGGAATATGGCCGGAACTCTATCCATATGCTGACTACACCAAACTCAGGTTGAGCGCGAAGCCGGATGATTATCTTCTAGAAGCAAGCCTCCAGAACGGCTCTGGAGAAGAGTGGGTTCAGGTAGATGCGGTTGCTAGCGGTGGAGAGCGAAGCATTGCCTGCCTTGCAATGCGGATTGCTCTGTCTATGGTAATAGTGCCAAACCTAAAGTGGCTGATACTGGATGAGCCTACGCACAACATAGACTCTAGCGGAATATCGAAGATGGTTGGAGTGCTGAGTGACACGCTCCCGAGAGTCGTAGAGCAGGTGTTCATAATCACGCACGATGAGAATCTGAGGCAGATAACATCCGCTAAGGTCTACCAACTTGAAAGAGATAAGGGAGTTGCCGGGCCTACGCTCGTTTCAGAACTGTAGGTTGCCCAATCCGTAATCTTCCGTTTCGTCCATCTTTGTGCCGCCGAGTATGGATGAACCCTTTACTCCTGTGAAGATTGCTATTGCCTCTATTTTGCCGTTGTACGATGGATCTATACGTGCGCCCCAGACGACGTTCGCGCTAGGCTCTGTCATTTCCGTAAGCTTTCTTCCTACTTCGTTAGCCTCTCCCAATGTCATATCTTCTCCACCGGTTATGTGGATCAGAACGCTCGACGCCCCTTCGTAATCCACGTCGAGAAGCTTGTTCTTGAGCGTGTCATTTACTACATCGTCGACCTTATTGGGCCCTTTTCCTTCGCCCACGCTTATCATGGCCAGTCCTCCAGATTTCATTATATTTCTGACGTCGGAATAGTCGAGGTTGATAAGGCTAGGCTGGCTGATCGTCTCGGTTATTCCGCGGACAGCCCTTGACGCAACTTCGTCCGCAATCTTGAATGCCTGCTCCATGGCAACGTTTGGGTAGAGGTCCACGAGCCTCTGGTTGTCTATTATGATGAGTGTGTCTATGTTCCTTCTAAGAGCCTCGACTCCCTTCTTTGCGACATCAATCCTGACGCGCTCCAGAGAGAACGGGAACGTGACTATTCCTATTACTACAGCTCCGCTCTTCTTTGCTATCTCTGCCACTACAGGGGCAGCGCCAGTTCCAGTGCCCCCTCCCATGCCTGCTGTTATGAAAACTAGATTATAATCTGCAAGCGCGTTCTCGAGCTCGCTGCGCGAGTACTGCGCCGCCTTGCTCGCTACCTCTGGGAAGCCGCCTGCTCCCAGCCCCTTGGTTATCGCGCCACCTATAAGTATTCGTTTTATGGTTGCATCGAGCGTTCTGAGATGGTTGCCGTCTGTGTTGACTGCTATTAGGTTCGCTCCCTTGACACCAAGCTTGCTTATCCTCTGGATCGTGTTGCTGCCTCCGCCGCCTATTCCGCATACGGCGATCCTGGCCCTGAAGAGTTCGTCATCGCTTATGTTCGCAGATGGGCTCAGTGCTGTGTCAACAAGCTCCATTCCAACACGGATTCCTCTCTCAAGGAAGTTATAAATAGATAGTGTTGACGTCTGTCTATCTGGCTAGCTCGAAGCGTATGCCGCCTTTGAGCCCTTCGATTCTGCTCACAGTAACGGGTGCGGGTTTCTCAAAGAAGACCAGCTCGAATCCAGATACTATGAGCTCTTTTACCTCCAAATCGCTGGTGTGACCAGGCTTGGGAGCCAAGAGGCGCAACTTGCCCGCTCTAAGAGTCGGTGTGTGTACGCTAGAAGCGGTAAGGGCACCCTCAACCTTTACAGCCATGCTTGCATATACGTTCCCTGCGTTGAGATTGCCGCCCACATCTATGCTTCGCGTGCTGGCATCCACAAACCCCTCAATTGTCGCGTGCCCTTTCACATCTATGTGGCCCGCTTCAAGGTCCTTGACGTGAAGGTTTCCACCGACCCTGAGTAGACCTCCAACAGAAAGTGAATGCAGTTGATTTGCATGCAACGGAGCAACAGATCTGGCGACCGAAAGGGCGCCCTCAAATCTTCTGTCCGTACCCATAACAAGATTATCTATTTCTGTAAGCTCTCCTCTCTTTCCTTCGACCTTCAACATTTAAACCCCGAGTTTCTGACCCGAAGAGATATTTATATGTTGCTTTGTGTTACACAGTTGCTTTTGTAGCTGCGTAGCCTTTTTATAGCTTCGTCAACAGAATAGTATTGCTTTCATTTATGTGCTAATTCTGCACTTATAGAACGATAATTATGGCTAGATTGAGGCCTGCACGAACATGCAGGACACCAAATTCACAGGCTTGGGCGAGGTACTCGCTGCGCAAGCCTCGCAAGAACTACGTGAGGGCGTTGCCGCACACCAGCCTCAACGTCTTCAAGACAGGTGTAGAAAGCGAGAGCTACGATACGAGCATAACCCTTGATTGCGATCAGTACATACAATTAAGATCAAACGCTTTGGAGTCAGCAAGGATAGCTGCAGGAAAGTTCCTCGAAGCAAACATTCCGAACGAATACTGGTTCACTTTAAGGGTATACCCGCACAATGTCATTAGGGAGAAGCGTATGGCAACGGGTGCCGGAGCTGACAGAATATCACAGGGTATGACCCTTGCTTTCGGAAAGCCCGTTTCTGTTGCTGCAAGGATAAGGCCAGGCCAGCCGGTCTTCCAGATAAAGATTAACGGAGAAAACTCTGATATAGCAAAGAAGGCTCTGAAGCGCGCTATGTCAAAGCTCTCCGGTTCGTACAGAATAAACACACAGAGAATAGAGAAGGCCGCCGCGTAGGTGCTTAAATGCGACTACTTTTACAGTTCCCAGAGGGATTGAAGCAGCAGGCGCTATCATATGCAAAAAGGCTAGAGAAGGAAGGCAACGAAGTTTTCATATCCGCTTCCCCGACCTTTGGTGCGTGTGACCTTGCTCTAGATGAAATGCGCAACATAAAGGCAGACAAGCTCATCCACTTCGGCCATGCTGAGTTTCAGCATGTGGATGCGAACGTTGAGTATGTAGAATTCTTTGTAGATGCGCCGCTTGAGATACTCGAAAGGTCGCTCGACCACTTGAGAGACTACAATACGATAGGCATTGTCACTACAATACAGCACATCCATCAGCTTGACAGGATAAAAGTTTTCTTTGAGTCCAAAGGCAAGAGAGTGGTCGTAGGCAAACCGTATGGTTTTGCAAAGAAGGAAGGGCAGATACTTGGATGCGATATTGGCAGCGCGGCTACTGTAGACAGGAATGTTGATGCATTCGTGTACTTTGGTGGAGGGCTGTTCCACCCCTTGGGAGCGCTGCTTGCTACAACAAAACCATTCCTTGTTGTAGACCCATTCAACAGCACTATAGAATTCATAGACAGATACAGGGATACTTACAAGAAGAGAAGCAGGGGCAAGATACTTGCCTCGCTTGATGCGAGGAAGTTCGGAATACTTCTTACCACAAAGAACGGCCAGCATAATGAAGGACTTGCAAGAATAATCAAGCAGAGGATAGAGAGAGAGGGCCTGAGCGCAGGAATTCTCACTGCAAATACTTTCGATTTCATGTCTCTTGAGAACATGCGCGAGTTCGATGCCTTTGTCAATACAGCCTGTCCCAGGATAAGCGTAGATGATGTTGACAGGCTTAGCAAGCCACTTCTTGGAGCGAACGAGCTTATGGAGGTCCTGCGAATGAAGAAAGAGCTCTCAGAGATGAGAGCAAAAAGCTAATTCTTGCTGCGTTTACGATGCCTTCAGTGTTGCGCTAGCCATCTGAGCGAACTGCTGCCCGCTTACAGTAGATGTTGTGTACTCAGCCCAGATCACACCGCTGTATGTTGACCCGACAGTGCTCGAGAATGCTGTGCCGCAGCCGATAGTGCCGCCGGTTATCGTAGCTGGCTGTGTGAACGATATTGTTACCTGCTGCGTTGGGGTTATCGCGTTTGCAAATGAGTAGTAGACGCATGCCGTGAGCGCGTTTGGTACAGTGCTCGGCACGCCACCTCCAGTAACGAAGAATATGTTAGCCGAAGTCCATGTTGTTCCTGTGTCTTGCGCCACTATGAAGTTTGCCGTTCCTGAATGCAGAATCGGTCCTGTGCAGAAGTAAGCAGAAGCCTGTGTGCATGTGTTGCCGATCGGACTTGTCACAATTCCTAGAGAGAACAGTGCACCGAGAACTATAGAAATTATGAGTATTGCCCAACCATAGGTCATCAGGTACTCCATAGCGCTTTGCGCTTTAATTTTAGGCTTGAAGGTCAATGTCACACCTCTATTCTAAACAAGAGACATCTATAAAAAGCTTTCTTTAATCGATTTCCAAAAGAAACCTAATAAATAGTTTGGTGCGATTCTATACGGGTGAAACTGTGTCAGAAGAATTGGATCCATTCAAGATAGCGCAGAAGCAGCTCGATGAAGCTGCAGAGATAATGAAACTGGACAAGCAGGCGCATGCTATACTTAGAGAGCCGAAGAGAACGCTTGTGATGAACATACCTGTAAGGATGAGCAACGGCCGAACGCAGACCTTTACTGGCTTTAGAGTACGCTACAACGATGCAAGGGGCCCTGCAAAAGGCGGGATACGATTCCACCCACAGGAGAGCCTTGAGACTGTCAAGGCGCTGGCCGCATGGATGACATGGAAGTGCTCTCTTGCAGACATACCATTTGGCGGAGGCAAGGGAGGAATAATCTGCGATACAAAGAAGATGAATGAGAGGGACCTCGAGTCTCTGTCAAGAGCTTATGTGAGAGCGCTTGGAACCGACATAGGACCTGAGGTTGATATACCAGCACCTGATGTATACACAACACCACAGATAATGGCGTGGATGATGGACGAGTACATGAACATAGTCAGGAAGAGCCAGTTCGGTGTCATAACAGGCAAGCCGGTAGAGGTCTGGGGCAGCGAAGGCCGCATGGACTCTACAGCAAGGGGTGGCATGTACATTATGAGAGAGGCAGCGAAGATGCTGAAGATAACACCGAAGAAAGCAACTATAGCAATACAGGGATTCGGAAACGCTGGGAGATATGCATTCACGCTTTCTAAGGAACTGTTCGGGGCAAAGGTCGTGGCAATAAGCGATTCGGAAGGAGGTGTCTATGACCCAGACGGATTGGACATAGAAAAACTCGATGACGCTAAGAAGAAAACGGGCAGTGTCGGAGGATACAAGGGCAGGCGTTCCCAGAAGATATCAAATGAAGAGCTGCTGGAGCAGAAGGTAGACATACTCATACCAGCAGCAATAGAGAACCAGGTGCGTGCTGACAACGCCGATAAGGTAAAGTGCAAGCTCCTTCTCGAATTCGCGAACGGGCCTGTAACCCCGGAGGCAACAAACATACTCTTTGAGAAGAAGATTGTTGACCTGCCCGACTTCTTGGTCAACTCTGGCGGGGTGGTTGGTTCCTATTACGAATGGGTGCAGAACGTGACAGGGGATTACTGGGATACCTCTCTCTTCTACTCAAAGCTGGACAAGAAGCTTACAAAATCCTTCAACGATACGATGGCATTGCAGAAGGAGTACGCATCAAAGGGCCAGAAGATAAACCCGCGCATGGCAGCGTACATAATAGCCGTAGACAGGGTTGCCAAGGCCATGAAGGCGCGCGGCTGGTATTGAGTGCTGCAATGGTAACGGAAGCGACACTTGTGGAGATAATGCATGAGGGCAAGCTTTTGCTAAAGAGGGCCACCAGGGGAATAAGCAAGAGCAGATGGAACGGAGTGGGAGGAAAGCTGCATGCTGGCGAGACCCCGGAGCAGAGCGCGATAAGGGAGACATTTGAGGAGACCGGTCTTACGGTAAGAAATCTCTTTTATCATGGAGTTATGAACTTCCACAACTTTGGCAAAGATGAGGTGGATTTTGTAGTACATCTTTTCTCAGCCAAGGAGTTCTCCGGAGAGTTGCTAAAGAACAGCGACGATGGAGGCGAGCTGAAATGGTTTCCGATTGATGCCCTTCCTTGGCATGATATGTGGCAGGATGACCAGTACTGGCTGCAACATATGCTGAATGGTGAGAGGTTTGATGCAGACTTCTACCAGGACGAAAGCAACAAGAAGCTGGTAAAGCACGAAATCAGAATGAGATGATTATCTTTTTCTTAGCAGCGCATATTCGCATATCAGAGCTGCAAGAACTCCTCCTATAACCGGGCCTATCCAGTATACATACCAATTAGTGAAATTACCTGTAACTATCTCAGGGCCAAATGCAACAGACGGATTGGCTGCCGCGCCAGTGAACGGGCCAGCGAATAGTATTCCTATTGTCAGAGCCGCACCGATTCCAAACCCGCCCATCTTTGGCGCGTTGGGGTTCACTGCTGTCATGAAGACAGCGAAGACAAGAAGGAAGGTTATCGCCGCCTCTATGGCTATCCCTTGCATCACGCTTATCTGTGGAGCAAGCGATGGTGTGGTGTACTGATCTGCATACGCGATCGTTCCTGAGAATACGCTGATCAGCAGTGCCACGGCAACCATTGCTCCGATAACTTGTGCTATTATGTAAAGGACCGCGTCTCGTATGTCAATCCTTTTAGCAACGAGCATGCCGATTGTGACAGCGGGGTTGATGTGACCGCCGGATATCGCCATTGCTGCAGTAACAGCGAGTGCAAGCGCAACGCCGTGCGCGAGCGCGATAACCAAAAGCTGCGCTGACCCGCCACCGTTAGCTAAAGATGATGTAGCTATGATTGACCCTGCACCTATCAGCACAAGAAAGAATACTCCTATGCTCTCTGCGAGCATCCTTTTTGCAATCGGGGCTTGCTTCATCAAACCATTTTGCGTTATATGTAGATCAAGACCGCTGCCATTATCAGAAGCGCTATCAGGTCATGGAATGCGTTTATCGCAAGCATCTTGCCGTGGTGCCTCATCGCAGCAGATACTATCTCCTTCGGGAAGAAGAATCCAACCCATATGATTGCCGCTACGGCCAGCGCTCCACCGATTGAGGTGGTGTGCGCCACGCCTATGAAGATATCAAGGACAATGGCGGTCACGAAGCTCGATACGATGAGCATTATCAGGCCGAACGCATTCATCTTTGGCGCCTTCTTGCCCTTGGATGTTATGCTGTTGAGCCACGCGTTCCCAAACAGTGCAGGTGAATACCAGCTGAAGCCTATTATGAGCGCAACGGCCGTTGCTGCTATTACTCCAATCAGGTTTATCGAAGCGGTTAACATGGTTCTCTATCAAAAGAAGACTATTTAAAGGTTCTTTCTTTTCTGAATTTCAGATCACCCTGATCCTCTCCGCGGTGCCCCGCCCTTGCAAATATCTCAACAAGGTTTGTGTTGCCCAGCTCCTTGCCATCTATGCCAAGCTCCTTTATTGCGGTCCTTACCACTTTCTCGCTTGGGGCTTCCACCTCTATGTATGGAGGTACTGGTGGCCATTTCAGTATGGCTATCTCTGCGCCTTTGTACATCCATCTCCAGACGATGTTTTCCTGGTAATATGGCCTGTTGCCCTCCAACATCCTTGAGAGAATCTTGTGCGCTTCAGCAAAATCAGAGACGTCCACTTCTATCTCTTCGGTGTTCGCCAGCCCCTTGCCTTTCCTGAACTTGTATGTCATGGTGGTCTTCTTGCCATTGGTCCTGAGTCTTATGAAGTTATCGTAGTCCCATTTGCTGTAGTCCGCGTATACATCGGCAGGGTGCAGGTCAAATACATACCTTCTGTAGAATGTTCTTCCAAGATATCTTGCCTTCGCCTTCTTGAGGTTGGCTCTCAGTTTCCTGATGTCTACATCGACTATCTTCGTTTCTATCTCCTTCATGCAAACACGACGCCGAGGCTGGGATTTGAACCCAGAACTCCTTTCGGAGCTAGGTTAGCAACCTAGTGCCTTACCAGATTAGGCTACCTCGGCACACTGTTATTTTCCATATTTGGTTTATTAAACATGGCAGAAGCCGCCCTTGCACCATAAAGGCATAGAAAGTTGACTGCGCTTCTGCTCAGCTCTGTATCCCAAGAGCATAGATGTTATATGCTTAGGGTTGCTCCTTCCGGCCTGGCCCGGTTCACATATAAAGCTACCACCTGGGGCAAAACGTCGACGCTTCGACGCAGGCTTTATATGCCGACATAATACTTGAGCGGCATTGGCCCGCCTGAAGGGATTTGCGGTGTGGGAGACCCTTAGCCCCCCGCCTATCTGCCGATTATCCTTTCTGGAATTGTATATAAATAGGTTTGGTAAATGTTTTGCAGTTTCTAGCAAAATTTTGATAGGAACAAAACCATTATATATCACAATTTATTATCCACTAGACTAAGTGCCTTTATGGAAAGAAGCGCAAGTGGGGGAACTAGTGCTACGGCCGCAAGTGGGACTGCAAAAGAGCTAGCAGACAATTCTCCTGAAGGTAAGGGATACTTTCTGCTTCAGTCGTTCGATGTGCTGCAATCTGTCGCTTTAGGTATACTAGAGAGGCATCCGAGAAACAGCCCGCCGATGTCTAGAAGCGAATTGGAAAGCAACCTTATGAAGGCATTGGACGTTGAACCGCTGCAGGCTAGGAACATAATCTACAGTCTAGAAAACAGGGGTGCATTAGGCAAATACAATGGCGGCGCGTTCTTGGACCTTGCCGACCATATAAGGGCTAATTGGACCACTCTTGAATCGACAAAACTGAGCGAGAGAGACATAAGAGATGCTGCAAGGGGTACTGTGCAACATTCTCAAGCAGGCCAAAACAGTGGCCATTGGAATAGGATTACAGAAGAAAATGTAGAGAGACCGCATAGGCCTGCGGCTAGCCAACCAGAACCTGCCCTAGAACCGGTAAGGGTTATGACCCTTGAACGAGTAATGAAATTCTTTGGAGCTTTCGCAAATTCGGGCAACAAACACATGATAGCAACGATGTTAGGGTTGAGCCCTGGTGAAGTTGACAGAACCCTAGATGCATTCGATATAAATCAAATACCAAAGGAGAGGACAGAAAGGATTGAGATTGGAAGAAGAAAGATAGAGGAGTTTAAAAGGCGTGAGCTGGAAAGGGAAGAGCGGAGAATGCCACAACCGATTCAAAACGTGCAAGCGCCAAAACAACCCGTCCATGTTTCATCCCCATCTCACCAAACAGCTCCTCTAAAAGAGATACGTGAAATTCAACCAACTCATCAAGAGCAACATAGTACAGGAGTAAAAGTTCCTAAAAATCACAACCACGAAAGTGCAAGAAGGCTGATTGCTTCATGGGTGAAGCATGGAACGGATAGGACTAGCATCTCTGCTGAAACCGGACTAGAATATAGAGGATTATTAGGTAGACTTAGTAGGCTTGGTCTGCCGAACCTACTCAATACGCCAGAAACAGTAGAACAGAGGGAAGAAGTTGCAAAGAGAGCAATTGAAAACCTTGAGAATACCGACGCTGGAAGAAAGGCAATAAACGCAAGGTTGGGGGTTTTTTTCAAAGCGGTTGTAGAAGAAGATACTATTGATGGTGCGTGTGTTGCATCGGGAATTCCCAGGTCTACCGGTTACCAATACAGTAAAAAGTACTTTGGTTCTAGGATTATGCCAAAAGACAGGGCTGAAAGAGAAAGGATGGTAGAAGAAGCCCGCAAAAGAATTGCAGAAAGTGAATTGGGGGGAAGTGTAACGCCTCCAAACGCAGAAAAACATTCGGCCGTGCAAAGAGCCCCACCTCGAGAAAAGACAGAGCCGACAAAGAAGCAAAACGTAAAGCATAAGAATGAGAAAGAAGTGAAGACCACCATGGTGCCTACACGAGCAGAGGGGGTAACAAACGAAGCAGTAGCTGCGTCTTGGGTCAAGCACGGGACAGACAAAAACCTAATGGCAAGCGACCTAGGCTGCCCAGCAATAAAGGTCTACCAGTATCTCTACAAACTGAAGCTTCCAACTAAGAATGCGGAGATACCAGAAGATATGCACGACAGGCAGAGGATGGCGGACGAGGCGCTCGATATTCTCCAAGCAAGAGAAGCTCGCAGGGCAAAGCCCGAAGTAAAAACAGATACTAGACCAACTGTTGCTAAGGAACCAGCACCTATAGGAAAATCAGGTGCTCCAAGAAAATTCTCTCCATCTGGGGCGATCGATGCTTATCAAGGACATGAGCGCTCTGTTACAAAAACGGCCGAAGCTACAGGAATGTCAAGGAGGACGGCTGGGCAGCTGCTAAAACAGCACGGGGCGCTGCTGAGAGAAAGAGCGAGCGGCGGATACTTCATACCTACGCGCGATGCCTTGTGGCCTACCAACGGCAACAACGGATACAACCTAGATATAGCTGAGGGCCTCCACATAATTGACACGCAGGCTGATAGGATTTCGGTCGCAGCGGAGCACTTAAACAACCCTGGGCTTAAGGAAATTTCTGGCAGGTTCAAAGGGCAGGTGGAGCAGCTGCACAAGGGTGTAGCTAGACTCGTAGAAGCTGAGAGAGTTAAGGTTGCAGGCAAAGAGCTCGATGTTGCGGCAAAGCAAATAGATACGGCTGTAAGGGGAGCGTCGCCAGAGATAGTTGGACAGCTTCTTAGAGAGAGATTAGATCCTGAGGTGCTCAAGGCGCTGAGCAGGGGAGCGAGAGAAAAATCTAGGTCTACATCTAGGTAACTCTTACTACTTTAAATATCTGCCCGACAGTATATCTAATGAGATGGTGTAGCGTTGAGCGACGAAGAGTACATGAAGCTTCTTGACAGGGCCTTTTCAATGGCGCATACAACTGGCAGCGAAGCCTCGGATTTTGTTATACCAAAAGTTGATTCCCTTGTTCAAGGAAACAAGACAATGCTCAGGAATCTGAATGTAATAGCGGACAAGGCAAGGCGCGACCCGAAGGAGATTGCAAGGTACATAAGCAAAGAGTTGGGAGTGCCTGTCAGCATAGAGGAACAGCGCTTAATGATAAGCGGCAAGTTCCAGGTTGCGGACCTTGACAAGCGCGTCCATAGATACTTTGAGGTATATGTAATCTGCAAGGAATGCCACAAGCCAGATACGAGACTGGAGGGTGCGGGCCGGGGAATGTTCTACCTAGTATGCGAGGCCTGCGGATCAAGATATGGTGTGAAGAATTATTAGTGAATAGATGGCGAGAAAACCGACAACCGACATAAGAAGGGGCGCACCGATAGAGTACAAGCTTAAGATGCCAGAGCAGGGCGAGCTTATAGGCACTGTAGTGAAGATCGCCGGAGCAACAAAGTTCTTCGTAGAATGCAGCGACGGAAAGCAACGCCTCTGCGCCATACCAGGAAGATTCAGAAGACGTTTCTGGGTAAAGGAGAATGATGTCGTTATTGTAAAACCCTGGGTCGTACAGAGCGATGAGCGTGGCGACATAGTCTGGAGGTACAGCGTGATGGACATAAACAAGCTTAGGGAAAGGCAGCTCATCTGATTCTGTATTCGTGTATTGCTATCTCTCTAGGCAAGGGGAAGTCTTTTTAAATCTGAAATCAATAGTCAATCGCTATTTGTTGATTTGATGCAGACCCTCAATGACCTCCTTGGCGAATCAAAAATTTTCATGAACCGAGAGGTACTTTCGCCTCACTTCACACCCAAAAAACTCGTCTTCCGTGAGAAAGAAATAAACAACATAGAGCGCGCCGTGGCGCCATCTTTGAAGGGCGAACGAGGCAGGAACCTTTTCATATACGGCAAGACAGGTACCGGGAAAACTTCGTGCGTCAACTATGTTATCGACGAGATAAAGAATATTCCGAATACGCGAGCCAAAATATCCTACATTAACTGCAGGATATACAACTCTAGGTTCAAGGTGCTTGCAAAGATAACAAGCGACCACTTACCAACGTATGCGAAGCGTGGGTACGGTGCAGTGGACCTTTACGAGCGCCTCAGGAACTGGATTGAGGAGGACAGCAAGATCTTCGTGGCTGTCCTTGATGAAATAGACATGGTGCGCGACCTCGACGACCTGATCTACACGCTGACAAGGATAAACAGCGACATAAAGGCCGGAGGAGTGTCAATGATAGGGATATCGAACCGGGTGTCCTTCAAAGAAGACCTGGATCCGAGAAGCCTCTCTACGCTTTATGAGACCGAGCTGGTATTCCCGCCATATTACGCTACAGAGCTTTATGCGATAATTAAGGACAGGGCGAACACGGGCTTCAAGAAAGGCGTAATCAGCGATGACGTCCTCCACTATATTGCTGCGCACGCGGCAAAGGAGGGAGGTGATGCAAGGTTCTCGCTCAAGGTTCTGTCGAAGGCTGGCGAGCTCACAGAGGACAAGAACGCATCTTCGGTGACGCTGAAGGAAGCGCAGGAAGCGGCAAAGGTCGCAGAGGATGATGCGGTCTACGACCTTATTGGGACGCTTCCCGAGCATCAGAAGCTTGTGCTCTATTCAATAGCCCTTTTGACGCAGAGCGGTGGAACCTACAAGAAACTTACAGACGGAGTTGACACCTATCTCTTCAGTGGCGAGATATACAACCGCTACAATTCCATATGCGGAAGCATGAAGAAGGAATCGAAGAGCGAGCGATGGTACAGGAAGTACCTCTCTGAGCTGGAGATGCAGGGGCTCATCGCTGCTTTTGAATCCGGGAAGGGCATACGCGGTCACACAAAACTCGTAAAGCTGCTTGTGCCAGCAAGGAAGACGCGGGACGTTCTTGAGAAGGACATATTCGGCATGCTGGAAGAGAAGAATGAGGAGAAGGAGGCAAACTAGGTGCTCTCTTGCCCTATTACGATATCGTTTTTGAAGAGTGCAAGGTTGATGACAGGCTTTCCAACATGCTCGGCTTCAAGGTAGGAACAATCCCACAGAACATTCGTTTCATTGACCTTGACAAACAGGGACTGAGCGGAGAGAAGAAAGCGATAGTAAGCGGCCCCTCTGGAAAGCTGATAAGCGCTGCCAACTCCGGGGTCTCTGCTGTCTGCATGCAAAATCCAGATATAGACAAGGATCTCATCGCTGCCATGGCGGATAACGGCACTGTCCTTTGCATTCCATTATCGGATATGATGGGCCTCTATGGACTCAGGAGATCCCGCCATATCTTCAAGACAGCAAAATTATTCGCTTATGCAAGGAAAAATGATGTAGAGATAAGCTTCGTCACGCTTGCCAGGTCTAGGAGCATGATGTGCTCTTACATGCAGCTCCTGGAGCTCGCGAAGCTTGTTGGTGCTAGCGAGGAATATGCCAGGAAGAGCATGAAGGAAGTGAACAAGGGCCTGATAGAATGATGAGGGATAAGCAGAGATACGTTCTTGTTGAATCCGGTAGCAGCGTGCAGGATGCGGAGCGGGATGACTTCTCGCTCGGGCTCTACAACGCTCTTCTCCATAGTATAGGAGAATCCAACTATCATAGGGTCAACCCAAAAGTGGTAAAGTTCCTAAGTGACCGAAGGTTCGTTGTCAGGACAAGCCTTTCTGGGTGCGGGCCTCTTGTTGCCGCGCTGGCCATGCTGAAGCGCGTAAACAACAAGGACTCTTACTTCTACACGCTCAAGTCTTCAGGAACCCTCAAGGCACTCGGTTCATTCAAGTACTGACTTGCTCGCAACCGCTCCGTCAAGCGATCTGGAACATGAGCATGACTGCTTCTTTGGAATCAGTGGTATGATCTCCTTTACAAGAGCCCTGACATGCTGCTCGCTCTCTGCGAACTTATTTGCTATCTCTCCGAAAGACACCGGTTCCTGTCCACCTATGCCGGCATCATAGTCTGTTACTACACCTATGCCAACATAACAGATGCCGAGCTCGCGCGCAAGAGCCACTTCCGGATACTGCGTCATATTGATCACATCCATGCCGCTCGAGGCGAAGAGCTTTGATTCCGCTTTTGTTGAAAATCTAGGCCCATTTATCACTACAACGGTGCCGGTCTTGTGCATGTTTATCTCTGCAGTCATCATTGTGTCCGCAACAACCGACCTCATTTCTGGACAGTAAGGATCCGCTGTGCTTACGTGGACAACCTTCCCTTCATCAAAGGTTGTGTCCCTTCTGCCGTTGGTCATGTTTATGAACTGGTCAAAAAGGACGAAATCACCTGGTTTGTAATCCTCTCTGAGAGACCCCACGGCACCTATTCCGATAATGCGTGTGACTCCAAGATCTTTGAAGGCCTGGATGTTTGCTACGTATGGTACCTTGTGTGGGGGTATTGTGTGCTCCTTTCCATGCCTGGGTATGAATGCGACATCCACCTTGCCTATCCTGCCTATGCCAACCTTGCTGCTCGGTTTGCCATATTTTGTATCGATGTCGTTCTCTGCCGCACCCTCGAGTAGCGAGTAGAGACCAGAGCCAGCTATTACCCCTATATCAGCCTTCATTTCGACACCAGAAGCAAAAACAAAAGAATATAAACCCGTACCCACTATTTATAGTGAATTCTAATTAAACACTCTGTTTGTTTATTTATAGTTTCGTTTATGGTGTAAATCATGTATCCACAACAGACAGCATATGATAGAGGCGTGATGTTCGCCCCAGATGGAAGGCTCTTCCAGGTAGAGTACGCGCGTGAAGCAGTGAAGCGCGGAGCCACATCGATGGGAATAACCACAAAAGATGGCGTTGTATTTGTAGCACACAAGAATATCACTGCACCGCTGGCCATACCTTCGAGCATGCAGAAGATCTTCAGGATAGACCAGCTCATAGGTGTGACATACAGCGGCATTGTGGCAGACGGCCTTCATTTGATAAACATAATGAGGTCAAGAACGCAGACCCACCGTATGGTTTACAATGAGACCCAGTCTGTGGAGACAATTGCAAAGGACGTTTCTGAGGAGCTACTGCTCGCTACACAGTATGGCGGAATAAGGCCGTACGCAATATCCGTTCTGATTGGCGGAATAGACAAGGAGCCTAGGCTCTACGAGATAGACCCTGCTGCGACAGTTGCAGGCTTCAAGGCCGACGCGATAGGATCAGGAAAAGCAACAGCAGACGAGATGCTTGCAAAGGAATACAAAGATGACATGACAATGGACGACGCGATAGCGCTTGGCGTTAAAATAATAAAGAAGATTGGGGATAAGCAGCAGCCCCTTGACCAGAACAATCTGGACATAGCCACGATAACAAAGAAGGATGGCTATGCAATGATGGCTCCTGACAAGGTAGCTAAGTACCTCTGATATTTCTCTTTTATCACTGTGATAAGACATGGCTTCTTCTAAGCAAGTCATAGCCAAATACGAACGTGACGGGTACACATTCGAGATATTCGTAGATGCAGATCTGGCTCATGATTACATAACAGGCAAGATAACGGACCCGCTGAAGCCGCTTGAAGTGGATGAAATATTCAAGGATGCTAAGAAAGGTGAAAGGCAGAGCAGCGACAAGATAAAGAAGGTCTTCGGGACGGAGGACCTCGCTAAGGTCGTAGAAACTATACTCAAGAAGGGCAACGTGCCAATGACAACAGAGCAGAAGAGCAAGATGATGGAGGAAAAGCGCAAGCAGATAATCGAGATAATAGCCAGGAACTCGATAGACCCAAGGACGAACGCACCCAATCCACCGCTTAGGATAGAGAACGCGATGCACGAGGCGAAGGTCTCTATAGATCCATTCAGGAATGCGAACGAGCAGATAGATGATGTTGTGAAGAAGCTGAGCGTTGTGCTGCCGTTGAAGTTCACCACTGCGAAGATAAGCGTTACCGTGCCCGCAGAGTTCGCAAACAGATGCTACGGAATACTTAAGCAGTATGGAATAAAGTCAGAGCAATGGCTCTCGAACGGCAGCCTGCAGGTTGTCTTGGAGTTCCCTGCTGGAATGCAGAGCGAATTCTTTGACAGGATAAACAAGGCAACGCAGGGCAAAGTGGAAACAAAGCTTTTGGACAAGTGATGCAATGAAGGATATAGTTTTACCGGGAGAGATGGTCACTGAGACGCCTATAAGGGCATCGCACACGTACATAGAGGATGGCAAGACCTACTCTATGGTGCTTGGCATGTACCAGAAGGAGCCACTTTCGATAGTGCCTCTGGAGGGCACCTGGGTCCCGCACATAGAAGACACCGTAGTGGGAATAGTCTCTTCTGTAAAGAACAGCGTTTATGAGGTAGACCTGAAGTTCTTCGGCAGAAGCCTGATAATAGGGGGCAAGTTCGAACGCTTCTCATTCAAGCTAGGGGATATTGTAGAGGCTACAATCAAGGACGTTGAGGAAAAGAAGACGATAATACTGAGCTACCCGAGGCTGCTTTCCGGGGGCACTCTCGTTTCGATAAAGCCTGCAAAGATACCTAGATTAATAGGAAGGGATAACACCATGATAAGGCAGATATCCGATAGCACAGGATCCACAATAGTCGTTGGAAAGAACGGCATCGTATGGGTAAATGGCGGTGACGTTGCTCTTGCAACAGAGGTTATACTTAGAATCCAGGATGAGGCCCACGTATCTGGGCTTACCGAGAGGATAAAGAAAATGATGGAAACAAGAATGGTGAAATGATGGCTTCGAAAGCTAACAGACCGGAATTGATAGTACACGGAAAAAGGCTCGATGGAAGGGCGCTGGACGAACTTAGACCGCTCAAGATAGAGGCCTCTGTTCTGAAGAATGCTGACGGCTCGGCGTATCTAGAATGGGGCAGGAACAAGGTCCTTGCAGCTGTTTATGGCCCGATGGAAACGCAGCCAAAGCACATGGCAGACCCAACAAGAGCGATAATAAAATGCAGGTACGCTATGGCTCCCTTCTCATCTCTTGAGGAGCACGGCAGAACTGGACCAAATAGAAGGGCAACAGAGATATCTAAGGTTACTAGAGAGGTGTTCGAAAACGTTGTTATGCTGAACGAATTCCCGGGCAGCATGATAAACATCTTCATAGAGATACTGCAGAGCGATGGAGGCACCAGGGCTGCTGGCATAACCGCCGCATCTGTAGCGCTTGCTAGCGCAGGCATACACATGCGCGACCTTGTTTATGCGGTATCTATAGGAAAGGTTGGGGAGCACCTCATACTGGACCTGAACATGCTTGAGGACAATTACTCAGACTCGGACATGCCCATGGCTATATCCCCAAGGAATGACAATGTACTGCTCCTCCAGATGGACGGAGAGTACACAAAAGAAGAGCTCCACAAGGCAATGGAGATGGCAAAGGAGGCTGGCAAGACAATCAGCAAGATACAGAAGGACGCGCTGAAGCACGTCTACAAGAAGGTAGCGGAGAAATACGAGAGTGAATGATATGGAAGCAATAGACATGGTAAAGAGCAGTTACATACGTGAACTGTTCGCTAAGGGACTCAGAGAAGACATGAGAAAATCATCTGAATTCAGGAAGATAAAGATAACGCCGAACGTAATAGAGAATGCGGAAGGCTCTGCACAGGTAGACCTTGGGGCTACGCGTGTGCTTGCTGGCGTTAAGCTCGATTTGGGAGAGCCTATGGAGGACACTCCAGAAGAAGGAACATTGGCTATGTCCGCAGAGCTGCTGCCTCTTGCATCGGCAGAGTATGAGACAGGGCCGCCAAGCCCAGAATCGATAGAGCTTGCGCGTGTTGTTGACAGGGGCATACGTGCGGGCAAGTGCGTGAACATGCCCAGCCTATTCATAGAGAAGGACAAGGTCTGGAACGTCTACGTCGACGTGTACGTGCTCAACTTCGATGGCAACCTCTTTGATGCAAGCGAGCTGGCAGCCATGGCTGCTCTTGTAAACACCAAAGTGCCAGAATACGAGGATGGCAAGGTACTCCGTGAGAAAAGGGTTAAAGAGCTTAAGATAGATAACATAGTCACATCGGCGACGTTCGCTAAGATTGATGGTGGGATTCTCCTTGATCCAGATGGAAACGAGGAGAGCGCGGCAACCACAAGGCTTACGGTCGCAACAGATGGAAAGTTCGTTAGGGCCATGCAGAAGGGCCTTGGAGGCAACTTCACAACAAATGAAGTCGACGAAATGGCCGAGATGGCTATGCAGAAGCACGATGAACTGAAGAAGCACATAGAATCAAGATGATAAGATGGCAAACGCAAGCATAAGATACGGCGCGAGCATAAGGAAGAGGTACGCGGCCGTTAAGGCAGAAAAGCGTTCCTTGTACAAGTGCGAGATGTGCGGCCGTGATTCTGTTAAGAGATTAGGCAGCAGTATATGGAAGTGCAGACACTGCGGGGCTACGTACGCTGGTGGCGCATATACCATGACAACTGCGGCGGGAGAGGTAGCCAGAAGGCTTATAGAGGACTTTGCGAAGAAGAGATGACCGTATGGTGGACGTGATTTTTGACCCGATAAAGACCCTTGTCGTGCACGAAGTTGCAGGAATACAGATAGACGACCTTATGCGCGAGAGGATCACCCCAGGGGTAACCCTGCCGCTCTTCTGGTGCAGCGGCGTTGTCTTCAGCGTGGCACAGGCGCCGCCTTCCGAGGAACTCATAAAGGACTACATGAAAGGCAAGGTGCACTGGCTCGAGGTCCACTATGCCGACATGAAAGAATACAAACCTGTTCTGGAGCTTAATGACGAGAACTATGGTAATAAGATTAAAATACGAGTTATCGACACATCGTTCTCGCAGACACACAAGGATTTTGTGAGCTGGCTGAACAAGAATATTAGGAAGAAGTGATACTATGCCTTATGTATGCATACATTGTGGTAAGAAGATAAAGCAGATGGGAAACTTTGTAAGGTGCGAGTACTGCGGATCGCGCGTTATGGTGAAGAGCAGGCCGAATCTTTCTAGAGAGGCTTCAACAGACTGACTACTTGCTCCTTACTATAATAGTCTCTGCTATGTTCTTGACGCGTTCGTACTTGACGCTGTTCTTCGCCAGCATCATGGCCGTATTCTCGCTCCTTGTAAGGTTCTCTGCCTTGATCAGAAGCAGGTTTGCCACAGCTCCTTTCTCGAAATCGAGTATCGCGTCCTCCACCATACCTATTCTCTTTCCTTCGTTTGTTATTATCTCCTTGCCGTAAAGCTCCGAAAGCAGAATCGCCATTCAATCACTCTATGTGCATTATCCTTTTTGATGCAAATATTCTTATTATGTATGCTCGAAGCTCGCCCATGAAGCCTCGCTCATCCTTGCCGAGCTGCGACAGTTCTTTTTCATCAAAGAGCGATTTGTTTGTTGATACAAGGTTCTTCAGGTACGTGTCAGTAAGGTGGTAGCTCTTCGAGCTGCATTTACTGCACACGTAGAGCGGCATCACTGGCGCTTCGTCCGGATGAGATAATGTATCGAGATACCGGGTGAGCGGCGAGCTTCCGCACTTGGGGCAATCTTTCTGCAGCACAACGTCCGTGTATTCCTGCTCCGCGATGTCTGATGCACCTATTCCTTTAAGGAAGCCGTTAGACACCTCGTCAACGAATGCCATCCTCTGTATGATCTTCTGGTCCAGTATTC
This sequence comes from Microcaldota archaeon, assembly GCA_021789815.1. Classification (GTDB taxonomy): domain Archaea; phylum Micrarchaeota; class Micrarchaeia; order Micrarchaeales; family Micrarchaeaceae; genus JAJZAB01. Next base: position 39,495 of record JAJYIZ010000003.1, read on the forward strand.
CGCCATTTGCGTCGAACCTGCTTTCAAGAACATGCTTGCCTATCTGCTCGAAGAGCACGGTTACGTGCGCTTCGTGATCATCATACTCTATTCTTGTTTTGCCGTTCTTCCCTCTCGACACTTGGGCCTTTATTCAATCACCGAACTTCAGTCTGTAGGAATCTATGTCTTCCTTTAGTATGGTCCTGCGGCCATTCTTCTTGGCCTGCGCCATCGCGTATCTTGCTATCTTCCTTGCCTTGCTCTCTAGAACTCTAGATATCGACTCTGCGGCTTTGTCCGTAAGCCTTATGGAACTGCTACGGTTGACTAGCCTCTTTATTGCTGTCTTTGGTATCTTAGGCAAGTAACTACCCGTTTATCTTATCTGTTCAGCACTCAAGATCGTCTTCATAGCGCGTGGCTCAGCGTAGTGCATTATCATCATAGTTCTCTTTTCTTTACAATCAATAAAAATGTTCCTGTGCATGTTTAGATGCGGAAGCGCGGCGGAACATTACCTTTATTAATCTTTTAAGGCACAAATAATCTCATTACATGGTGAACAGATGAGTGTAACCGATGTAGACGAGACGAGCTTCAACGATGAAGTGATCAAGTCTGAAATACCAGTGGTAGTCGACCTGTGGGCAGAGTGGTGCGGCCCATGCAGAATGTTTAGCCCAATATTCGATGAACTGTCACCGGAATTCAGCGGTAAGGTCAAGTTCGTGAAGGTAAACGTAGACGATAATGAGAACATCGCCAAGAAGTACAACATAATGAGCATACCGACAACTCTGCTTCTAGAAAAGGGTAAACTGAAGGCGATGAACGTTGGTGCGATACCAAAGGAAGCACTGAAGAAGTGGATCGAGAAGAATCTCTGATTGCTTCTGCACAATGCTTATTATATTACCTAAAGCTTATTTCTTGAACAATAAAGGTAATTGTAATGCCAGACATACCGTTCCCAAGAGGCGTGCGGGATCTTCTGCCAAATGCAGCGCTCTTCAGGAACGAGCTGATAAGGAAGATTGAGAATGTCTTCCAGAGATATGGCTTCCTTACGATAGACACGCCCATGCTTGAGTCGCTCGACATACTCAACGCCAAGAACGTGATTGGTGAGGATTCGAAGCTTATATTTGAACTGAAGGGGGACAAGCTTGGCCTAAGGTATGACCAGACCGTATCGCTTGCAAGGTACATGGGCATGCATCAGGAATTGTCCCTGCCTTTTAAGAGGTACGCGATAGGCAAGTCCTGGCGGAGGGAGGAGCCCCAGCGAGGTAGATATCGTGAGTTCACACAAGCTGACATAGACATCGTAGGAGGAGATATCGCGCCGTCTGATGCTGAAGTAATCGCTGTTATAGGCAAGGTATTCGACGAGCTAGGGATAAACTACGAGGTTAGGATAAACAACCGTGCTCTGATGAACTCGCTGCTCGACAAGTTCGGAGTAAAGACAGAGCTGCATGTTGAGGTGATGCGAACAATAGACAAGCTCCAGAAGCTTGGCCGTGACAAGGTAGTGGAGCTTCTAGGAGCACTGGGCTTGGAGCGCGACGTGGTGAGCAGGATCGATGACCTGATAAACATGCAGGGTTCGAACGAGGATAAGCTCAAGTTCGCAAGCGGACTGACCAGCGATAGGTCGGTTGCAGAGCTCACAGACCTGATAAAACTTATTGAGCCGTATGGGATGAAAGGCAATGCTGTTGTCGACTACTCAATAGTGCGGGGACTTGACTACTATACCGGTGTGGTCTTCGAATTCATAGATCCGAGTGGAACATCTGCGGGATCGATTGCTGGCGGGGGGCGCTACGACAAACTTATAGGAACCTACAGCGGGAGAAACCTGCCGGCTGTTGGTAATTCTATAGGGATAGACAGGCTTCTCGACCTTATGGAGTTCACCGCATCTACAAAGTATACGTATGCAAAGCTCTTTGTGATAAACGTAAAGGACACAAATTATCAGTATGCGCTAAAGCTTGCAAACTGGTTCAGGGGCAAGGGAGTAGCCACGGATATAAACCTTGCCTCGAGAAACATATCAAATCAATTATCGTATGCGAATTCGTTGAAGTTCCAGTATGCGGCTATAGTTGGCGATGTTGAAGAGAAGGCCGGCAAGCTGAAACTTAGGAACCTAGTAAGCGGAGAGGAGATAACAGTGACTCTTGAAGAGTGTCTAAGCATATTAAACAAAGGTTGATCCATTGGCAAAATCTGAAGTCGATAAGGTAACAGACGAGAAGGTCGCGAAGGGCGGCATACTCGTCAAGTTTTACTTTGACATGCAGAGCGAGGACAAGGAGAAGCTGCAGCCCCTTCTTGTAGATCTGATAAATGACAAGCTGATGAAAGAGCCTGGAGTGGTCTATGTCTATGGCGCTATAGAGGAACCGATAAAGAAAGATAAGTACTACATAACAAGCGCGGCAGTCCACGTTCTCTTTGAAGGCATAAGGAACCTTGTGCTTATATCATTCAAGTACGCGCCCATCGGTGTCGAGATATTAAAGCCGCAGAAAGACCTACATGTCAATGTATGGGACCTTCAGTCTGCGCTCCTTGATGTGGCGCAGTTCTCCACAGAATACTCTAGATACATACTCGAGAAGGTGCTGAGGCCAGAGGACCTTGCAGTGATAACAAAAGAGCTGGAGAACAGGCAGGAGATAGGAAAACGCCTTATGCAGAAGAAGGATGAAGGTGCCACTAGCTAGTATTAAGGAAGGTAAGGTTCGACGGTGATATTTCCCTTGCATAGGGTTTTGCAGAGAGATAGAACCCTCCGGCAAGCACGAACTGCTGCTGTGTAACGCTCCCGGCAACTATTCTTATTGTTGCGGCCTTGCTGCCTATTGTTGTGAGCGGTATTGTCGCATTCCTGAATGTCGAAGACTGGTTTGACTGCGATGAATTGTAAGTATTGTACGAGGCTATTATGGCCGGTTTTCCATTTGCAAGCACCTCTATGTAGAGGCTCGCAGATGGGCTGCTAACTATCTTGAAGTTGAGGAACGGTTCGGATATCATGAACGGACTTGACGTGAGATTGCCTGGTGTTGGTTGGAGTCCGCAACGGAAGGTGCTCGCCACGTACGTTCCAGGTATGTTGGACCAGGCCTTGCCGTAGTAGCACTTTATGAGGGCGTTGTTGGCAAAAGTGAGGTTGAGTGGAGCTGTTCCAAACCCGGATCCGCTGACGTTCCAACCTGTATAGGCACCGTTTGAGAAGTTTCCGTTGTAGATGAAACTGTAGGTTTGATGTGTCGGCACTGTGGTGTCGTTCAGTTTTACTATGGATGATGCACAGGTGCCCAATCCGCCGCCCGGGCCTGTTGTAACTGTGAGGTTGTAAGCTTGCTTAGGACCTGTGAAATTCTCAACAAAGGTTGGGCAGCTATAGTAGTAGGTTTGGTTTATGTAGGTTACGTTGTCTGCTCCCTTGAACCTGATGTGGACGTTGCCTGTGCTGCCCGCGCCTGCCCATACGCCTATATCATCTGTTGTGAGCATGCATCTCTCTGTTATTATCGCATTTGGATTTGATTCGGATATGGCTACCTGATCGCATACGAAGAGCTGTGATGATATGCTGGTAGTGGCATTGCCACCGCCTCCTGGGGTGTTTGACACAGTTGTAGTGCCTCCTCTGTGTATTGTAGTGGTGGTTGTGTGCCTTATGACAGAGAAATTGAATCCAGTTTCTATGTATGTCACAATAAGCAATATTATGACGATAACAGCTATAACTACAAGGAAGCCTTTCATCAGAACCCGACCGCTCTCACTACTAGGTATTTATTTGTGTCAGTTTATTATATGTTGTCTTTTCAGAATTCGAAAAGGTGTGACGTTTGGGAAGTATACCTAGAAAGTGGAAGAAAAAGGGAAGAATGCGCTGGAAGTGGAAGAAGAAGCGCAGGAAGCGCTTGAAGAGAGCGCAGAAGCGAAGAGTGGGAGAGCTCTAGATTAGACTTTTGCTACGCAATAGCGCAAGATCCGCGGCGAGGAGCGCCTCTCCCATTTCAAGATCAACGACAAGCTTGTCAGCTCTAAGTATGACCTGGGGAGTGCACTCGCTTGGCTTTCCTGGTGCCCTTCTGTGCAAACCACAAGGTTGGTGCTGTGGGCCACGCACCTTTTCGTGCGGGGTAAAGAATAGATATGTCCTGCCATCGCTCCCAACAGAAGAGTGATCAAATTCTAACAGCTTGGACCTGCTTGCATCTATTGGATGCACTATCCTTACTGGAAGCCTAAGTTCCTTTGCCCCGAATTCTCCCCATCTGCTCAGTCTTTCTATATCAGACCCGCTTAATTCGGTATAGGACATGAACCTTGCCATGCAGATTATCAACTTTGGCAGATATTTAAGTATTGCCTATTTGGCAATCTTCTCAAGTATCGGATATGTCTCATAGAGCCTGTCCTGTTCGAGTTGCTGGTAGAGCATGTAGATTATTCCTACAGTAAGGAGTATTCCCATTCCCGAACCTACCGCTCCTGTAAGTGTAGCAAGAGCTGCCAGCAGCCCAACAAATATGCTGCCTAGGACAGTAATAGTTGGAATGTACTTGTTAAGTACACCTTCGACTATCCTTGGGTCTCTCCTAAAGCCGGGTATCTGCCAGCCCATGTCACCCAATTGTTCTGATATGTTCTTTGGGTTCTGCCCGGTCATCTCGACCCAGAACTTTCCGAAAACTACGCAAAGAGCAACGAGCACGAGTATGTATGTTATGACGTGCACCCACTCCGGCACAAGGACAACTCCACCCCATGGGAGGAAGAGCTGCGTTGTGTGTGAAACAAGATATGTGAAGTATGTAGTATACCCACCTATTCCTCCGTAGTTTGCGGAGTACGGCAATGGGAACGTTGGCGATATCAGATATGCAAGACCTCCGTTGAGTTGCAGGGATGTGCCTCCTGTAGATGTGCCTATTGGCTGATAAAGGGCTATGAACTTAGCAAGACCAGCTAGGGATCCCTTGACGTTTGCCAGAAACCTGAGCCAGACAGTTGCGCTCAGCTCAAGAGATGAAGCAAGTATGACAGGAAGCACGCTGACATAAAGGAAAGGAATGGGCAGACGGCCGCCTACCCCCCTAAGCTGCTCGAACGATAGGGGAAGCTCTATCTTCATCTCGTATGCATAGATGCTTACAAGAAATACTATTATAGCGAAGAAGAGTGGGCCGAAAGCGAGAAGCGCGTTTGGTATTGCAGATGCACCGCCAGCCTGCACAGCAGCTATGGCCTCCGGTATGAGTATGCCGAATGTTCCTGCCACTATAGCGTATGATACACCCGCTGCAATGAAGACGTTTATTCCGGATGTTACCCCGTACTTTGTCATGGTCTCGTCAAGGAAGATTATGGTTATTGCGCCGACCGCCAGC
>JAJYIZ010000004.1 GCA_021789815.1 Microcaldota archaeon
ATTCTGCACGTATGTGCAGTAGTTGTTTGGGGTATAGCACCAGTATCCCCTGTCAAAAACAAGACAGCTGTACTCGCTCTTGTAAGATGCGTAACTCGAAGCATAGATGTCTGTTAATTGTGCCGAAGTTCTGTTGTTAACTATGAAGAGGGTTGGGTCGTAGCTGAAGACGAGACAGCTTGAGGGTATGCTTATGCTGTTGTTGTACACAAAACCCTCATAGAATCTCGCGTCTCCGGCCTGCGGTAGTGCGGACGGCTGTACGCCCAGAAGCGGAACGAGCGAGTAGAACGAATAGAATGCAAGAACCAGGAGCACAGCTATCCCAGAGGCCTTGGCTATGACTATAGGCATTTTCCTTCGTTGCATCCATTTCAGATAAGAGAACGACATCGCGTAGCCTCCAAATATGCTTGCAGGGGCTATCAGCGCTAGCATAAATCTCCAGTCTATGCCGAAGGTGACGCTGCCACCGTAGAAAGATGTGTAGAGCACGAAGAAAGCTGCGAACCAGATGACCAGGGCAAGCATCTCCCTTCTTTTCTTCAAAAACATAGCAGCAGCTCCCGCTATGCCCAGGAGCGTGAAGAACAGAGGCTGCATTATGTAATTGCTCTTGTATGTATTGAGCCAGAATGAGAGGTTTCCGCACAGGTTCGCCTCAAAGTTCTGCAGGCTTATCGAGGAATTGGCCTGTATGAATGGTACATTTGGCGTGCAGCTCATCTGCAGGTACGACCCCTGATAGCCATAAGAACCTGTGGTGAGCTGCGTGAAAGAGTACACCACCTCTGGTATCACAGACAGGGCGAAGATCAGGATTACTACGAGTACCTTTGTATTCATGACATTCTTTCTGACAAGCTTCATTATGTTCTCTTTGCGCTCGAGTATTATGTAGAGGAAAAGAACGACCACTATGTAAAGCGCAGCATCGACCTTCATGTATGCCACCAAAGATAGAGCGAGCAGCATGCCCATGAATGTGAACACATTCTTCTTTTTCAGGAAGACAAGCATCAGGAATATCGCAAGCATCGAGTAAGCGAGCATGGGCATGTCCGAGGTCGTAGGCATCGACCAGACAAGGACAACCGGCGAAAGCCCGAAGAGCAGCTCAGAGAATAGCCCGGCAATGGGGTCTTTGAGCAGAACAGAGCCCACAAGGAAGGAGAGGAACACAGAGACGAGCGCAACAACGAGCATTGTATGATATGCAACGCCAAGGTGTACGCCGAAGAGCGCGAAGCCTATCGCAAGCGTGAAAGATGTGCCTATCGGTTCATGGAATATCTCTCCAGAATAGCATGTATAAGGCGTTCCGTAATCGCACATCCACGCCTGCCCGGTCCTCAGAAGGTTTACGGCACCGGCTTGGTATATGGCGTCGTCGAAAAAGAGCAGCTGGGTCGGTTTTACTATTGCAAGCTCAACAGATACAAACAACGCGGCTATGATTAATGCTGCAGCCACGTGCTTCCATCTTATTCCGCTGTCTTTCAGAACGCTAAGGATCTGTTTTCTAGCAAAGATTATGGAAACGATCGTGCCTACAAAAGCGATCAGGATACCGAGCGTGAAGACATACTCATCTATCCCGATGATCCCAGCCATCAGATCCCCGCCCGGTTGGTTACGAAGAATCCGTTTATGAACATGTATTTTGCTTTGGTCTCTTTTGCAGTCTCAACAGCGTCTTGCGGTGTCATGACTATCGGAAGCCCGTGGATGTTGAAGCTTGTGTTTAGGACAATGCCCCTGCCTGTCCTCTTCTTCACGTTCTTTAACAGGTCCATGTAAATCGGGTTTTCATTCCCGACCATGTGTGGCCTTGCAGAGCCGTCTATGTGCATCGTAGCAGCGGTATGCTTCCTCATCGGTTCCTTAACCATGTACGCCATGGTCATCAGTTTGTCCATTCCTTTTCCGTCGTATTCCAGGAGCTGTGGCACTTCTTCATCGAGCATAGACGGAGCAAACGGTTGGAACCACTCTCTCTTCTTGACATAAAGATTGAGGCGCTCCTTTACTTGCTCGGAATCGCTCGGAGCAAGTATGCTCCTGTTGCCCAGGGCCCGAGGGCCGAATTCCATGCGGTCTTGGAACCAGAGCAAGTAGTTGCCCTTGCTTATCAGCTCTGCGGCATGCGCCGCATGCTCGGCAGGAGATTCCTTCTGTATTACGAAGGCACGCTCCTTCTTCAGTGCCTTCTCAGTCTCATTTTCATCGTATGATGGGCCGAGATAGGGAGAAAACTTATACTGGGATTTTCCTGTTATCAAATAATTTGCATAGAGCGCAGAACCTAGAGCTATACCACCATCACCCATATGTGGGAATACATACCAGCGCTTCAGCGCATCCAGCCTTCTTATCATCATGTTCGCCTTGACGTTTGCGAAGCAGCCGCCAGCCATCACCACGTCGTAGATGTTGAACCTGTCGATAGAGTTGCTGATGAACTTTGTTATTATGTTGCTGAATAGCTGCTGGGTGTAATAGGCCATCTGCTCTCTCGGTGTCTTCCACGCGATCCTCTCGAGCATGCCGAACTGCTTCAGCGAGCCGTACTTTGCGCGCACGATCGTTCCAGAAGCGGAAAAGAAGTCCTTGAGAATGTTATGCTCAAACGGAAAAGGATAAGAGAAATCGGCCATAGCCATTACCTTGCCTTCGTCCTCTTGTTCGCGCATACCCACGATGTTTGTTACCTGCTCGTAGAAGATACCCAAGGAATCCCTTGCGCGTATGCTTATGTGCCTGGTGAGTTTGCCGTTCTCGAAAGTGCTGACTGTTGCCGAGAGCCCGTCACCCAGCCCATCAGAAGTTATGACAAGCGACCTGCCGAATGGCGATGTAAACGCTGCAGTCGCCGCGTGTGCCGTGTGGTGCTCTACGGTGTGGAGCTTGTAATCCTTGAAACCCATGCTATTCAGGTTTCTCCTCACTACGGATTCGCTTATGCTTCCACACAAAGGAAGTATTCCTACGCCGGTCGTTGTGTATTTTATTGCATGCCTTAGGTTTGTGAGCCTAGGCTTGATCATCTTCCTTCTTCTGAAGTTGTAGTAGTTCTCCCGTATGTAAGGGAAGACCCTCTCAAGAGTCTTCGCGAACTCGGTTGTAGTGAACGCGACGTGTTCCACCTCAGATGGTTTCACCTTTGCATAATCCAGCGCTGCCTGAATCGACCTATAGGGGAAGTGCACCTCGAACTTTCTCTTTGTAAACCTCTCTTCGTTCGCAGCGTAGACTATCTCGTTGTCTCGTATGAGCGCTGCTCCGGCGTCGTGCCCGTCCCACAGTCCAAGAACATACATGCTGATCAGAAACTTAAGAAGACAGAATTGTTATATCTCTCGACATCAAGGGCTAAAAAGATATGCTTGGTAAATTTAGCAGTGGGGCGATGCTGAAGATAGGAAAACGTGGGATGTTCTTCATAGGCATGCTTGCCTTCCTTCTAGAGATGGGATACGGAAGCATCTACGATTCTGTATCAAACCTGTCGATAGTCTTCGATATCCTTATCACATCCGTATTCCTTGTTTATGCGGTATCGTACCTGCTGTGGGAGGGAAGACCCAAACTCTACAAACTTGAAAGATACTTTCCGTATTTTTTTGCCGCCATCATTGTACTACTCTTCATGCACTATCTGCTGATAGTTGTCTACCTAAAGGTAGGCATCTTTCCAATAATGGCAGAGCCCTATGCGTTTCTTAGAACCGTGCCGCTCTTCCTGCCATCATTGTTACTCATATTCTTTGGCATGAGCCTGTACAGGGCAAAACCCGCAAAGGGCCACGAACGCGGAATCAAAATGCTGTCACTGCTGTTTTTTGTTATCGCAATATCGTTGATAGCTGCTGTTTTCCTATCAGGATATCTGCTGCAGGCGCCGCAGCTTGACGATGAAGAGTTCATAACTCTCGCAGCTGCCCATGCACTTGTAAACGGTAGCAATCCCTATACCATCTCCTTCCCAACTGCGCTTTACAACTATCCGCAGCAGACCAATAAGGCCGCCTCGTTGACGTTCACCACAAACAACACCTTCGAGGCTGGAATTGATTACCCAGCATTATCTTTCCTGACTACTGTGCCATTTGTGTTGATCACTAAACTGGGAATACTGGTGTTCAACTATTCTGGGGTGATGGTACAGTACACGCTGTTCATACTGATTATGTATTTCCTTATGGCGCTGATGATGAAGGACGAAGCGCTTGCAAAACCGCCAATTGCCATAATTGTATTCACGATGCTGGTATTTACGTTCCTTACGGGCTTTCTGAATTTCCTTATGCTCTCTCTGATGATATACTCTTTCTACAAAATAGAGAGCAAGTATCTATGGGTGATACTCGGAATAGCTGCAGCGTTGCAGGAAGAACTTTGGTTCGCGATCATACTCTTCCTGCTCTACAGCTTCAGAAACCATGGGCTCAGAAAAGGGACAATAAACCTGTTTGGCGTGGCTCTGGTGTTCCTCCTGGTTAACGGATACTTCATACTTGCAGGTCCACATTCATTCATAACTAACGTCCTTGTGCCTATAGGGGGATACATCCTGCCGTCTCCGTATGCAACTTTCGGATATCCGATTGCACATCTTTATCAGGTCATGCTGAGTTCTGGGAACATTCCTTTCTACGCCGCAAGCGTTGCCACTATAATAGCATTCCTCTACTTCAACGAGAAGCGTCTGATCTTCCTTATGCCTATCATACCCCTATTGTTTCTCTTCAGGTCAAATCCTCCGTACTATTACTTTTTCATGGCAGCTCTTGTAATCTCGATGTACATAAAAGGCCAGAAAGCATCAGCACAATTGCCACACAAATCTCTATACAGATATGCAGCTATAGGTATCATATCTTTCCTTGCTGTGCTGGTCGCTGCGTTTATGATAAGTTCACACAATCAAGCGAAAAGTTTTGGTATCAATGTATATGATCAAAGGATCATACACACGTCGAACGGAATAGTGTACAATGCGACACTGTCCTACTCGCCCAACCATCTGGGGCAACTCTCTGTAATAGAATATGTTGTCTACAAAAATTATTACATACCAATAATACAGGGCATAGGGACCGGCCGCATACTCATCGGCCCAAATGCGGTCGCATCAAACTCAAGTTTCAGCTATGTAGTCAATCCGAACAGAATATATCTCAATGGATCTGGTGGCCTTCTCAATATATCGATACTGGTTCCGAGCAACGAGAGTTTCCAGCCGTACATAGCCAGGTGCGTGCTCTACAACAATGCTTATTATTACACCTGCCCTGACGCCAGAATTAATGGTTAGAAAGCGAGCTCGTTCTTCCTTGATGATATCTCTTCATTCAAGAGCTTTATCAGCTCCTGCAATGTCATGCCCATCTTCGACTTTCCGGATCTGCTCCTCACAGATATCTTCTTGCCTTCCATCTCCTTCTTGCCAAGGACAATCATGTACGGTATCTTCTCAACCTGTGCCGCTCTTACCTTGTAATCGAGCGTCTTGTCAGAGGCGTCTGCATCGACCCTTATGCCCTCCTTCTTGAGCGCCTCGTATACCTCATAAGCGTACTCGTTCGCATGTTCCGATATTGTCAATATGCGCACCTGCACTGGCGCAAGCCACGTCGGAAACTTCCCTTGATAGTGCTCTATCATTACTCCGGCGAACCTCTCCAGGGAACCGAGCACCGCCCTGTGTATTATCACCGGCGGGTGTTCCTGGCCATCCTCACCAGTATACGACAGCCTGAAGCGTGCGGGTTCCTGATAATCTACCTGCAATGTTGCGCACTGCCAGTCCCTGCCCATCGAGTCTGTGACGTCAAAATCTATCTTAGGGCCGTAGAACGCTCCCTCCTTTTCCTTCAGCACATACTTTATCTTGTTAGACTCAAGGGCGTTCTTCAGGTACGTTGTGGCCTTCTCCCAGACCTTCTCTTCGCCCATGTGCGTGTCCGGCATAGTCGAGAGCTTGAACTTCACCTTCATTCCGAATATGCTGTAAACCTCGAGAATCAGCTTAAGAGTGTTGCTCAGCTCCTGCTCCACCTGATCCTCTCTAACAAATATGTGGCCGTCATCCTGGGTCATCTCCCTTACCCTGAATAGACCTGTCAGAGCCCCGCTTATCTCGTTCCTGTAAAGCCTGTCGAACGTCGAGGTCCTGAAAGGCAGTTCTCTGTAGCTCCACTTCCTTGATTTGTATACAAGGATTGAAGATGGGCAGTTCATCGGCTTCATACCCATCTGCTCGCTCTCGGATTCGAAGACGAACATGTTCTCCTTGTAGTGGTCTATGTGCCCGCTCACATGCCACAATGCAAGGTTGGCAAGCGTTGGTGTGCTTATCTCTTCATAACCATATTTCTTGAGGAGCTCTCTCATCAAGCCAGTCAACTGGTTGTATAATATAAGGCCGTTCCTGTGCCAGTAGACCATGCCTGGGCTGACCTCCTGAAAGCTGAAGAGGTTTAGCCGCTCTCCTATGATTCTATGGTCTGTATCCGGAAGTCCTACAAAATCGCTCTTCCTTACTATCGACGTATCGACCTTGCGTTCGTGCTTCTTTGCTGTCTCTTTCTTCTCATCCCCGTAACTCTTGAACATCTCTGCGAGCGGGTGTCCCTTCGCAGAGAACGCAAGCCTCTTGTTCCAGCCGAACGGCGCTCTGTACACCTTCAGCTTGCTCTTCTGCGCCTCTTTGATCATGTAGTCAAGAAGGTTCATAGCCCTCTGTGGTTCCTCTAGGTTAGAGCTCAGGTGTGCAAACGGGTAGATCACAAGATTGCCTATTTTCTGCTTTGCCGCAAAATCAACGAGCTCCTTTACGGCCTTGCTCGCATAGGCCTCTGTGTCACCCCTTTCCAATGCTACTAGGAAGACGAGCGCATCCTTTATCGTAGTTGTCTTCTGCTCTGCATTGTCGTGCACGCCTATCTCTGGCTCTATGGGCTCGTACTCGATGCTGCTTACATCAAGCTGTATTGCCTTCATGCGAACACTTCACAGCAATATTTGAAATGGTATATTTATTAGTAGTGTGTTCTGTGCTCTCACAAAGATTTTTAAATACAATCGATGAAGTATCAGAAAGGATTGAGTAAATGAATCTAGGGAATATAAACTACAGGGTTAGGAGCGTAATCCACCTTCTGGGAGTCTCTCTGCTCATGGTGAGCGGATTGCTCGCAGCTTTCACAGTATCCGCAACAGGCCAGGGCGCAATATCGAGCAACATCATAAGCACAACATGCTCGCTTTATGCAACAGTACACACGGTCATCTTCGTGATAGGTCTAGTACTTATCATAATAGGTGCCGCACTGTACGCAGGCGCACAGGTACTGCCAGGAAACCTGAAGGGAAGCGCGCAAGGTTATGGAATGGGAATGGCAGTCGGTGGAGTTGTCGGAGTAATTCTGGCACTAGCAGCACCGTTCATTCTCCAGTCGGTAACCGGAAACAGCAGCGCATCGACAACCTGCGCGGCATACGGATCGCTCTAATCCGAAAATTATGGAAGGTGCAAACCTTCCTTTTCTTTTTTAGACCTAGCCATGCCCATGGCTATCTGGCATCTGTGACGTGGGAAGCGAAAGGCTTTTAAATACGATTGATGGAATATCAAGAGAACAAGGCATGAGAAAATGGCCAGATTTGGAATGAACATGGACAAAATGAGGAGGATGGTACATCTCCTTGGAGTCTCTCTGCTGATGGTCAGCGGACTGCTCGCAGCGTTCACCGTATCGGCAACAGGACAGGGAGCGATTTCGGGTAACGTCATAAAGACGACCTGCTCGCTCTACGCGACCGTGCACACGGTAATCTTCGTTGTAGGACTAGTGCTTATAATAATAGGCGCAGCACTATACGCAGGTGCACAGGTACTGCCTGGAAACCTGAAGGGAAGTGCTCAGGGATACGGAATGGGAATGGCTGTCGGAGGAATAGTCGGAGTGCTACTGGCACTAGCTGCACCTTTCATACTGCAGTCTGTGACAGGAAACAGCACGGCAACGGCTACATGCGCAGCATACAGCTCGCTGTAAATCCATCCGTTTGAGGAAGGCTTTTGCCTTCCCTCTTTTTTCTTTTCTTGTTAGCGATTGGCGTGCAGCATAGGCCCTAAATTTTTGGCGCTACGCTGCATATTTATTAGTTTTCATGCATATCTACTTGGAATGACCAGCGTCCTTGAGTATGCGATCGAGACCTACTTCGGCAGAATAGGCCTTATACTGCTCTTCTCGATATCTTTCGTGATAGCCCTTGCGATACCGATATTCGCTTCACTGCCGACGTACAGCGACATAGGGGCCATTTTCGTAAGAACCGGGAGCGTCTTCGCCAACCTCAACGCGATAAACACAGCGATAATAATAGCGGCTACACTCTTCTCGCTGCTCTTCCTCAGCTTTGCAATCGTAGCAATCAACGTTATAGTGAAGCATAAGAGAACGCAGGTCAGAATACGCCACGAGGTCCTTGATGGAATAGAGAAGTACACAGGCAGAGTGTTCATGATCCTGCTCCTCTTCACATTCATACTCAGCGTTGTGAATCTTCTGACATACTCTACTGGCTATTCCGGCCTCGCAACAGCCATAGCTGGAATAGTTTTCATACCGCTCTTCTTCTATGCACCTTCATCCATAGTCATAGACGAGCGCGGAATGATAAGGGCAATGAGGGCCAGCGCAGCATACCTCTTCAAAAGGCTCGACTACTTTCTCATGTGGCTTGCCCTGGCAATAGTCATCATATCCTTCTTCGATTTCATCTTCATAATCGTGAGCGGAACGCTCATATCAAGGTACGCAATGCTGGTGTTCGATTCCTTGTTTGTGCTGCCCTTCCTTATTGTTCTGCAGAGCCAGATGTACATGAAGAGATTTGCGCTCTTGAAGAGATAGAATCCTTATAAATAACTATCGTGCGAAAGCGTAGTATGCTTCAGGGGATGAGCCGTGCAGCATTGTTTGCAGTGCTCGCGCTCATGTTGGTCGCGTCGCTAAGCAGGATGTCGTTCGGAGCCCTTCCAAATACTGTAAGTTGCGCGATAATACAGCAGCAGGTCGATATGGGGACCTGCCTGGTCAACGCAATCCCTATAGCCATGGTCGGCGTTCTCTTCTCTCTCTCGCTTGTTGCAGTGTCATACATGTTCGATGCTGTGATACACATACCGAGCATGCGTAATTGGTACAGGAACGAGCTCAAGGAGACTGCAAAGAGCTTAATGATTATAATAATCGCGATATCCGCACTGGCCCTGCTCAGCGGGATAGCCTCGGTAGTCGCTAACACCGGCACAACTCAAACAGGCACATCTCCAAGCACAATACAATCGAACCTTGGAAACCTATACGACGCTGCGAGCAACTACATAACCGTGCAGCAGGGCAAGGCGAGCGACGCTTACTCCTTTATGACAGGCCTGTCTGTAGGGATAGGTCTTCTCAAGACTGCGCAACTCTACCTATGGATACCATTCCCTCTTGTACCAGATTTCATAATACCGCCAACGAACCCCTGCATAGTTTGCTTGCGCTTTGGTTCGGATGAATTTCTTTACCAGAGCACAATAATAGATACGTCTAGCATCACAGCGGTCAACAATCTTGCTTTCATAAGAGACGTTTACGAATTTCTTGTCCTTCCTGTGTTCTTTGTCTTCACTGTACAGCAGGCACTCCTTCCTGTCCTGATGCAGGTCGGCCTGCTTCTCTTCTTCCCTATAGGCATAATACTCAGAGCCATACCATTCGTCAGGGGAATAGGCGGAACACTCATAGCGATAGGGCTTACACTATCACTAATCTATCCGTTTGTCCTTGTTGCATTCAATGTTCCGGTTACCAGTGCAATAAACAAACTTGTCACATTCAACAATGGTGCTCCACAATCCTGCTCCATAAATGTCCTGGTGATCGGCGACGCGATCTGCTGGATCTTCACCAGCTTCACGAGCGTCTTCTCTGGGAGCATAGCGTATGTGACCGGGCTCGGCGCAGGGATAACGAGCCTGACAAGCATATACCCGGCATTCGACGGCATACAGTACTACACGTTCAACATAGGATTGCAGTTCATCCTGACGCTTCTCGATGTTGTGATAGTGGTTACAGCGGCGCAGAACATAGCTAAGATGCTCGGAGGCAGTATACGCCTAGGATTGGGCGGAAGGCTGAAACTCGCCTAGTGGTCGAATGATAGGAATACCAATTCAGAACCTGGGATGCGCCCTTTACGGCGGCACCAGCTACACAAACGACTTCCTGGGCATCAACTTCCTTATCATACTCGCGAGCTTCTCGATAGTTGCCTTCGTTTACATGGTCACTCGCTTCCTTCCGCCAAACCTCAGCGCAAGGATAACTGGGGTAACACGCGTCGAAGTTGTAGAGCTTGTCATGTCCGTGGTGATACTTATGGCTGTGCTTGCCTTCGCGCTTACGGCCTGCAACATATCCTCTTCGATAAGCACATCTGTTACGGGCAGCGGCAGTTCACCCCTGACGTTCGCGGACCAGTACATTGCGAACCTGACTTTCAATACAGGGCTAACATTACTGACAAACATCTACGGCTACTCGATAGCCTACCAGATAGATGGTAGCATTTGGGGCCAGCTTTCCAATCTGTTGCTGAGCATAAGCCCTAGCATAGGGATCCCACCAACTCCTCCAGGATTCCAACTTGTCAATCTGGGCTTCCCGTTCGGAGCAGATCTATCGATACTTTATACCTCATTGGGTAACATGCTTATCGGCGCTCTCGCGCCCTTAGTCATAACAGCACTCGGCATACTATTTGTTCAATGGTTGGCAATACCTGTGATACAGGCTACAGCATTTGTCATAGTGTTGCCTGTGGCTGTCGCCATGCGCTCCTTTGCTTATGCAGCAGCTGGCCCTGGGCTGCGCCAAGCAGCCAACACTGTTCTTGCGTTGGCCGTGGCGGCATACATAGTGTATCCGTTAGCGGTATCTTTTGATCCGGTGATAATAAGCTGGCTCTACGGAAGCCCGAGTGCGCTCTCAGGAGCATACCCGGCAGCGGGGTCCAATCCTGCGGCCCCATACCTGGCGCCATATGTTGTTGCATCGCTCTCGCCTGGGCTCTTCTCTTCTACAGGTTCGAGCAACTATCAAGCGCCCGGATTCTCATTCCAGGTGCCAGCAATAGGATCGTTCCTAAATACCGCTTTTGCATTTGGCCTGCCAGCGCTGAATCCTGGAGCAATCTTCTCCCAGGTGCAGGTGCTGATAGACAGCGTAGCCCAGTTCATATTCACCGGCGTTGTTCTCTTCGCCATAGATCTTGGAATAACCTTTGCTTTTGCAATGGGACTAACAGCTGCACTCAACTCTGGAATAGAGGGTGAAGCAAGGTTCTGGAGCGGATGATTTTATGATTGCGCAAAGCACCCTTGTAATGCTTCAGGCGCTTCCTAGCCTAGCTGGGCAGCAAAGCTCTTTACTACCATTGGTCTTTGCAGCATTGCTGCTAGACTCTGTGATAATAGCGTTATGGTACATGCTCGGCTGGGTTATCGGCAACAACGGCGTCAAGGCTGCCGCACGTGGCGAACTCTACCAGCTGATAGGAACCGCAATCATAATAATTGTCGTGATGTTCGCGCTCGCTACATTCTCCGGACTCTTCGTTACATCCTTGAGCGGTTCTGACCTGCTGGGCAGCACAGCGACATCCAATCTGTGCACGCAGATAAACAACAACGCCGGAAGCATAGGCACTCCAATACCCCTACTAACGGCTGTAGGTGTGGGTGGTGTGCTTTGCAGTGCGGTGAACATGAAGGCAACATCCGATCCTATAACGAACGCAATAGACTATCCGCTGGCAGCTACTGGTGTTGTGCTCGAGAACCTGACCTACCAAGCGATAGTAAATCTCAACAGCCTTTTCGTCTTCGACGCCTATCTTGGTTTCCTGACCAAGCTCACTCCGACATTTTCGCTCTGCGTGACAAACATCCCGTATCCATTCCCAGGCCAGTGCATAGTGCCACCGCCTCCGGTTCCATTAGCATCGTCGCTGCTCACCCCGTTCATCGAGTTCTCTTGGAACGCCCAACCATACGCTGGCGAAGAGATGATATTCAGAGGGCTTACAGGCACAGGAATACTGTTCACTACAGCGACAGAATCATTTGTGATACAGCTCATATTCGTTGTACTAATGCTGTATGCGTGGCCAATGCTGATATTCGTTGGCCTTGTTCTCCGCTCCACCTTCTTCACAAGAAAGCTGGGCGGACTCTTCATAGCCGTGGCCATCGGTGCAGTATTCTTCTACCCGTTGGTATTCTCTGTGCAGTACCTAACGCTCGGGCACGGCCTTGGGAACATTCCTGTATACCAGCCGAGCAGCGCGGTCTCAACCCTGCCGAACAGCATAAGCTCTATTTACGGTTACAACAACCTTGTCTCAGCCCCAATTACTGCACTGCCGGCAACCCCGTGCAGCTGGAACCCCTTAAATACGAACAACCAGGACTGTGCAACCTACACTCCTAATTTCTACATATTCCCGAGCATAGAGACGATCGCAACTTACAACAACTGCTGGCCACCGCTGGGTGATCAGACAGGCGCGATAACCGCAGAGGCGAGCGACATCGCAACGCAGCTCATTCCATTTGTCTCGCTCACAGAACTGGCTGCATCGCTGGCCGGCGGACTTGCATCGCAGGCGCCACCGCTTCTTGTTCCGTTCCAGTGCTTCCCGTACAACGGTGAGCATACCCTATTCCAGATAGTCAACGCTTACGGAATATACGGAATATCGGCGTACCTGTTACCAATACTTGATATAATGATTACGGTCTCTGCTATACTGGGCCTCTCGTATCTGCTCGGTGGCGATACAGAACTGGCTGGTCTGGGCAAACTAGTATAATGTGATAACCTGAAAAAGAACGGAAGACGGACGCGCACGGCAGCACTGATAGCTGCAGCAATGCTCATGCTGCTTTTTGTGCACAGCCCATCTGCACAAATATCTACATTCTGTGGCGCTGTAATCCCTACTTCCAGCAATTTCTTCGGCAACGCCAGCGCTATAAGCTCTATATTCGCGATATCCCTTGTCATAATGCTTCTTATGGCTGGGATATCCGCCATGCTATGGGCCCTGGGATACTCCTTCAGGATGAATGGTCTGATAAGGGCAAGCAGACAGGAGCTTGGGGAGATAGCCATAACGATGCTTGTCGTTTTCATCTTTGTTGGCGCATTCTCTGCTGTTTCATCGCTGGCAACCGGTCCACCGAGCCTGCTCTCAGGAACTGGCGCATACAGCGCCAGCGTATTCATGGACGACTGCAACCAGCTTGTCAACCACGCGCAGGTGCTCTTCCAATATTCGTTCGATATCGGGTTCATAAATGACCTAACCCTGTTCGCATCCAGCCTCACAATAGATCTACACCCAGATGGCTTAGGTATATCTTTCAGCCCTCTGTCAGGTTACGCTACCGCAACAAAGGTTGTTGGACTTCTATTCATATTCACCGGAGTGATGGCCGGCCTGCTGCTTGGTGTTGGCGTAGCGCTTGGAATATTCTACGTACTGATGCCGATTTTCCTCTTTGCAGGAATAATACTGAGAACTCTGCCGTGGACAAGGCCCGCGGGCGGGGCTTTCCTTGGGCTCTTCGTCGGCTTCTATATAGTATTTCCTATACTTTTGCACTTCCTGCTTTTCAATTCCCCGCCTTTCGCTGCTGCACCTCCTGTCCTCGGCGGTTCCATATGGAACTTTCTGGCAAACCCGGGTGCAACGTTCACGCTTAGCGCTGGCCTGCTCCAGATAATTGATCCCGCGTTCTCAACCCAGATAATAATCACAATACTTATACCCGCGCTGTACGCAACCTTCAGTTTTGCATTCTCCTTCATAATATCCTTCGATTTTGCTGAGGCGGCCGGGGCCTTCTTGGGTTCGCCGACTTTGAGGACATCGCAGGCATTGAATAAATTGTTGTAGCGATAATATGATGCCGAAAATATTCAGGTTGGGCGCGGTTGCGCTGATGGCGATGGCATTCGCAGCATTGCTAATGCCCTCTGTCGGAGCTGCATCACCAACCCTGCCAATAAGCCCGACCAACTGGGTGCCTGTTGCTTTCGCAGCCGTGCTCCTTGTCATAGCGGTATCGGCTTTCGTATACGCATTCTCCGGACTGACAAACAGCTGGTATGCAAAAGCATGGGCCCAGAACCAGGTCTACCAGGGGGTATTCTCGCTGGTGCTGCTTATCATCTTCATCTATTTTGTATACACTTTCTTCATAAATCCTGTGACTGCGTTCAACAACGCCGGCCTTGTACCAGGCTACGGCGCAGGCCAGTACAACTGCCAGAACACAAACACAATATTCACCCTCTCGGCATGCGACATGTACACATTCAACCAGAACGCTTTCAATGTGATGATTACTGTAGGTGCGCTTTCATACATTGCCGGCCTATCGCCCGGCATCAGTGTGCAACTCAACACACTCCCCAACGACCCTGGTGTTGATGTCAAAGCCAGCCTAATCGACGTAGTTCCTATAGAGGAAGAGCAATTGATTGTGAGTGCTTTCTTGGGGCTCTTCTTTGCCTTGGTGCTAAATCAGGTGCAGTCATTGCTTGTTGGAGGGGCTCTCCTGTGGCTCTCTCTATTCCTGACAATAGGCCTGGTTGCAAGATGTTTCGGGGTAACAAGGACATTCGGAGGTAGCATGATTGCCTTTGGCCTAGGTCTCGGATTCGTCTACCCAGTATTGATATCACTGACGTATGGCTTCATAAACGTCGGAAGCGGGCCGGTCAGCGTAGCAAACAACGTTGCCCAGATAGTTCCACTGCTAGTCACGGCATTCTTCGCAGTGCTCAGCGGCCAGTTCGGCTTTGGCGGCACACTTATATTACTGAATTCGGATTTCATCAGGCAGCTCGCTTACGTGATAGCCGGTCTGACCTTCATACCGTTCCTAAACTTCACAATACTCGACGCTTTCATAAGGGACTTCTCGAGAGCGATAGGTAACCAGGTAGACTTTATGTCGCTTCTTGGAGGACTCTTGTAGGTAATGCAATGGGAATTTCAAAATTGATGCAGGTCTCTGCTCTTATAGCAATGTTGACTCTGTTTGCATCAATCAATATTGCGGGCGCTTCTGGCCCGTGCGGGACCACACCATCTGGTGCAGGCATCATGGCCTGCATACCTCTGACTATAACACAAAGTTCTGGAGCATCCCCGCCAAACACACAACTTCTTGTGCAGATAAATCCCAGCGCTCTTGGCTCGTCATATTTTGTTTATGATCTGCAGAACATATATGTGTATAACGGAGTTACCGGCACTCCGTTGAACGCCTGGATAGAAGGCAACCCGAATAACGAGCAGACGCAATACTTGAGCACCAGCAGTACTGTCGACATATGGGTCAAACTGCCAGACACCCTTGCAAGCGGCACCACAGACAGCAACATCTACATCGGTATAGGCAATGCGATCGCAAATACGAATTATTTTGCCAACTCGTTGCTTAATATTGGAATAGCACCGCAACTGACCTGCTCCAACCCGACCAACCCGCAGACGGGCTGCAGCGCAGGCCAGTACGCACAGTATGACAACGGCCATAATGTCTTTAACCTCTACCTCGGATTCATAAGTTCATCTTACATCACGAGCAACTGTTACATCCACCACGATAGTGGAGGGGCTGCAAGCTACTCTGTTGCGGAAGGCATATCCTTCACTCAGACAGGCGGTAATGGAGGCTTCTACACATTTACCTGTTCTGTATCTCCTGTAGGCCAATACGGCCAGGAGATCGATACACTCGATATAGGTCAAGTGAACAACGCACGTCTCATGACCGAATTATCACCCGATGCAGCAGCCTTCTCTTCCAGTTCTGTATCAAATTGGTATTATCCCGGTGTTGGGGGAAGCTGGGAACCAGGCATAGGCCAGCTTGAGGTTTTTGATATAACCTCAAGCAGCTACAACCAATACAACCAGGGTGTGTCATCTCCACCGGCTTCACCCACACCTTTCCAGCTTGCATGGATAGCTGGTGGTAATCTTGGCATAACATCATATGGTTCATTTTCGAGCGTCCACACTCTGTCGACAAGCTACCCTGCAGGCGCAGGATATGATTTTGCAACTTTTGGTTCTGAAGCTTGTGGTGGCGGATGTGTAAGCGGAAGCAGCTCAACATTCTACCTGCAATGGCTGCGTGTAAGATCTCTTCCGCAGCAGGACATAACTCCTTCTGTTGGTGCTAGTTCACTCACGCAGCTCACCCCTGTCAGCGGCGTAGGAATAACGCCTACTGGGAAAACCATAGACTCTGGGCAGAACCTGCAGCTCACAGCTTCGTGGTCTGGCGGTTACGCTCCATACACTGTAAACTGGTACGCTGGATCGTCATCAAGCTGCTCTTCTGATATCAACTCGGCTGACCTGGTCGCAAGCTTCGCAGGAGTATCAGGCACCTCAAACGTGCTCACAGCCTCTCCTACTTCAACTGTATATTACTGTGCTGCAGTTACAGACCAGTATGGTTCGTATGCTGCTACCTCTCTTGGAGATCTTGTAACCGTCAATCCAGCACTTGGCACACCAGTGATAACTCCAACAAATCCTGCGATAACTGCTGGTAACCCTGTGCAGCTCACAGCTACTTGGTCAGGAGGCACGGCTCAGTACACAGTAAGCTGGTACTCTGGTAGCTCTCAGGCCTGCGCAGCAGACACAAACCTTGTGGTCCAGTTTTCTGGAGTACCGAGCACATCAAATATACTGACAACTACACCAACTTCTCCAACGTACTACTGCGTCACCCTCACAGACCAGCTAGGAGAGACGACGTCTACAACAACCGGCGACTATGTCACATTCCAGAGCACAGCACCATCTATAACTCCATCTAGCGCTGTGCTGGACTCCGGCCAATCTGTCACATTCGGTTCTGCGTGGTCTTATGGAACCTCTCCATACACCGCGAATCTTTACACAACTACGGGCCCTTCATGCACCTCTTCAAGCACCCTTGTTCAGTCAATCACAGGGAGCGCGCAATCTGTTATGTTCAACGCGTACACGCCCGCTTCAACAGCATTATTCTGCATATACGTTACGGACAGCGCGACACCGCCCTCGATCCAGAGCTCGGTGACTGCCTCAATAACTGTCAACCCCGCGCTCGCAGCGAACCCGATAACTCCATCTAGTCCTACGATAAGCAGCGGCTCTCCTGTAACGCTCACTGCAAATCCAGCTGGGGGAACAACCCCTTACGCATACCAATGGTTCTACACCTCGGCGTTTCCCTGTGATACGCAGATAACAGGAGCGACCGGGCAAACCTACACAACAACACCATCTGGAACTACCTCATATTGCTATCAAGTAACAGACAGCGCTACCTCACCTGTGAAACAGATATCGCAGCAGGACACAGTCACTGTTATACAGCCTCTGGTTGCAAACCCGATATCTGCCACGCAGAACCCGTATTATCAAGGAGACCCACCAGACACACTTACTGCATCTGTTACTGGAGGGCAAGCACCATACAGCTATGCTTGGTATTCTGGAGTTTCCCCCACATGCCCGAGCGCACAAGATTCTCTGATTACTGGAGCAACATCGTCTACATACTCTGTAAAACCGCTGGCCAATACTTACTTCTGCTATGTTGTGACAGACAGCAGGTCAACCTCCGCGACATCAGCAGCCTATCTGCTTTCGTGGTCTCTGCCAACACAATTGCAGGGGTGCGGGCTTCTTCCTTCAGATCTAGCAACACTGATAGAGACGCAGGTGCCGTGGTACTGCCCGATAAACCAGCAGATATACCAGGTATGGAAGGGAGATCTGCCGTTCGTTTTTGTGATAGTGCTCGTAGCCCTGATGCTGGCTGCGCTCATATTCATGATCGGCACTGCATTCCAGAACGATAGAATCAGGAACTTTGGAATAGGGGAAATATACGAAGCTATGGCGAGCGCAATAATAGTCGGCTTCTTCCTGTATGTGTGCGCGGTGATGTTCGGTCTCGGTCCCGGGATAGCCGTTGGCGGCATAAATCCATATTCAACTGCATTAAACCTGATATCATCTACGCTGACGCAGGCCCAGGGTCTCTACAATTCGATGTACGGAACTTATCTAATAGACAAGTATTTCGTTTCTATAGAATTTAGTCTATCTATAAGAGGAGCCGAAATCCCATACATAGGACTTGCACAGCAGATATACCAACTTCCGCTCAACCTCTTTTACATCTATCCGGCTTCGACTTTGGGCTCGTTACTGATCGATGCTATGGCCGGACTCTTTGCCCAGTATTATCTGATTGTGTTCTTCTCTGTTGCTGCAATACCCGCGTTCCTTGTTCCTGGTGTGGCGCTACGCGCCATACTCCCGACAAGAGCCCTAGGCGGCATGCTGATCTCGATAGCTATAGCCTTCTATCTGGTGATGCCTTCCCTCTTCGCTGTAGCCTACTACTTCACTTCTCCGGGGTTGCTGGCCAGCATCACTAGTGCTCAGGCGCAGCTTCAGCGCTGGGGCACTGGAACAGGCGCAGAACAGTACGCGCAGAGCGCGAGCAGTCCGCTTGCACAGGCACTAGGCCAGGTCAAATCAGCGATGTCGAGCTTCTGGCTCCTTGTGCTCTTCTACCCATCGCTCATTACAGCGATAACATACGTTTTCATAACGCAGGTTTCGAGGTTCATAGGCGGAGCCTCGCGTCTCGGCGGCCGCGTCAGGGGAGTAATCTAGCCACTAAGTAATAAATAGATTCTTAGCCATAGATAGTGAGTGGTTTGGGATGGATCCAAAGATATTCGTGCTGATGGGTTTCCTTGTCATATCATTCCTTCTGCTCAGCATTGCGATTGGCACACCAACTGTGCTGCTAGGCCCAGGCGGCAAGCTCGTTTTTCTTTTCCTAGCATTATTTGTTGATGTATTGGGCTTCGCTTCCCGTAGATACCTATACGTGATGACAACTTTTGTACAACAGAAGCGCAGGAACCTTGTTCTCAGTGCGGAGGAGCCATACTGGCTGTCGTCATCAGAGGACTCCATCGTAAGGAGGACGAAGGCCGGGATTGTAGCAACAGCTTACATAAGCATACCATTCTACAAATCAGCTACGGAGATGACAGACGACGAGAAGCTTGAGTTCTCCAGGCAGGTCAGCCGCCTCGTTGGAATAAGCGCAGATCCGATAAGGTTCACAGCGGAGCTCTATCTCATGAACAAGGATGCTTACATCCAGGAACTTCGCGACGCCATAAATGCAGAGGAGAACGAGGAGGCCCAACTATCGCAATCGAGCTCTACAACAGAGCAGCTGGAGATTGTGAGAGGCAAGCTCGCTATGTGGCGAAACGTGATGCAGGGCGCAAGCTCCGCGTCGTCTATGGAACTAGTTTCATACGCAGCTATATCTGCTCTCGGTTCAAAAGAATACGAAGCGATAAGCCTTGTGCAGCAGAAAGCCCGAGAGGTCATATCTGCTATAGGCGCTACGCTCGGCGTCACGCCAAGCGTCATAGCCGGCAGGGAGATACTAAAGTTCGTTGAGCCCGAGTATCTGATCCCGTTCTCGACAGTGAGCGCGCAGATGGAGAAGAAGACAGAGGAGCAGGTGGTCTGATGGATGGAACCGATCTGATATACCTTGCGCTCTGTGGAGTAATAGTGATGCTTGCTTTCGCCACAAACGCGGCATACGGCAAAGGTTATTCATATGTAGCAATAATGTTCGCGCTGCTGGCCGGCGTAGGCATACTCGCACTCCAGTACGTAGATTTTGTAGTGTTCCCGTTGGTCATGAAGATAATGGGAATAACATTCCAACCGGCTAAGGATTATCTTATAATATCGTCTCAGGACGCTATACTGAAGAACGTCAGCGGCCTGTACTACGCCACGGGCTATGCATCCGGCAACCTCTTTGGTTATACATTCAAGGCAGAGGAGGAAGAGCAGGGAATGGAAGAGAAGATACTATCTGCGCCGGAGAACTGGGAAAGGGCGATAATGAGCCTGGGCTTCCCCTTCAAGTTCCACGTGCTATCTGTTGGAAGAGACGTGCAAAAGGTAAGGGATGAGCTCGAAGGAAAGCGAAGCTACCAGGAGTTTCAGCTTGCCAGAACCCTCGAGAATGAAAAGGCGTCAAACGAGACAATAGTAACCGATATAAGAAGAAAGATAGCAATAATACAAGCCAAGATAGACAGGGTGTCTGCAGGCGAGAAGCCCATATCGACGCTCATGTATTTCGAGACAACAGCTGTCGGAGTAACCGAGAAGGCCGCGCTCGACGCACTATCTTTGCAGATCAAGCAGCTCCAGATAGGCATGAGCTCGCTGAACCTGCAGGTAACTAGGGTAGCAGGCCGGGAGCTTTATTCCCTATTCAAGTTCAACTTTGGCGTTCCGATAGCTTTCCAAGACGTAGCAGCAGAGTTTGACCAAGAGGGTTGATCATGACAATAATAAAATTCCAGAATATAATGAGCAACGAGGTGGCTAAGCGTGCCTTCTTTTCAAGGCCCCCAGAGCCGCCGGCAAACGTCCTGATAAGCGATCCATTCCAGGCAATCTACATAGGAAACACCAGCCTGTTCAAGGTCCCGTTCAACTGGTCGTTCATGAACCTTGCAAACCCGCACATAGCCGTAGTTGGAATAACGGGATCAGGAAAATCCTTCTTCGTCAAGTCCTTCCTAAGGCGTGCAAGCTACATATGGAATACCAACGCGATAATAGTCGATTTTGCTGGGGAATATAAGCGCTGGGTGGAGCAGACAAGGGGCAAGGTCGTCTCGCTTGCAAAGGGCGACTATCTCAACCTTCTTGACCTGTCTAACATGAAGCCGCTTGACCGCACAAAGCAGATAATGAATTCGCTTGACATACTCACGGACATATCACTATACCCTGAGCAGAAAAGGCTGACAGAAGAGGCGATAGAACAGGCATACACAAACGCCGGCTTTGTCCTCTATGAGATCCCTCCGACAAAGAAGGAGGCGCCCACGCTCAAGGAGGTAATAGCGCTCCTGCAGGAGAAACTGCAGGACGGCAGTTACCAGTATCCGGCAGAGCTGGAGAATGCAATTTACAGGATAAGGCAGTTCGCACGCGAAGGTGCAGACTACTTCGCGCACAAGAGCACCATAGACCTCGGCGCGCTTACAAAATCCGGACTTGTAGACATAGATCTTTCTGGACTTCCTGACGACAAGTTCAGGGCGCTCGCAGCACTCTTCATACTGCAGACCGTTAAGGAGAAGATGCGCTCCGAGGGCTGGCTCGAGACAAAGGGCCTCAAGGCGATAATAGTCCTAGACGAAGCGTGGAAGGTCGCGAGCGACGACAAGAGCGACGCGATCACGATAGTAAGAGAGGCAAGAAAGTACGGCTTTGGCCTAATAGTCGCGTCGCAGAACCCAACAGACGTCAACGAGGCGATATTCTCGAACGTCGGCACAACCTTCATACTCAGAATAAAGTTCGAGCGGTTCATGAATTATCTGCAAGGATCGCTCAACTTCTCAAACTTCATAAGGAGCGAGATAGGCAGGTTCGGAGTGGGCCAGGCAGCGGTGAAGATGGACTTCACTACAGCGCTCAACTTCCCCGAGACATTCATAATAGGGAAGATAAACGGGGAGGAGCCGTTGTACATATACAAGGTGGACCTGTCGGATGTACTGACATCTAGCGAGCTCTCTGCAAAGCTCGTCCAATCCGAGTATCAATTAGAAAAGGAGGAGCTTAGGAACAAGCTCATAGAGTGCAACATACGCGGCGATACCGTTCACGACATATTTTCGGCATTTGATGCCGGGAAGGAGCAGATGAAGATGCTCGATTTCGTCCGCATGCTCAAGACGGACGGGGTGCCGAACACTAGCATAGTTGCATTCCTCAAGACGCTGAGCATAGACGACGTTATAATATCAAGAATAATATCATACAGCGATGGTTATGGCAAATCCTAGCACCTTTACTATAACAAGGATGGAGCTGAGAAAGATCCTTGCTACGTACGGAGTGCCAGAAAGCAAGATAGACTCGATATTCAGCAGCATGGAGAAATCGCACAGGCACGTAAGTATAGTTCAGTTCATAGGTCTGCTCGAGAGGGCAGGCCTCAGTAGGGACAGGGTCATGAACGTCTTCAGAAGGATGAACATGAACGACATCCTTATAGAGGAGGTGCTCAACATGGCAGACCAGAGCAGGATAAACGCTGAGACCGGAAGGCTCTACAGCGCATCGGTTGAATTTGGCTGATCCCATGGAAGAGAAGAAGCCCAAATGCATGATCTGCAATCAGCAGAAGGAAGGGATAAACATAAGGCAGGACAGCGTAGTCTCAGCTATCCGTTGGCTCAACTCAAAGACATTCAAGTACAGCAATCCGTACAGGCCAGTGATCTGCAGGGACTGCTTCCTCAGGCACAGGAAGCTCAGGCAGGACTTCGAGCACAAAAGAATAGCGTACCTTGTGATCGGGTTCATCTTCCTTGTTGTTCTTATAATAGCATCTCGCGGCAATCCGGTATCTATACTGGCTGGCATAGGCGTAGTGGCTTTCATGTACCTCCTTGCTTTGATAAGCTATGTCCCTGCACTTGATATCCCCGAGCAGAGGGAGCAGCAAGCTGCAGCGACAAGGCCAAAAGAGCACGGCAAGCGCAAATCCCGAAAATAGCTAAAAGTATTAAAATACCTCTCTGTAAATTAGATAGAGTGGTAGATTGGTTGATGAGCAGCAGAGGCCCGGCTTCATAGAGCCAGACATAGAAGAAATGAGGATGCGGGCACGCATATCTGGAAGCTTTGACGATGTAACAAAAAGGTTATCAACTCTCGACCTATTCTATGTCAAGCAAAATCCAGACAGCGTCATTCTTCTAAGGATAGAGAGCAGGGACATACAGAAGAGGCCCTTCCTTTTCTTCCTTATGACATTGGGCAAGGACAACGCGCTGGTTCAGTATTCAATAGCGCACGACTCCAGCGTCAAGATGCGCAGGCTCTACATAATAAAGAATCTATTGAATGTCCTGTCGCTTGTAGCTGATGTGTATACTATCGACAACGCAGAGCTCTTCCAGCACGCAGATTCTGCTATAGACGACGTCGTAAGCTCCATCCCGCAGAGCTACAGTGCCCTCTACAACACATACGATTCATTGTACAACGAATACAAGGAACTGAGAAGACTGAACGTGGAGCTGACGGCATCCAACAAGAACCTTACGGTCCAGGGCATGCAGCTTGCGAACGAGAACCGCATGCTTGGCGAAAAGCTCAAAACATTGCAGACGTATTCCGACGAGGCGCTTATGGCAAGGGTCCAGGACTGGATAGAGACGCACGACAGCACAATCGACATAGACGAATTTTCGAAGATAAACGGGATAACCCCTCCGAGGGTTGAGCAGATACTCGACGCTATGATATCGAAGGGCTACATAGAGGTAAAGGGTTAACATGAAATACTACGTAAGGATAAAGAAGAGGGTCAGGTACCTTCGTACATACACGATACTGAAGAGAGTCGGAGAGAGGCAGAACGTGGTTACAAAGATACTTGTAAAGCTGCTTCAGAAGAAGCAAAAGGAGGGCATCCCTGTATAGGCGGGTGTACAAATGCGTCTAAAACCGGCCGCCGCGATGTTGGCTATACCAGTCATGCTTCTATTATTGTCCATACCGTACGCTGCATCTCCGGGACTCAGCACATTTCTTCTGTCGCACAACGTTCTTGAGTATAATTCAAACAGATACCTGGTGCCCAGCGTACAGATAGGGTACAGCACGGTTAACATTTCGAACATCTACATAAATGCAACGCTCTATGCAATACCACCGCGAACAAGAGTGTATATGTTAGATACATCGGGCAGCTGCTTCAACTGCGGCCAGCTTACGCAGATAGTAAGCCAGATAGATGCAGATCTACAGCAATACAGCGTAATCCAGAACGCATCGCAGGTAGGGGTCGTCGGCCAGCAGAATATTACATCTCTTCCAGGAGGATCCATACTCATAATCCTCAACGGAGTACTGCCGAGCTACATGCTCTCACAAGGCCCGGACGGCAACCCAATTATGCAGGACCTACTTGCCAAGGGTGTAGACATAATCTACGTTGGCAGAAACTTTGGCAACGTCTCAAACGGCCAGATACTGCTTCCTACACAGCAGCCGCTGCCCTATTTCATGGCGTGGGGCCCGCACAATCCCTCTTTAAGCTACCCCAACAATCCATTCTATTTCCATCTGTCTACATTCCTGCTTGCAGGAACAACGGCAAAGCAGTACGGCCCATTGAGCTACCTGCAGGTAATCAACGGATCGTTGATAATATTCTCGAATTATCTCAACACGTGGCCAAACTCCAGCGATGCTGCTAGGGATATAGCCAAAACAACAGCGCTCCAGTTCTGGATACCTAGATATGCCACCACAAGCTCTGTTATAACCCCTCCAAGCTCAGCAAGTTCTACAGGGCAGGTGAACCTGCCGTTACTCAACCTTAACCGAAACTTCACATATTCTACTGCTATAGGTACGCCTATAGCGTACGGCCGGGTTGTGATCTACAGCACAGGCAACTTCTCCCTGTCGAACAGCAGCATATACAGGTTCATATCCTATACGCAGAACTTTACACAGAATGGATCTATACTTCTTCCCGGTGTGGTAGGGCCTGGGGTGCAGCTGCCAACCAGCATAACCATAAACACGGGCTCCGGCACTCCGGTAACGATATCGCCGCACGTCACAATATACTCCATAAACTATACGCCAGTGCAATCCATACCACTGCACCCGTTTACCGCGTCCGGCAATTTCACACAGATACAGGCACTTAGCTTCTACCTCCCACCAGGACAGTACCTTGCGAGGGTCGAAGGTTTCTATGGCAAGCAGTACGCCGTTGCGCTCTTCAACGTCTCCCAGATTAAGGTGAACCTGACAAGCGAGAACTACACCACAAACACATACCTATTCTCGATAACCTCTGGCGGCCTGCCAGTATCTAACGTTAATTACACAATCAATGTCAACGGAGTCTTCCAGGCTTCTGGTACCGTCTACAACGGAACGATAGCATACAAGCTGCCGCAAGGATCGCCCGTGCAAAAGGGCGCCACATTTTACATAACAATGCTTTCGACAACCTACACCGCGACTACACCAACTTCAAACATCACCATACACATAAGCAACGACTACATCGCCATAGCAATAGTGGGCATTCTATCGCTGGTGATAATAACAGTCGTCAAGGCGCCAAACAGGGACGAGTTCTACATAGATGTGCCTACCGTGAGGGAGCAGAACCCGACGCCAATAAAGATAATCGCATCGGAGCTGGTGGCGGTCTTCGACAAGCAGAACGTATACTATAGATGGAAGTACATGCCGCTTAACGTTGAGGAAGCCAGGCAAGCGATAGCCAACAACATAAAGGCCAGCGGCATGGCGGTCAGCCTGACGTACAGCAACGTGGAGCTGCTCCTTGCGCAGCTCTCAACCGCGGGATTCCTTGTCAGCGCTGATAGTCTTTACGCTCCAAAAGCCTGGGTGACAAAGAGCGGGCACGACATCGAGTATCTTGCTACATTCAAGAAGCTCAGGCTGTTCTTCGTATCACACGCATACCAGTTCAACGACATAGACGGGAGCGACAAGGCAGACATAGTTGCAACAATACACGGAGAACGCGTCTACATAGTAATCTATTCCAGAACAAGCAAGTTCCAGAAGATGCCTATATTTGCTGACTCTAGGACATACCTCGCTTTCTTGAATGCTGACAAGAGAGACGAATTCCTCATGTACCTGCGCAACTCCACAGGGCCATCTACAGAGGAGATAAAGATGTATACATCTGCAGGGCAGCTCACCCTCATAGATGCAGACAATCCTGGAGAAGCCCTTACCTGATCACTCTTCTGGGCCCTCCTCATTTGCGCTTTCTACCTGCTTTCCCTCACTGTCTTCCTTCATCTTCGGGAAGTGCTTCGATACGATGCTCTCGAGCTTCTTCTCTACCTTCTGTCGGTCCGCCTTTGTAAGGTCGCTTACGTCTCCGGAAAGCTGCTTAACATATCTTGATACCGCCCTGTATCTTCCGGCATCGAACGCAACCTTCTCCTTCCCCCTGACATAGTGCTGCACCCCCCTTGCGGCTTCCATAACGGCTAGCTTTATCTCGTCTATTATCTCATCTTCTTGCGCCACCGCCTCTTTTCCGACACCAGAGTACGGGACATAAACAGAAGAGATGTTCACAAAAACGCTGATTGGCTGCGTCTCCATGTCGATGTTATATCTCTTCCATTCAATCTCGTTCGCCGCCTTGCTTATGGCGCAGCTCCCGCTGTCGAAGAGCAGGGGCACTCGGTTTGCGAACCTTAGAACATTTCCTGAGAAACCCTCCTCCTCTTTCTTTCCGGAATTGCCTCCGTATGCTACGGCAGCCTCGACAACAAAAGGAATGCCGCCCCTGAATATCCTCGGTTTCCTCTCCGTGACCGACATGTGCTCCGGATTCAGTATATTCTTGAGAGCGATCCTGATCTGTTTTTCCCCTATGGGTACTACAGAGCTTGCATCAGGTGCAACCCACTTCACCTTCTTTATCGCATTTACCAGCCTTTCCGCCTCCTCCCAGTTCATCTGCTTTGGATTCTTGTCAAAATCTATGGTTTTGTCCATCTCTTTCAGTTCGCCTATCTTGTTCTGCGTGGTCCTCGCGAATGTGTCAACCAGGAATGACGATATCTTCCTGCTCTCGCTTGTATGTGCAAACTCAAGAAGGTCGTTTGTCGAGAGCCCTGCCGGGTGCGGCTGTGCAACAGCAGGTCTTTGCGGAAGTTCCTTGACAGATCTCGGGAAGAGCGATTCCTGGCCATTTGGATCTGTCAGTTTGATCTGAAGGTGCGGGTTCGACAGCGCGGTCCTTCTTACATACTCATAAACGCCGTGCTCTCCGGCCTCGTACCTTATGTCTGCGTACTCTCCCTCTACTACCAGGCCGGCGAAATCCTCAGCCATGTCCGTCATCTCTGTTATCACCGCCTTGTTCGTGGCAGTCTGCAGTCCGAGCCTGCAGGAGTAGCCCTTGCCCTTCCCTGTCGAGGATTTTACGAATATCGGCTTGCCGGTTGTTATCTGCGCAAAAAGGACGCAGCCAGCAGCCCCTATGCCCTGTTGACCGCGTTGCTGCATGTACCTGTGGAACTTGGTGCCCGCGAATATGGTGGCAAGCGCCTTTCCGATAAAATTCTTTGGTATACCCGGGCCATTGTCCGACACCTTGATCGAATATCTGTTTACACCATTGCCGTTCTCGATCTTCTTTATAGCCACATCTATCTCTGGAAGTATGCCTGCCTCTTCGCATGCGTCAAGCGAGTTTGTAACGAACTCATGGACTATGGTGACGAGCGATCTTCCCTGGCCGGAGTAGCCGAGCATCTGCCTGTTCTTCTTGAAGAATTCCGCCGCGGAATGCTCCCTAAACTCCTTGAATATCTGCTCTGCACCTGTGGTCGCCATCCTTATTACCTAAAACGTTGGTGTCTGCGCTGTGCGCTTGTTCTTCCTGTGTGCTGCTTCCATGCGCAAGTAAGCGAGCTTGTGGGTTCCCCCTTCTATGAGCGTGTTCACAGCCGTTTCTGCCTCCTTTATTTCTTCCATGCTGCCTATAAAGCTTACAGTATCCCCATAAACGCTCATCTTCACAGCGCTGACGCTCTCTATGTACCTCTTTGTCTTGCCGCTTTCTCCTATTATCCTGGCCTTTATCCTCTGGACACGCTTCTCGCTGCCAAGCTCGTGTTTGAGATCTATTGATGTAAAGTAATAGTTGTCGTTCAGGAGCAGCCTGGCTATGGCTATGTCGAAGCCCCGTCCGAACGCATAT
Organism: Microcaldota archaeon; assembly: GCA_021789815.1. Classification (GTDB taxonomy): domain Archaea; phylum Micrarchaeota; class Micrarchaeia; order Micrarchaeales; family Micrarchaeaceae; genus JAJZAB01. The sequence goes on from JAJYIZ010000004.1 coordinate 28,028, forward strand.
ACCACGCTCTTTGCGACGAAGACGTCGTATGGAGCGCCGTCTATTACTACGCATTCGTCATCGTTGATTGACAGCTTGCAGGAGCATGCGCTCTCTATTAGCTTCCTTGTCTTTGGCTCGTCCTTCAGGGCCGATAGCCTCTCCTGCGGTATGTATACCTCTTCCATGAGATCGCGCAGCTTCAATTCTACATTAAAGGAATATAAGTTTATCTCGATAAATAGGCTTCAAAGTTCTCAAAATAATAGCGGAATAAAAGAAAGGGAAGGGCATTCCTCTATTCTAGAATTCGGAAACCTTTAAATACTTAACTATTCACAACATAATCGTGATTTCGTCATGATTCAAGGACATGATGGTCACGATTCAATCGGGGAGGGTCAAATGCGTTCGAAAAAAAGCTTGGAAAAAGCATTAATCGAGATTCAAAATAATATTGCAAACATAAAGGACAGGGCCGAGAAGGAGAAGGAGGTCCTGATTCAGAAGGACAAGACAGATCAGGCCAACCTTGATCTAACAACTTTGATAAAATACATGGTGGATGAGAACAGGCGCACCACATTGCTGCTGAAAGGTCTACAAGAGAGTATGGCAAGGCTCGAAAATGGTATTCGCGACAATACCTACTACGAGGAAGAGGACCTAGAGGAACCCAAAACAACAATCAGAGGCGCAAGAGAGATACCCCTGTCCCAGCTAGACGCTGAGATCCTGAAGACCGTGCAGGTCATCGGGATGGCTTGCGCCGATGATATTAAGAAAACAATGAATTACAAAGGAAGGAACGCCGCATCTGTGCGGCTGAACAAGCTGTACAGATTGGGTGTCCTTGAAAGGCACCAGCTTGGCCGAAAGGTCTATTACAAGTATGATGCTGGCAAGGCGACCGACACGCTAATTGTTTCACCCCCACAGTAATGAGGAGTCCTTAGGGACTCCTCACTCTTGTTTAAGTGAGACATTAGCGCATAATACTAATTTTCGACTTTCTCCTTCGCACGCGCCCTTCCGAATGTCCTTGAAAACCACCCTGGTGTCCTCTGCGCTTCCCCTCCCTTCAGGGCTAATGGCTTTGGTGGCTCAAGCGCTACAAGTTCGATTGCTGTCTGATGCATTCTAGGGAGCGCGTTGATGAGGTCTTGAAGGGATTCCTGGTCGCCCAACTGCTTTGGCATTTTACCCCTTATCAACATTTCTTTTCTTTAACGTTCAATTCCCGCCTTTGCAGTTTGTGCCATGTCTTTGAAAGCAAGTAGTGGATCTTCTCTGCCCGTCTGTAACCCTAACAGGAGAGTCCTAAACCCCTCTGCGGTGGTGTGCTGGTCGAATGTCCAGGTTTCGTGATATGCTCCAGAAACGCTGAGTTTTCCAGTTGAAGCTAATACCAACGAGTAGTCCCAAATTATCTTTGCTTCCATAGACACTCTGCTATGCTCAAATCTCGCTATCGCCGCTATGGGACTGGTGCTATACACATTCCTTGTACCCTCATAGGTGACTCTCGCTATCAATCTCGGTTCCTCTCTTGGTGCAATTTCTGTTTTTGGCACAACTAATGCAGTTGAATCTGATCCTGGGTTATAAGTTCCTCTCATCAAATCACAGCTAAATCTGAATTTGTCTAGATATTTATGTCTTTTGAGAGCATCTATATCGATAGAATGGCAGAGGACTATATGCGCAAGCTGATAGCAAAGATGCCATATTCATACAGGGCGAACGCAGCCGCAGTGCGCATAAAGGACAACTACCAGAAGTACGAGAACAAGAAGGTATCTGTAGCTGGAAGGATCATGGCGATAAGGAAGTCCGGCAAGTTGATCTTCATGGATCTGCAGGATGGCACAGGCAAGATCCAGGCATACTTCGATTACTCTGCTTTAGGGGAAAAGCCATTCGAGAAGCTAAAGTCCTTCAATGCTGGCGATATGCTTGGAGTAAAGGGCACGGTCTTCAAGACAACGCCAGGAGAAATCAGCATTAATGTCAAGGCATACAGGCAGCTCGCAAAAGCTATACGCATGCTGCCGGACAAGTGGAAGGGAGTTCAAGATGTAGAGACAAGGTACAGAAAGAGGCACCTAGACCTTCTGATGAATGAGGAATCAAGGAGCATAGCGCAGAAGAGGAGCCAGATGGTGAGCCTGATAAGGAAATTCCTCGATAAGAAAGGCTTCATGGAGTTCGAGACACCAGCGATACAGCCCCTCTACGGCGGCGGTGATGCACAGCCATTCAAGGTGCACGTCAACACCCTTGATGAGGATGATTACCTGAGAATAGCAGACGAGCTATACCTCAAGAGGCTGATAATCGGCGGCTTCGAGAAGGTCTACGAGATCTACAAAGCGTTCAGGAACGAGGACATAGACACAACGCACAGCCCAGAATTTACAATGATAGAGTGGTACCAGGCTTATGTTGACTATAACGACATGATGAAGCTTAACGAGAAGCTACTGGAGTATGTAACAAAAGAGATGTTCGGCAAGGACGAGATAACATACCAGGGCAACAAGATAAGCTTCAAGGCTCCATTCAAAAGGGTAAAGTTCATAGAAAGCATAAATGAGAAGGTAGGTGGCGACGTGCTCTTGATGAGCGATGACGAGCTCTTTGCGCTTGCAGAGAAGAATGGGATAAGGCTTGCAGGCGGCACGCGGAACAGGGCGCACGCATACGCAAAGCTCCTCGAGGTGCTTGTGCAGCCCTTCCTGATGCAACCGACGTTTGTGATCGATTTCCCAAGAGAGACTTCACCGCTGACAAGGCCGAAGAGGGGCAACCCAAAACTTGTTGAGAGATTTGAGCTATACATATCGGGAATGGAGATATCTAATTCATATTCAGAGTTGCAAAACCCGATAATACAAAGAGAAAATTTTGAAGAGGAGGCGAAGAAGAGCGCACAGGGCGACAAAGAAGCAGAGCCGATGGACACCGACTTTATTGAGGCGATGGAGCACGGCATGCCGCCAACAGGCGGACTTGGCATGGGCATAGACAGGCTTGCAATGCTGCTGACCGACAGCAAATCCATAAAGGAGGTAATACTCTTCCCAATGGAGAGGAGGGGATCATAAACCCGCAAGCACGCCCTTCAGCTTCCTGAAATCATCCTCTATAAGCGGCAGGTTGGTTTTTATCCTGACGGCTGCTGCCGGGTGCAGCGTAATAAAGTAGTTTCGTTCTTTTTTGATCAGCTTCCCGTGCTCTTTCATTATCTCATGAAGCCCCAGAAGCTCCTTTGCAGACACGGCGCCTAAAACAACTATGATTTTTGGATCTATGATCTTGATTTGCCTGTTCAGGAAATCTCTGCAGACATCTATCTCTTCATCTGTTGGCACCCGGTTCTCAGGCGGAAAGAACTGCACAACACTTGTTATGTAGATGTTCTCTCTTCTTAGGCCGGCCCTTCTTATCAGCTTGTCAAGAAGCTGCCCGCTTATCCCTACAAAAGGTCTCCCTTGTTCATCCTCATTTCTGCCTGGCGCCTGGCCCACGAGCATCACGTTTGCGTTGAGCGGACCCTCACCAGGAACTAAGCTCTTGCTCAGGTTCCAGCCACTGATCTTCTCGGGCAATTTCCTGTACTCTTCGTTGAGCCTCTCCATAGCTTCCTTTCTTTCTATGTAAATGTTTCCAGCGTCTATGAGCTCTTTTGTGTCCTTGAACTTTGATTTCTTGAGAGCATCGTCAGAATCCAGCCATTGGTAGTCCTCGTGCTCCCAAGATACCTTTACCTTAACGTTGGCAGGTACCTCTGCCAAGTATACTGTAACGGTTTTCTTTGCCTTCTGGCCCCCATCCCTGGTCCAATATTTTAACAGGTGCCTGAAGAAACGATCTGGCTTTACCTTAAGACCTGTTTCTTCCTCTGTTTCCCTGATTGCCGCATCTATCGCGTGCTCCCCCTTTTCTATATGCCCCTTTGGTATGTCCAACCACTTGCTCTTTCTTTCCAAGAAGAGAAAGAGACGCTTATTTTCCCTGTATGTGTAAACCAGGACACCTGCACTAAAGACAAGTTTCAAATTTTCACCTAGATGTGACTCGCTACCGTGTAAGAGGTACAGAGAACGCCGTTGTTGCTGTAGTCCAGCTGCCCGTTCAGGGCATTGTAGATCAGAGACTCTATGTAATTGAAGAGACCTATGGACCTGTAGGTGAGCATTGTGCACGAAGGAGCACCAGAGCCAATCAGTTTAATAAATTCATAATTAACCGAGACATACTGACTGGAGAAGTTCAACGGTGCTGCAAAGTAGTTGACATCAAACATCTGGTTGCCGGAATAGCCTACAACGCTTGTCAACCTTATCCCGTTTCTTAGCATGAAGGAATGCGCAGAAGATATCTTGCTATAGCCGCTCACCATCGCCCCAGGCAAAGGTATGTTTGAGTACGTCGCAACAACGTATGTTGCATTGTTTGTGTTACTTCCGTTAAGTATCGCAAGAGTCTCTGTATAGTTCTGCTCCTTCAGCTTTATCGTGTTCGATGAAAAATCCGCAAAACTGAGGCCAATAGCATGATAGATCGTATTCTGTCCTATTGTGCTAAGGTTTGTATAAAAGAAAGTAGGCGAAGCGTAAACAGAATGGAGATAAGGCAACGAGAAAAGTAGGCCAACAAAGCCTAGTACGATCACGTATATCCAATACACACCAAAAGCCTTTTTCCATCTCGCAAAGTCGACCTGTATCTGATGGAGCTGGCCCTTCCTCAATCTTGCTATTTGCAGGCCGTATTTGGTTGCCAGAAGGAACATCACTATTATTGCTACATAGAATAATATCTGCCCGGCAAAAAGATGAAACAAAGCAATCGCCTGTGTCAGGCCGTAGTAAGCCCAATAGTATGCTATGCCGAACATGCGCGCAAAATTCAGAACTAGCATCAGCACAAAACCTGAAAGAATCCAAAGCATCTTCCTTTTGAAGCTGCCTTCATACAGATACGCAAGCGGTATCAGGAACATTACCAGCGCAACGAACGTCCCTATTGGTGCGCATGTTGACGCAATCGATATGCTGGTATTGACCTGTGAGGTTATCGTTATTCCGTTTAGTGTTACCGGAACGCCAAAAGATTTCAGCACATCGTAAACGAATACTGCGTTTGTTACTGCAAAAGCTTGATTCTGGCCAAGGAGCGGCATCAGGATCAGCGGTGACATGAACAGAGAGTAAACTACAAGATATTTCAGTTCTCTTAGACCAGAAAAGCCAAACAGGATAGTTATAAACGAGATCAGTGCGAGCGGGATTATCAGCGCATCAATCCTAAATGTTGCGAAGACAGAAGACAGACCAATCCTAGAGTATGAAAGAACTATCAGATAAAGCACAAAAACCAGGGTCCCTATCACGAATGCCCTTCTGTTTTTGTTTAGTTTAAGGTTCTCCTTAAGCGAAAATATGATGAAAAGAAAAAGCATCAGCATTACTACTACCACATACGATACAGGGTCTGTATCAAGAACAGAGGCGTTGGTTGTCCAGAGCGTTCCGCCCATTGCAAGGAGCGTTGCCAGCAGGAGCACCACTATTCCAAATACCTTGCCGGGGTCTGTACGCATGGAAAACACACAAAACAATGTCCTCGGTCGAAATGGGCTTCATCAAAGGTCAGCAGTTACTCTTCTCTTCATAGGACATAGAGTACTTGCAAGCAATATTAATAAGCAGTTCGATAAATAAGCGGTTTGATGAAGAGGAAAGGCTACCTGTTCAAAAGTCACACAGCAGACGTGAAGCTTGTCGCGCACGGTAAGACTCTAGAGGAGGCATTCAAGAACGCTGTACTCGCGATGTTCGATACATCGGCTTACATCATGGCCGTAAGCAAGATGGGGGCAAAGGCAAGGCTGCTGACGGTCAAAGACAAGGCTGCGAACCTAGAGGATCTCTTGTGGGTAACCCTGCAGGATGCGCTCTCCGTAGCGGACTCCAATTCCGTATATGGTTATGCTGTAAAAAGCCTGAAAATAAGTGGCTCTGATGGTTCATACAGCGTAATATTACAGTTCTTTGCAAGGCCCCAGGACCCAAAATACTCTGTAATATACGTGAAGGGAGTCTCCCGCTATGAATTGAAGGTCACTAAAAAGGGAAAAGAATGCAGAGTAAGTGCAGTTCTCGATGTCTAAGGTGGTCGATTGAAAAAGAATCCAAGAATGCAGATTTTCATAAGAACGTTTCTGATCTTCTTGCTGGTCTTTCTGTTCCTATTCCTAGTCCTTGTCTCCTATCTGATCTTGTTGCGAATCTAAGGAAATAAGAGTCAGAGAGGGAAACCTAACGCTCCCTCTCCGCTCTGCAGATGTCTGCAAAATGTTTGGCTTTTACGTCATCTTTATTATTCCGCCTATGAAGGCGATGACGAAGGCCAGCACAGCCCAGTAGAACCATGCGCTCCCGCCGGTTACTATCAGGAAGGCAAGGCCGGTAAGGGTCATGAATGACCACATTACTCTGCTCATGTATTCGTTTTCAGGTCTGCGTCCGGTCATGGTGCCTATGCTCATGAAGAAGAGCGTGATCGCACCTATGAAGGTGAACGCGGCAACGAATGGTCCGAAGAACTGTGCGCTGGAGAGCCACGGCCCAGCCGTGGCATTACTATTGTACCAAGAGAATGCTATGTACAGATAGAGCAGGGTTCCTATAAGCATTAGGAATCCTCCGGCCGTCTTGTTCATAGCCATTTTCTTTGCCATTTTCTCACGGTAAATACTCATAGCATGTATTTTTAAAGTTGAGTGTTACCAACGCTGAAAAGCTGAGCCAGGAGAGGGAGTTGAACCCCCCTATGTCGCTCTGCAGGCGACCGCATAGCCGATCTGCCATCCTGGCACATGCAACCTTTTTATTGCTCTTTATTTATATTTTGTTATGGATATCTAAAAGGCCGTGTTATCATGGACGCTTCTACGCTTAACATACCAAAGGAACTGATATCAAAGACCGTCTCGTTTGACGCAAGCACCCCAATATCCGAGATACTCTCTGCAATAGACAAGTATGGGATTATCGTTGTCTTCAAGGGCCCGGAATACTACGGTGTTGTGGACAACCGATCAATCTACAGATATGGGCCAACAATGAAGAGCACGCGGATAAGCGCCGGGAAGCTTGCAAGCGTTGTTCCCACCATAAATGATAGTACAACAATAGACGATGTTCTCCTGGGCTTCCACAAGAGCAGGGTGAAGGCTTTGCCGTACACTTCGAGCAACCGCATAACCGGAGTGATAAAACGCTTTACAGTGCTGAAGATTCTGCTTTCGCTAAAGATGCTTTCAGACATAAAGGTCAATGAGGCTATGACAACACCTGTAATCGCTATAGATTCTGGAGCTACACTATCGCAAGCAAAGTCCGCTATGCGCGCCAACAAGGTGAACAGGCTTGTCGTCCTGCAGAACAAGCGCCTCTATGGAATAATCACAAACCATGACCTAATCTTCAGCTACTCGAAGAAGGGCGAACGCCTTCCAGAGATGAAGAACAGGCCGTACGGATCATACGACGCGCAGCTGAGCGCAGCCGCAAGCAAGAACCTTGTTGTAGTGGACTACAGCAAGAACCTCGCAGACGCGGCCCGAAGCATGATAGAGAACGATGTCTCTTCTGTAATAGTTGTCAGGAAGGGCGCGCCCGTTGGAGTGCTTACGGTATTCGACATATTCGGGAGCGTGCTTTCCAGCAGGAGCGTAGGCGAGCAGAAGGTCTTCGTGTCCGGGATAGACGATGACACAAGGGAGTACGAAACAGACATAAGAACCGCACTCGACGGCTTCATGGAGAAGGCGGAGCGCATGAAGGGGGCGCGTGCTCTCTACATATCTGTCAACATAAAGAAGATGCGCGGCCGAATGTACGAGATGCATGCCCGTCTCTCTATAGAGAAGCAGGGCACCGTATACGTGCACGCAACGGATTACAATATCGAAAGGACGCTCAACCAGCTGCTTGGTAAGCTGATGAAGGAGATAAAGAGGAAGAAGGAGAGGACCATTGCGGTAAGGAAGGTCACAAGCTTCAAGAAGGGAATGGATGAAGTGAGATACTATGAAGAATCATAGAAGGATAAGGGCGCAATCGAGTTTCGAGCTTCTTATCACAGTATCGTTCGGGCTCATAGTGCTTCTTCCTATAGTAGCACTCGCCTTTATTCAGATTTCTACGTCTAGCTCATCCCTTGCATCTATAGAGGCGCAGGCTGCAGCAAGCAAGCTTGCAAACGCAGCAACGTCGGTAGGCACGCAGGGATACCCGGCAAGGCAGCTCATATTGGTGCAGATGCCGCCTAGCGTGCAGAATGTTTATGTTGGAACCTTGCAGAACGGCGTAGGCCACGAAATCATACTCGTTGTTTCCACAACGGCTGGGTCGAGCTACATCACTGCATATACCCCGATAAATGTGAGCGGCAGTCTTGGAGGGATAGCCGCGCAGGGCAGCTATCTGATAAACGTGAGCGCGCAGAACTCCTGCCCATCAAGCACTGCCATACCTTGTGTGTATATGCAGCAGTCCTGATTCAACTCAGCCTTAACAGGTATATGTTCCTGTAGAGCTTGTTGCCCCTCTTCATTCCATAAAGTGTGTATGACCTCTTCGGCTTTAGGTCATAGTACTGGAAGAAGTTGCCGGCCATCTTCTTGTCGCTCATGTAGATATCATAACCATTCGGAAGCTCATCGAGCCTGGATACGAACGCCCCCCTGACGTCTATAAAATTGGTGAACTTCTTGAGCATCCTGTCGACAGGCTCCCTGGGCCCTCTCAATTGTATCACAGCTTCGTAATAACCCGAAGTTCTCCTGTAGCAGTCCATGCACATTGTCTTCTTTACCTTTATGTGGATCTTCTTCTCGAAGGTTGCCTGGTTTCCGTCAACTTCGCATGTGAACTTGAGCAGCGCTATTTTCCAGTCAAAGTCAACTATCGATATGCTGCACTTGCTCTTCAGCGCCTGCTGCATCGCTTCCTTGAGAGAATTCTTGTCAGACTGCGTGTATCCTGTAGGGGTCCTTATCCTCTCGCAGCTCTTGCATCTCTCGATGACTACGCTATCCGGTATCCCTTCCTTTAGCTTGTCTGTTATGCAGACCTCGCAGAACTCTCCTATGAACTTGAACTTGTCGCTCGGCCTGTTGCAGGTCGGGCAGTACTTTATCATCTTATCACATCAGGCATAGTGCCTGCTAAGTATCGCTCCATACGCCGGCCTTGTTATGAGGACGCCGAGGAGCGCACCTATTATCGTTGACTCTGAGAAACCGATTACACTGACCAGAGATGTCGAGAAGAAGAGGGGCATCATTGCAACTACGAGCAATGCAGCGTCTGCCCACACTATGTAGAATGCATGGCCCAGGAGCGTTCTTGCAGATGTTTCTGAAGAGCCGTGCGCAAGGACTTCGTCAGTGATTATTATCTGTGCGTCTACTCCTGTACCTACCACTGCAATCATTCCTGCCACGGCCGCGAGGTCTATGGTGCCTATCAGCCCTATTATAGAGACTATAATGAAGAGTTCCATTGCCGTTGTAAGAAGTATCGGAGCAACTAGGAATATCTTCCTGTACCTTATCATGATGAAAGCCGACACGAATATTATCGCTATGCCACCTGCTATCACGCTTATGTAAAGGAAGTGAGATCCAAGAGTTGGCGGAATCGTAGTCGGCGTTCCTACAAAGACTGCGACAGGTAGCGCTCCTCCGCTGAGCACGCTTGCTATAGTTTTGGTCTGCTGCTGTGCGTACGCAAGTTTCTGCGTCTTTGTCAGGGTCGCTGGCGCAATCCCGGATATCTGGTAGCTGTCGCTCACGTTACCATTCGTTATGGAAGGATTGAGTATCGGAGCTGACAGCAGGCCCACAACCGGCCACGTATCTAATATCGATTGGTTGAATCCAACGGTTGTAAACGTTGGTGTCATGTTGGCCCTGCTCTCAAGCTTTACTGTGTAGTTGTTCGCATTCAGATACGATAACAATGTCCTGTTTATTCCAGCGCTTGCTATTATGTTTGTGTACTTGCCCTTGTTTATTTGCAAAAAGTGCTCGGCGCTCTGCACGCTTATGTTGTTGTTTGAGACCTCAACTACTGGTATGGTTTCGTTGCCTGCGGAGAGCGCGGATTCTATACCTGCAAGAGCGCTCGATTGTGATATCAAGGAAGTAGTGTTGAGCGGTATTGATCTATTGAAGAGCACCACAGTATTGGAAGGCCTGTCAAGGAACATGTACAGTGGTTTGTTGCCCTGCCCGAAGACCACGCTCGCGAACCTTGTAGCTGCAGACTGTGTTATGAAGAATGTGACAATCCACTCTACAGTATTGTTTACCACCGTAGGGGCTGGCTGCCCTATGCTGCCCTTCAGTATGCCGGTTCCGTTTATCGCAACCTGGCCGTTGACATAGCCATCAAACCTTCCCTGGCTTTGTATTATATCTATTGTCTGGTTGATCTCGCTGCCTGTTATGCTAGGTATGACAACGTAGACCTCTCCGTTGCCTATCCCCTCTACGCTGACCTGCTTTAGGCCGAATGTAGAAACACGCTGCTGCAAAGACGATATTAGATTGCTCATATCGCTGGCGTTCACTGGATGAGCAAGCGTTATGGGGATCTGGGTTCCGCCAGCGAACTCTATGCCGAAATGGATGCCGTAGTGCCAATCAAGCAGCGCAAGCGCTACAGCTATCACTATAAGCACAAGTATGCGCCTGTCCTTCAGATAGCCGGTCCAGTTCATGGTGCCAACTCTTTCCTTCTTTTATATGCAAGTACCATAGGTGTGTTGCCGAACCAAGTTGTGAATATGTCTGCAATAAGGCCGGCAAGAACAACGCCCGCGATTTCGAAGTATGTAGGTATGAAAGCAACGTAAGAGACTACGAGCAGTATCGCGAAAGTGATTATCGCGGCTGTTGTCATTGTTATGCCGGTCTTCATGGTCCTGTAGGCCCTTATGACGGGAGTGTCCTCGCTCCTCTTCAGTATCCTTATCGAGGAGAGCAGAGCAGTGTCTATCGAATAACCTATCAGCATCAGTATGCCGCCTATAGACGCGACCCCCAACGGTATGCCTACAATTCCCATGACGCCAAGCGCGACTATTATGTCGTTAGCAGAGCTGAAGACAACGGCAAGCGATGGCACAGGCGTCCTGAATATTACAAGTACGGCTATCGCAACGAGCACGAACGCAGCTATTATTATGGACTGCATCTCGGAAAGGAAGAAGCTTCCCAGCGTCGGAGTCACATCGTTATACGAGTATGAAGTGAATGAGAGTATGCCGTGCAGCGCGGTTATCACTCTGTTTTTGTATATCGATGATGCGTTTACGTATGCACTCTGTGCCAAACCGTACATCTGTTGTGCGTTGCTAGAATTATATTTCGGGGCACTGCCTGAGAAAGCCGATAATGTGGCAAGTTCTTTTGTCAGGTTCGTGTTCATCTGGCTCAGATATCTTGTCTGGTTGGTCTGCAAGCCGTTTATTATGGATACCAATGTCTGGTTGTTCGGCTGTTGTTTTAGGCCTGCCTGATAAGATGCCAAGAGGACCGCTGCGTTAGAGTAGTTCCCATAGCCGGTATAAACGTGCGACGCATACTGCGAGGCGGTTGCAAGTGTGCCGTTTGCAGCTATCGTTATCGATATGCCACCAATGGACTGCGAGACGCTCGCCTGTGCGCCAGGTATCTTGGAATCTATAGATGATGTAAGCGCCCTTACATCTACTACAGAATTGGTCTGCAGCTGTATGTTTACGCCACCCTTAAGAGACTGGTCAAGCTGTATCTTCGGAATGAAAACAAGGCTGACGAGAAGCATGGCTATTGGTATGACTATGAGCAGCTTGTAGTTCTTCATTTCATAGATGTTTGGTAACTGCATGAAAATCCGTGAATGTATGCACTAATAGTGCATAATAGTCTATGTAGCAGGAGCATCAAGCGTATTTCTTCATCAGTCTGTGGTGCATAGATGTTGTGAACCCGTATATTACAACGAAGAACGAAAGTATTATCAGGGACCAGCCGAAGAATGCCGGATATGTGAGCGTGCCCGGCACCACAGTTGCAAGCAGCAGGCCTATTATGAATAGGTAAATCCCCCAGAAGACCCCTCTAAAGATGTGCCACCCAGAGTGCTTCTCAAGGTAATGGAGGTGCCTCTTGTAAGATGCTTCTAAATATTCAAATGTGGTTTCCCTTCTTTGCGCCATGACACCGAATATATATGATAAGAAAAGCATTAAAAGGGTGCTGCAGAGCCAGACAATCTCTTTTATAGAAGGCATCTCAATCATTAAGCATGGCAAGAATGAGGTCAAAGAGGCACCGCCAGGAAAGAGAAGAATTCATGCTCAAGGAGCGCAGGAAGGTCGACCAGGGCATATTCGACACAAGGACAATGACATACTTGAGCAAGTTCTACAACAAGCGCATCATCACCGCGCTCAAAAGCCCTATAGCTAGGGGCAAGGAGGCGGATCTTTATCTGGCAGAAGCCGGCGATGCCGAGGTGGTCTCTGGCCAAAAGTACGTTATGATGAAATTCTTCAGGATAGAAGCCTCAGCGTTCATAAAAATGTCAAAGTACATAGAAGGGGACCCGCGTTTCGAGCGCCAGATAGGCAAAAGCAGAGAGAGCATAATCAACACATGGTGCAAGAAGGAGTTCGGCAACCTTCGAGTTGCGAACGGTGCAGGCGTGCTCGTTCCAACCCCGTACATGTTCAACGGCAATATAATCGCTATGAAGTTCCTGGGAGACCATAAAACAATCGCCCCATCGCTGAACGATGTACGTGTGGAGGATCCAGAAGCCGCACTTTATCTTATAATAGAGAACATGAAGAAGTTATACCAAGCAAAACTGGTCCATGCAGACATCAGCGAATACAACATATTGGTCTACAACGAAGTACCGTACATGATAGACTTCGGCCAGGCGGTTTCGACAAGACATCCCAGCGCCCATGAATTTCTAAAGAGAGACGTTGCAAACATACTCCAGTATTTCGCAAAGAAGTACAAGATAAGGAAGGACTCCGATGAAGTTTACAGATATTTGCTCTCAGTCTGATTCGCCCATCAGCTTGATTGTCCTCTTCAGGACGTTATCCAAATCGCAGCTCTTGTAGAGCCTTGACACAAGTTCGCTTCCCATGTTCGTTGAAGGGTTCTTTACGCCTATGGCGCAGACATCCTTGTAGCTCTTTATTGATATGTCGTACGTGCCTAGTCTCTTTGCTTGGTCTATTATCTCCCGCTTGTCGAATCCTATGAGCGGCCTTATTACAATGGACTCTATTCCATGCTGCGACGCTGTCATGTTGCCTATGGTCTGCGAGGCAACCTGGCCTAGGCTCTCACCAGTCACTATAGCGTTCGCATGCTCCCTCCTTCCAACTTCTTCTGCAAGCCTGTAAAGGAACCTGCGGAAGAGCACAAGCTCATACTTCTGCGGTATCTTTATGGTAGCGGACTGGAAGATGTACGCCGGTGCATAATAGACTTTCTGCTTTTGGCTGTACTTTGATAGAACGCCCAGAATATTTTTCATTTTTGATGATGCGGCTTCCTTGTTGCTCCTGAAAGCATGCACGTGCAGGTACGCTACATCCAATCCCCTCTTCATAGCGTAGACCGCAGCCACAGGCGAATCTATGCCACCTGAGAGGAGCACGATTGCCTTGCCCGAAGAGCCTACAGGAAGACCGCCCAGGCCTACAATCTTCTCAGAAGAGAGCATCGTCCCGTTCTTCGTAACGTTTATCAGCAGTTCCTTATCCGCATCCTTGTCTATTTTGAAGCCTAGGTTCCTTGATTTCTTTATGAACTCGCTTACTATTCCATAAGAATTGAACTTTGTGCCTTTGTATGACCTTTTTGCAACTATCCTAACTGTATCTTTTTTGTCAAACATTCCGTTTGACGCTTTTATTATATCCGGCAAGGAGTTCTTTGCCATTATAACCCTACCGAACCAGGAGATTCCAGGCACAAACCTAAGATTTTGGATTCCCTTTTCCGTTGTCTTGCTGTCTTTGAAGTAGACCAGCAGCCTGTCACGCTCATCGACTATTCTTGGTTTGCATCCTTTCAAAGCGGCATTTATGTTGCCATTAAGACGTCTTATGAAAGAGCCCCTGTTCCTGCCCTTCAGCCAGAGCTCGCCGTAGTGCACAACAACAGCATAGTTTCTTGCCATCGCATCACAAGCTATAAAAATATCGAAAGTAATTAAACTCAAAGAATTAATAACGATTCTATGGACATCATAGGCAACCTGAGCAGTTTCATAACAAACGCTAGGCACATACTTTATGTTAGCTACAAGCCAGGCCCCGATAGGTTCAAGCGCACAGCAAAGATAATAATCCTAGGGATATTGGTAATAGGCCTGCTCGGTTTTTTCATAGCAATACTTGTTTCGCTGGCTGTTTACGGTAACCTCTCATTCGCATGATCATGAGGATAACAATAGATTTTACTAAATCTGCGCAGGAGAACGCGGACGATTTCTACAAAAAGGCGAAGAAACTCGTGCAGAAGAAGGCCGGCGCCGAATCTGCTATAAAGGACCTTGAGAAAAGGCTCAAGGAAGCCAGTCAATTGTCTGCAGCAGCACCGCAAACCAAGAGAATAGTGGTGACCGAGAAGGAATGGTACGAGAAGTTCCACTGGTTCTTCACCAGCGATCACATGCTGGCGATAGGTGGCAGGGACGCACAGCAGAACGAGCTGCTGAACTCGAAGCATTTCGATGAGAACGACCTCTTCTTTCACGCGAATATCTTCGGGGCGTCAGTCACGATACTCAAGAACGGGGCAAAGGCCTCAAAGGAGGCGATGGAGGAGACTGCGCAGATGGCAGCCTGCTACTCGAGCGCCTGGAAGGAGGGGCTGCACGCGGTCGACGTGTATGCGATGAGAAGAGAGCAGGTCAGCAAGTCTACAGGCAAGGGCTCCATAGGCAGAGGAAGCTTCCTTCTCAGCGGCGAACGCCAGTGGTACAAAGGAGTTTCCCTATCGCTCATATTT
>JAJYIZ010000005.1 GCA_021789815.1 Microcaldota archaeon
GAAAAATCTGCTGTGGTAAAAGGAACAGCTACTGCAAAATCGTCCGCCTTCTATGTCGGAATATTCTATTTCATCGGATCGCTATTTCCATTGTCGCCATTCGGATTCGGCATTGTAGGATATACCGGAATAATCATTGCGATCGTACTGACATCTATTGTACTCACATTCACTTCATCAATGATAGCGCTCGCAACCGACAAGAGCGTCATAAAGAGCGTGGCAAAGACACTTCTGATATCTCTGGGCGTTGCCGTAGTTACCATACTTCTTGGTGCCTACATACGTGCGACGTTCCACATAACCGTGTAAGCAAACTAATTCAGATAGGTATAAATACTTCCAAAGCAAATCTCCTTTGACTTATTATGTGGGGTGCATACCATGACGGACGAAAAGAAAGTAGCAGAGATGATCGTGCAGATAACCGCCAGAATGGATATGCTTCTGAACGACACCAGCGTGCCAAAGAACGTACGTACGGCAATCAATGAGGCCAGGACAAGGCTCAATGATAAGGGAGATTACACTGTCAGGGTCTCTGCCGCGATATACAACATAGATGGTGTCAGCAACGACATAAACCTGCCACCGCAGGCAAGGACCATGCTCTGGAACATACTTAGTATGCTTGAAGCGATAAAAGAATAAGTATATGGCCGGAAAAGATGTCCTAAAAGAGCTATCAACAATGCTTTCGCAGGCTAGGATACTCCTGGCAGCAGATGTGGATGCCAAACTGGTCAATGAAATAGACGTAAACACGCTTGTGACACGTCTCATCGAATCGCACAAGTCTGATTCTGGAATAAGCATCGCAGACAGAAATGAGATATCAAAGATACTCGAAGAGATATCAAAGGAAAAGACACCCATGCCTGTTGAGGTGATACGACAAAGCGGCTTCAAGCCATCCGCAGCAGATGTAGATGCATTCTACAGGATCAGCAACAAGGAGAGGCTCACAGCAGAGGGCAACGTGAATGACTTTGTCGATTATTTCAAGAACAGGTTTGAGAAGATACGCAGGATAATAGAAGAAAGGAGGATGACGGCGCTCCTATCGCAGAGCATATCCACTACGAAGGGCTACACCAGCGGACGAGAGGTCACAATAGTCGGCATGGTTACCTCAAAGATAAACACGAAGAAGGGCAACCTTATGGTGGTCATAGAGGATGAGACCTCAGACCTTAAGGTCATCTTCATGAATGGAACCTCGCAGCAGTCAAAGAACCTCTACGAGGCGGGCAAGCGCCTCATAAACGATGAAGTCGTTGCCATAAAGGGGAAACTTTCGAATCAATTCCTCATGGCGAGCGAGATACTCTGGCCTGACGTTCCGATAAAAGAACCAAAGAAGGTAACGGACGACGTAGCAATCGCATTCATGTCAGACATACACGTAGGCAGCAAGCAGTTCATGGAGAAGAACTTCTCCAAGATGCTGAAGTGGCTTAATGGAGAATCAAGAATGGACGGCGAAGGACTCGCAGGCAAGATAAAATACATAGTAATGGCCGGCGACGTTGCAGACGGCGTAGGAATATACCCAGAACAAGAATACGAGCTGGCCGTGCCTGACATCTTCCTGCAGTACAAGATCCTTTTCAACTTCATAGAGATGATACCAGACTACATCCACGTCTTTGTGATGCCAGGGAACCACGACGCCGTAGGCAGGGCCGAGCCCCAACCAATACTGGGCGAAGAGCTGGTCAAGGACTTCAAGCTCGACAATGTCCATGTCGTTACAAACCCCGCAAACCTGAACCTACACGGTCTTGATGTGCTGGCTTACCATGGCACCTCGCTGGATTCCATGATCAGGGCAATACCAGATGTGAGCTATGCGACTCCAGAGAAGGCCATGGTTGAGATATTGAAGAGGAGACACCTATCCCCCATATATGGGGGTAATGTAATTGTGCCGAGCAAGGAGGATCAACTTGTAATAGACAAGGTTCCAGACATACTGCACATGGGGCACATACACAAGAATGGAATTACAGAATATCACGGCGTAAAGATAGTCAACAGCGGAACCTGGCAAGGTCTAACAAACTTCCAGGCACGTTCCGGACACATACCTACACCGTGTATACTTCCTGTTTATGAAGCAATGAACGACAGGTTCACATCAATAAGCTTTGAGAATGGTGAAGCATGGAAATAGAAGGATACTTTGCTGAGCTCTCCAAGGGGGCAAACCAAGCCTACGAGATAGCCGACAGGGCGCGCAGCAAGGGCTACGACCCAGAGACTAGCGTTGAGATAAAGCCGGCTCCCGACATCGCATCCAAGGTAGAAGGGATAACCGGCATAGAAGGAATATCAAAGTTCATAAGGGAGAAGCAACACGGCAAGAACAGGCAGGAGCTAGCATTCGAGATGGTAAAAGAAGTATGCACTAACGAGAAGTTCTCTATGGGCGTGCAGCCAAGGATAACCCTAGCGCTGCGTGTTGGACTGTCGATACTAACAGAAGGCATACTCGTTGCGCCTACAGAAGGAATGCCAGGAATAGAGCTGCACAAGAATCCAGACGGTACGGATTATCTTGCTATACTCTATGCTGGGCCGATAAGAGGCGCCGGAGGGACGAGCGCCGCACTTTCGGTTGCATTGGGTGATTATGCAAGGAAGTTCTTCAACATAGGGCAGTACAAAGCGCAGCGTATGGAAGTGGAGCGATGCATGGAGGAAATTCAATTATATCACACAAGGGCTGCGCGTCTTCAATACCTGCCTAGCGACTCAGACATACGAACGATACTGGAGAACTGCCCCGTCTGTGTGGATGGCGTACCAACAGAAGAGCTTGAGGTCGCGGTGCACAGGAACGTCAAGAGGCTAGATGCGAACGGCAATGAGATAGAGATAACGAACAGGGTAAGGGGCGGCGTGGCACTGGTTCTATGTGAAGGAATAGCGCAGAAGGCAAAAAACGTGCTGAAGTACTCGAAGGCAGCAGGGCTCGACTGGAGCTGGCTCAACGCTGTGATAAAGGTCGGCAAGACCTCATCGCAGGCCAATATAAAAGAGAGGGTGCAGGATCCAGCGTTCCTGACAGAGCTTGTTGGGGGCCGTCCGGTAATAGCCTACCCTGATTATAGGGGAGCATTCAGGCTCAGGTACGGCAGGTCGAGGCTTACAGGAATAGCAGCTAAGGGATTCAGCCCAGCTACGATGATAATCCTTGAGGAGTTCATTGCAATAGGCACGCAGGTCAAGATAGAGAAGCCAGGAAAGGGAAGCGTTGCAATGCCGGTTGATACCATAGAGGGGCCATTTGTAAAGCTGAGAAGCGGAGAGGCGCTCAGGATCAACACGGCGGAGCATGCCAGGCAGGTGCGCGGCGATGTAGACAAGATTCTTAGTGTAGGCGACATGCTTGTAACATTCGGTGACTTCAAGAAGACAAACACGCCGCTCATTCCATCCAGTTATGTCGAAGAGTTCTGGTACGAGCAGCTCAAGAAGAACGGGTACAAAGGAGCAATTCCAGAAGTATCAAGCTTTGAGCAGGCACATAAGCTTTCAAAGGAATACAAAGTGCCGATGCACCCAAGATACCTGTATGAATATCAGGACATTAGCACGACAGAGCTCCTCTCTGTAGCAAAGGCGCTCTGCACATCAAAGATAAAAGGTAAGAGTAGCAGCATATTCGATGTAGAAGAGATAACTATACCTGAAAAGGAGGCGGCCACAGTGCGTGTAGCAATCGAGACGCTCTGCATACCCCACTTCGATGCAAAGGACATAAGAATAACTGGAAGCGATGCACAGAGCCTAATCTCATCCCTCGGTTTCACAGAGAACGATATGGTAAGGCTCGACGAGTCTGTCCTCGAGCGTTTCAAGGGCGACGACATAATGGCAGTGCTCAACACACTGGCACCATTCACAATAATGCAAAGGTCGTCCAGGCTTGGAGGGAGAATAGGAAGGCCAGAAAAGGCGCGCGAAAGACTGATGAAGCCTGCGCCAAATTCGATATTCCCTGTTGGTGATCAAGGGGGCAAGGAGCGAAACATTTCAAAGGCATACTTCATAGGGAAAAAGCAGATAGGGCACATGGGCATAGATATAGAACTCGCGAATTATAGATGCGAAATAGGCGGAGAGCAGCTGATAGTCCCATACTGCAACGAGCACAAAGCAAGGGCAATCCTGGAAAGGAGATGCATAAACTGCGGGAGAAAGAGCCCGGATGGGAGGTGTGCAACCTGCAACGGTGCAACGACAGGTAGCAGCACAAGAAACATAGACATAGCAAAGGAGGCAGACAGGGCACTAGCAAACCTAGGCCTGACAAGCATGCCAAAGCTGCTGAAAGGAGTCAAAGGCCTTATGAACAAGGACAAGGCCCCGGAACCGCTAGAGAAGGGAATACTCAGGAGCCTTGCAGGCATATACACATTCAAGGACGGAACAAGCAGGTTCGACGCTACAGATGCGCCAATGACGCACTTCTATCCAAAGGAGATATCCACAAGCATAGAGAAACTTGCAGAGCTGGGTTATGAGAGGGACTATACAGGCAAGCTCCTCGAGCAAGACGAGCAGCTTGTGGAGCTTAAGCACCAGGACCTTGTGATAAACATAAAATGCGCAGAGTACCTGCTCAAGATAGCCAAATTCGTTGATGAGCTGTTAGTAAGATACTACGGAATGGAGCCGTTCTACAAAGCCAACTCGATTACCGATATGGTAGGCCAGCTTGTCATAACGCTATCGCCACACACGTCTGCAGGAGTTCTCGGCAGGATAATAGGGATAACCGACGCAAACGTGGGCTTCGCACACCCATACACCATATCAGCAAGGAGGAGAAACTGCGACGGTGATGAGGATACAACAATGCTGCTCCTTGATGCATTGATAAACTTCTCAAGAAAGTACCTGCCGAGCATAATAGGCGGCACTATGGACGCGCCGCTGATCCTGACTGTCAACGTCGCACCAGAGGAGGTCGACGACGAGGTCTGGCAGATGGAGACTGTCGATGATTATGGTGTAGGATTCTACGAGAAGACGCTAGAGAGAGCATCACCTTCTGATGTCCAGATCGAGTCTGTAGGCAGCAGGCTCAACACAAAGCAGATATACGATCATCTGGAGTTCACCCACGGGAGTACGCAGTTCGCAATAGACGATTCACCAAAGAGGAGCATATACACAAAGCTCAAGACAATGGATGAGAAGGTCGAGCTGCAGTTCAAGCTCATGGACAAGCTCTACAGCATAGACAAGCGTGACACCGCACGAAGGCTGATATCAAGCCACTTCATAAGAGATCTCATGGGCAACCTCCATTCGTACTCGGAGCAAGGATTCAGGTGCGTATCGTGCAACGCAAAGTACAGGAGGGTTCCCCTGGTTGGCAAGTGCACAAAGTGCGGGGGCAAGATCCTTCTTACCATATCAAAGGGCGGAATCGAGAAGTACCTAAGCACCGCGATAAACCTTGCTGATAGGTATGACCTGGAGCCGTACATGAAGCAGAGGCTCTATCTCCTAAAGGAAGAGATAGAGATTGTCTTCGGTAGCGTGGGTCAGGGCAGCAGCTCAAAGCAGTTCAACCTTTCTAAGTTCATGTGATGTGAATGAAGGCGCTCGCGCTCAGTCAACCATGGGCAGAATTTCTAGTATCTGGAAAAAAGAAGATTGAGATAAGGGGCAAGAGCACAAACCACCGTGGCTGGTTCTACGTTTATGCTTGCCGGAAGGGAACAATACCGGATATCGTGAAAAAATCCGGCTTTAGTGACATGCCAACTGGCATGATAATAGGCAAAGCCTACCTGAGCGATGTTAAAAAATATAGCTCGTTGGAAGAGTTCAACAAGGACGTTGGGCTGCACCTTGCTACAGAGAAAGAAATGGAAATAGAAGGGTGGACCACTAGGATGCCAAAATACGGTTACATAATTTCAAAGGCTGAGAGAATAAAACCAGTACCGTTTCGCGGCTTTCCGGGATTCTTCAATGCCGATATATAAACGAATCAGAATAGACGCTGTTGCTTCGCTGAGACCCTCTTAGCCCAAAGCTTTTCTGTGAACTTCTCGATTCTTTCTGTTGAGAAATCGTGCTCCTTGCACATAAATTCTACAAGCCTTTTTTTGTCAGGCAACGCTTCCATCTCCTTTGCAAGGTCCTTCGGATCTATGTCTGAGACTTCCGGATTAGTGAAAAGCTCTTCAACCTCACGTATGTCCAGTTCGAACTCCTGGTTGTACTTCTCCTTCACATACTTCTCAATGTCGGATATCGTCTTAGCGCCTTTTGCGATCTTTACAGCGGTTACGGGGCCTACGCCCTTTATACCATCATTAAAGTCTGTACCAAGGAGTATGCCAACCCAGATGAGCTGCTTCTGGCTCACCCCGACGCTCTTGAGGGTCTCCTTCAGGTCCACCATCTCCGGCTCTATATTCACATAGACGTTCTTCCTCGGCAGCTTCCTGCGCCCGCTTATCGTTATATTCCTTGCTATTCTCGGTGCAGCGAATAGCAGGGTGTCATAATCCTGGCTCGCCGCGGCATACGCAAGATCCTTCTTGCACATGTCGCAGGCCTGTGCCTCGCCTTCGCTAGGCGCATTTATGTGTGCAACGCCCATGTACCCAAGAAGCTCCTTTGAAGTTTCTATAACGTACTTGTTTATCTTTGTGCTCTGCTGTGCGTACTTCCTTGCCTCTTCGAGCTCCCCAGCTTCTTTGGCCTTCTCCCATGCAAGGAAGGCTTCATCGCGCCTGTTCATCCGCGCCTCTATGGTCTTCTTTTTGAGCATGGACGGCAGCCCATCGAACACATACACTGGCTTTATCCCGTTCTCTATGAGCTCTATAGTCCTGTAGAATAGTCCAGAAAGATGGCTTGTCACGTTTCCCTGGAAGTCCTTGAGCGGAGTGCCATCGGGTCCTCTTATTATGGTGAGAAACTGATACAGCATGTTGAATGCATCTATCGCAACGACACGGCCGTTAAGTTCATCTAATGTAATCTTTCTCTTGACTACCAGCTTACCCAGGTCCACCGACATATGCTCGTATAGGATCAGTAGTCAAGAATTAAAATAATCTCCTAGGGTAATCCCGCCAGGCTTCCTGCCCGCACCCACGCGTGGCTCATCGCCCCTTTGCTGTGTTATCTTAATGTTGAGAGCCTTCTCTATCTTCCTGGTGAGCTCTATAGACGGTTGGGTTTTCTCCTCCTCGATCCTCAGCAGGTGGGCCTCCTTCTCGTTTATCATCTCTGCCAGTACCTTGAGCGGCAACTGCATGCGGTCGCGCGCAGAGTGGATCATTTTTCCATAACCATCTACAAGCTCCACCTCCTCCTCACCCTTCTTTATCGTCCTTCTTGGTGCTGCGCCCCTCTTCTCCTCTACCTCCTTGTAGAGCAGCTTTTTGCCCTTGGCACACGATGTGCATACGCGGAGGTCTGCACCCTCAACAGATACTATATAAACTTCCTTCATCTGACGTCCGCAAAGCTCGCATTCCTCCACTCTGTCACCCAACAATAATTTGCTACTAAAGGAATATATAGCTTCAATAAGGATACGTTACGAATCTATGGCCAGAGGTAGAGGACGGAAGAAAGCGGACGAGCCGATACGATACGCAAACGCTATGACAGCGGCAATATTCGTAGCGTCGTTCGTCATATTGGTGCTCGACTATTATGCGGGCTCTCTAGGGGTAGTCAACCAGATCATAGTGGCGCTGGGCACGCTTCTCATATCAGGAGCAGCAATCAAGAAGCTCAAGTCGCTTAAGGGAGGTTATGGAATATACATGCTGGCTGGCAAGCGCGGAATCTCTACTGTAGATAGTTTATCAAAAAGAAATGCGAAATTCTGGAAGAGCATGGCGATGTGGGGTCTTGTCATGGGCTTCGGCATCCTGTCATATCCTCTCCTGAAAGGAAAGGTCGACAAGAGGCTCTATGCTCTTGGCATCATCTCGATACTTTTCTTCCTCTATTTCGTTATTCCGTGCACGCCCCTCTCGTTCCAGTTCATAAGAATAGCGCAGCTCAAGGGATTCGGGGTCAACGCCGCGGCAGAGTGCATACCGTCCTTCTCTGGGCTTACTCCATACGGTTATCTGATCTACGGTGCGACTGCGCTTTCGGGTTTCTCAGGCTTCCTCATACTATCGCTGATGGCAAACGCAATGACTGTCTTCTCGAGCAGCATATCTTACGGGCTTTCGGTATACTCGGGCAACCCGCAGCCATCGCTGCTTACCAACCTTGTGCCAGGCGTAGCTCCGGTTATACCTGGCATAACAATACCTCTGATAGCGGGCATACTAGCTCTTGCTATAATACTTACCATACACGAATTCTCCCACGGGGTACTGGCTAGGCTGGCAAAGGTGAAGATTAAGTCGATAGGCCTCCTGCTCTTCGGTGTGATACCTATAGGTGCGTTCGTAGAGCCGGACGAAAAGACTATCAACAAGCTCGACCTGCAGTCCCAGAACAACATATCCGCAGCAGGAATATCATCGAACTTCCTTGCAGCAATATTCTTTTTTGTACTCACTTTCATTTTCCTAATCTACGTTGTGCCGTACATCTACCAAAACAAAGGAGTATTCATAGAGTCTGTTCTCCCGAACAGCCCAGCCAATGGAGTATTATCAGCGGGCATGCAGATACTCTACTGGAATGGCCACCAGGTTAGCAACATAACCTCACTGGAGCTGGCCGGCGCAAATACCCTGCCGGGTTCACAAGTGAACGTTGTCACAAACAAGGGCAGCTACACCTTCAATGCAGTGTCCATAAGCGGATCTACAAGAGGTGAAGTAGGGATAACCCCGACGCAGGAGACGGCTGTAGTCAATACAACATACGGCCATACCATGGACTTCCTTTACAAGCTGTTTTCGCTGTCGTTCATACTGAACTTCCTCGTAGCAATAGTGAACCTGCTGCCTGTGCCTGGCTTTGATGGCTACAGGATATACAGGACAAACATCAAAGGTCAATTCTTCATCAGGTTTGTAACGTTCCTGATAATTGTAGGGCTTGTCCTGAATACTCTACCGTGGCTTTACATAGGCATACTGCACTGATCAATGGAGAACTTTTCTCTTGAGAACGAATTCGTATTCCTTGAGATGCTCGTATGCTTCCTCTAGCCGCTGCCTATCCACATTGCTGGGCAGATGCTCAGGGTCGCTCCTGCCTCTGTTCTCCAGTATTGCCTTGCACGCTGCATAGAGAGCCTCTATCCTACGCTTATGTTCCATCCTCACCACCGGTAATATAGCGCATAGAAAAAATATAAAGGAATCTTTAACTTTCGGTTATCTGCGTGCACGCTAAATGGCCTTCCTGAGCGCGCTTATGCTCCCAAAGTCTATTGTGGAACCATAGCCTGCAGCTATCGCATGCATTTTTCCTACATCTACCTTTTCAAAAATCGGAGCGAGCAGCTCGCTTTCCGGTACAGTATTTATTTCGGTGCCTGACGCGAAGTAATTGATTGCTGGGAGAACTAGTATCTTTTTCTTTTCGTAATCTCCATAAAGGAAGCAGCGCAGTTTCTCCTTCTTGCCGGCTTTGTTGAATATCGCTATTGCAGGGTGTTCGTGCCCCATTACGAGAATCTTTGCGTCTTTTGCCTCTCTGGGCAATTCTTCTCCGTGGAAGAACAGATAATCACCAAGCCTTGCTTCTTGCTGATATATCTTAAGACCGAACGGTTCTCTGTACCTGTCAACGAAATTATCGTGGTTCCCCTTTATCAGGATAAGTGATATCTTCTTCTCTTTAGCGAAGTTTATGAAATCATAGAGCTCATTGAACTCTTCTTCATCTACCTTAGAAAACTCGTTCTTTATGTCGCCGTTTACTATTATCGTCTTTGCTCCCGTCTTCTTCAGTGTTTCATCCAAAATCCTGCAGATGTGCTTTAGGTTTACTTTTGGTATCAGGACGCCCTTCTTTGCCATTACGCCTTCGTAGCCAAGATGTGGATCTGCTATGACAACCGCATCAAGGCTCTTTATGAAGATGGTCGGAGTACCATCGATCAATTCTATATCATCTGTCAGCTTCATTCAACCATTCTTCTTTATCCTCTCAAGGACGAGCTTGTGCAACGATTGGAGGTATTTATTGCGTTCCTTCATAAGGACAACGTCTGCATGTCCAAAGGTTATCATGCTGTGCGCAAACGGAGATGGGAAAGGTGTTTCAATGAACTTGTAGGACATTGCCCCACTCTTCAGGTCCTTTAGTATGTTTTCGGCTCTTGGAAGGTCCATCACATCGTTGAATATCTCTCTATATACCTCTTTTATTATTGGGAAGTTGGGGTCGATCTGCTCCGCGGCATTGAGTATTAGTTGTGAGTTCACCTGTTGCCTACCAACTGTTATCTTGTAGCCTTTGTAGTTTCTCAGTATCATAAAGCTCCTTGCAGCTACGTGCCTGAAACGCCTGCGCATCAGCTCCGTCTTTCTTATGTTCTTCTTCAACATCTTTGTTATGTCAGAGCTTGTTATATCCGAGACAAGGTCCGCTACTGTTCCTTTATCGAAATCAATATCTTCTTCAGTAGACAGGACAAATCCATTGTCATTGACCATGACCCCTATGTCTATGTCAAGCATTTCTCCAAGAAGTATGCCGAAAGCCCTTGACAGGGCATCGTTTATCCGCCTGCCATAAAGCGAATGGAATATCAGGTAGCTTTTGTCAGAGTCTACCCCTTTTGTTGACTCTATCACAAGCGTTTTGTCGTTTGGGACAGTATTGGTGAAGAGAAGCTGTTCTACAAAGTACCCGAAGATCGCACGCTTTGCGTTGTCGTCTATTGGGAGCTTGTCCAAGAACTCTTTGGCCTCTTTCGGCAAAGCACCCTTTCTTAATAGGGATTTTACTTTCGTCTTCTTTATGCAGTTAAGAACGATTGTGCTGAATTCTCCTCTGAATTTGCCTATCTCTACTGCAAGCTCATAGCTCAGTGGCAATTGTTCTGAAAACCACGGGGGAATGGTCGGCGCGCTGTCGTGAGCCTCTGTCACAAATGCCTTCATGCCGCGAGTGTATTCGAATCTGTAAAGACGGCCGCCAAGAGTGAATACGTCTCCTTCCTTAAGCCTTGTGAGGAACTCCTCTTCAATGTTACCAATCCATCTGTTGCCTTTTGTCAGCACATTTACGGCTACTTCATCGGGTATCGTCCCCTGGTTGAGCATGTATATTACCTTAGTAAACCTGCCGCGCTTTCCAAATGCATTCTCCTTCTCATCGTACCATATTTTCGCATAGACTCTTCGGCTTTCCAAACCAACATACGTGCCAGCAAGGTAGTTGAGCAGGTAAAGAAAGTCCTCCTTCGAAAGTTCATGATAGGGGTAGGAGCGTCTAACCACTCCAAGCGCATCATCTACATTCCATTTGTTTGTCAGCGACATGCCGACTATGTGCTGCGAAAGGACATCGAGCGCGTTCTGCGGCACGGAGAAGGTATCAAGGTGCTTCTTCAGGGCAGCATCGAGCATTACTGTGCATTCCACAAGGTCATCCCTGTTCAACACTATCATCTCGCCCTTTGCTACCGCCTTGAAACTGTGGCCCGCACGCCCAAATCTCTGTATAGCGCGCGTGACGCTCTTTGGAGAGCCTAGCTGTATCACATTCTCTATTGCCCCTACATCTATGCCGAGCTCCAGGCTGGTTGATGATACAGCGCATCTGAGCGATCCCTTCTTGAGAAGCTCCTCGACCTCGAGCCTTGACTCCCTCGAAAGAGAGCCGTGGTGGGCCGCTATATCATCGCCGTACTTGAAGCGGTGCTTTAGGTTGTAGACTACGCGTTCGGTACCACTTCTAGTGTTCGTGAAGATGAGCGTGCTCTTGCTCTGCTTTATTATCCTGTTTATCTCCTCGTACATCGAGTTCTCTACGCTGCCATCGCCAGTGTAAATAAGGTCCTTCACAGGGCTCATAGTCACTATGTCGAGTTTCTTGCTCCACGATGCATCTACGATTACACAATCTCTTGGCTTACCTTCATCATATCCGACCAGGAACTTGGCTGCCTCGTCTAGTGGGTGCAGAGTCGCACCAAGGCCGACTCTAGTAAAGTTACTTTCCGATATTTCGACAAGCCTTTCGAGCGACAAAGAAAGATGCACCCCACGCTTGTTATTGGCAAGTTCATGGAGTTCATCAATTATCACATACTCCAGGCCTTTCATGTTAAGCGAGAATTTCTCGGAATTGAGTATTATGGCAAGGCTCTCTGGTGTAGTTACGAGTATGTTTGGTGGTTTTAGAAGCTGTTCCCGTCTTTCTTTCTGGCTTGTATCACCGGTCCTAACGGCTATTGTAACCTTCCTTATGTTGCTCTTTATGACGTCCACTCCCTTATCCTTGACAATGTCCTGATAGATTTCTTCAAGAGGAACCGTCAGGTTCTTGTAGATATCGTTGTTGAGTGCCCTTAATGGCGATATGTACACGCAGTATATGCGCTCTTCAAGTTTCCCTTTCAATGATAGGTCAAACAGTTTGCTTATTATCGTCAGAAAGCCGGACATCGTCTTTCCGCTGCCAGTCGGCGCAGTTATGAGGATGTTTTTTCCCTCGCTTATCAATTTGAAAGCGTACCTTTGCGGAGGAGTAAGCTCCTTGAACTTCTCTATGAACCATTTTCTAACATATGGATTGAGCACCGCTAGGCTCTCTTCGTCATGAAAGGGTTCGCGGGCGTACTCTATCATTATAGGTCACCAGATGGAGATACTACTATAGCTGAGGAAGTATATAATCCAGAGCCCTACTTCCATTGTATTAGCGTATAATTCGACTTCACATCCAGGTTCCTGAAAGGCAGGAGTCCCTTAATGACCTCCGTTATCCTCGCCTCTTTAATCTCTACGTTCTCCTTGCTGAATATCCTTGCATGCTCTTTTATTGCCCTGTCGAGCGCCTCCTGCCTGTTCTCGAAAAGTGCCATTGTGAAGAAACGGTAGCTGCCGCTTGTAGGAGCGAGTATCTGGAATGTGTTGAGAAGGGGTACGCCCTCATCTGCATTCATGTAGCTGCTTCTCGCCATTGCGGATCTCTCTTGTGTGGTCTTGTTGAACCTGTAGTTGACAAAGTACGCAGCAATATACTTCTTTGGAGGATTCTGCACCGCTATTGTAAACCTCTTTATTATTCCTGTTTTTCTGAGATTGAATATCCTGTATCTGGTTGTGCCTCTCTCCAACCCGGCCTTCTTTGATATCTCTGTAAAGGACATCCTGGAGTTCTCGTTCAGAAGCTTCAGTATCTTCTTGTCCTTCTCCGACAGCTTTATCGATTTTATGTCGTCTACAAAGTCATCCTGCAGCGGAAAGTACCCGAAGTGCGAGAGTACAAATTCAGAAGGCCGTATTACGGCTCCATATTCTGATAGTTCGGAAGAGATGTAGGTCTCCCAACGTATGTAGCTTACGGGATCACCTGCACGAGCATAGATTATCAGGTCAAAGTCGCCTTCCGTTAGGTAGACCTGCTGCGCGAACTGCTCCTTAGCGAAGAACGCTTTCAGCAATTTTGTATCCGGTTTCTTTGAGAACTTGACGGTTATCAGATGGCGCTCTGTGGTTCCAAGCTTCGTCTCGTCGACTTCTATGGTGTACTTTATGCCAAGGCTCTTCTCGAGGTTCTTTAGCTGCTTTGTTACGGTGACTCTGGAGCAGTTTGCCGCCTTGCTAAGCTCCGTGACCGTTGCACGCGAGTCTGCGCTAAGCTCCCTCACTATCATCTTCTGCGTCAGCGGGTAGAAATCCATGCAAACACTTATACGACGCAGCAAAGGTATAAAAGCTTTACAATTTGTTGAAAACCATCAAACAATATTCATATATTGTATACTATTTATAAATCCGAGAAAACAATCTTCTCTGTATGAAGATATCTAACAAGGGTCTACTGGCCATACTTGTTGTTGCACTGGAGCTTGCATTCCTGCCGATACTGTTAGAGATAGGTGGAAGCAGCCTCGGCGCAATACAGCTTCTTGTGTACACCTTTCTTGTTGGCAGCGTAGCCTCCCTGATGCTGACCTACGTGAGGGACAGGGGAAAGGGCCTTGTAAAGATAATAAAGTCAAGAAAGGCATTACTGATAACGGCAATAGCAGGCATAACCAACTACGGAATAGCCAACCTTCTGCTGGCTGTTGGAACCCTGCACACAAACCCATCACTAGCTGCAGTTATACTTAGAAGCTGGGTCCTCATACTAGCGATACTGACTCCACTGCTCTTGAGGAATAAAATAAACAGGTACCAGATACTTGCAATCTGCATAGGAATAATAGGCATATACCTATTGGCTACCGGTGGCACGGCGGTCAGCATAAGCGCGTC
Source organism: Microcaldota archaeon (assembly GCA_021789815.1). Classification (GTDB taxonomy): domain Archaea; phylum Micrarchaeota; class Micrarchaeia; order Micrarchaeales; family Micrarchaeaceae; genus JAJZAB01. The sequence goes on from JAJYIZ010000005.1 coordinate 14,403, forward strand.
AGCGCTTCCGTACATACTAGTGTTAATAGCAGCTGCGTTTGCAACAGCGATCTCAAACATTATGATAAAATCGTATCAGGTAAGCACTGTAGATAGCGTTGCTCTGTTTAACATTGCTTCGTTCGCCTTTGCACTAGCTCTTGCTGCAATATTCGGGGTGCATCTTGGGGCTTCTATGTCTTTGAAGGTTCTCGGAGTAATCCTATTCTTGGGCATAGTTCCATATACCCTAGGAAGTGTCCTCTTCTACTATTCGTTCAAGACCCTTAACTCGATATTCGTTGCTAATACCACATTAATCATACCATTCCTTACAATACCATTCTCATATCTAATTCTTGGAACTCCGATAAAGCTCTACTACATATATGCTTACGCACTCATAGCTGTAGGCATAGTGATCCAGCAGAAGTATTCTAAGAAAGCTCCAGAATACGTAAAATCAAGGAGCAGCAGGATAAAGGACCTGCAGATGTTTGACGTTACCGGCGCATTCGTTAACAACAAGAGCAGTTCTATTTACAGGAGCGTCATGGAGGGCAAGCGTGCCTTGGCTATGCCAATAGATGGTGCATCATTCAAAGCCGAGCAGCATAATGAGCTCTTCAGCAAGTACGGCTGCACAGCATTCACAAACAGGGAACCACATCCGGATGTAAGAGTGGATGAAATTCAATTCATAAACGAGATAATAGACCAGAAGCCAGGAGAGGATCTGCTAATATGCTTAGGTGAATCAAAGAACATAGAGAGTGCATTTGCAGAATTCGTAAGGCCTAACGGAAGTAACGAAGAATATTTTGCATGAGGATAGATTATGGCGAGGTTAGGTGAGAAGGAGATCAAAGGAACCGTAGTGGGAACAATAGGAATGTGTCCTCTTTGTGACGGTGTGAATATCGTGCCGCAGAAAAACATGGTGGCTCATCTAGAGGAACAGCACAAACTCACGATCAGGGCCGAGAGCTTTGTAGATGGTGATATCCTGATACTAACAAAGGAAAAGGGCTGGATCAAGTTTCTGCGCAACGCTTGATTGTCTTAATAGCAACTCATTTTATTATAATTACTTCTCCGTCGCGCAAGGCCTTGAATGGCATTTTGTTGTCTATGAAATACTTGACAGTTTTATCTACCATTTTGCTTTCAGGATGCTTTGATTTGTAATGAGGCGCAATTGCATAGTCTATAACTCCAAGGCCGTCCCATATGATTTTCGACCTTTTTCCGTACGGCCTCTGTTTTGGATCATCAACGATTTCTAGCCCGCGCAGGCTCGGTGATAATATGCAGATGCCTGCACTATAACCACCGTAGAGCATATCCTTTTTCTTCACAAGTTTCTTGAATATCTTGTCAAAGCCGCTTAGCTGCATTGCCTGTCTCAGCACAAACGTGTTACCGCCCCTAATCCAGATAGCTCCAAAGGTTCTAAGTTTCCTTTCCAGTTTCTTCTGCTTGCCAAAGTACTCTCTTAGGTCAAGTATCTCTGGTCTGAGGCCGACAGATCTTAACCTTGTCAGGTTTTTACGATCGCTATGCAGTCTTCTTTCAACATCTTTAGAATAGTCAAGCGCGTTTGGTATGAAGGCTGTTCGCTTGTTTCTTGGCAGCATCTTCTTTAGCTTCTTTGTCTGCCTACCCATCCTGTACGAGGAGAGATAGAATTTCATATTGGAACATCTGTCGGGCTATTTATAAATAGACCTGTATGTGGTTCCTGCATCATCTACTATGACTATGCATTCCCCTTCGCATTCTATCAGGCAGGCCTGGCAGAGTATGCACGCGCTGCCGTTCGTTGCTACTGACAAACCCCCAGAGCCCCCTTCAAACTTGTTCTCGAAGTGCCTGTGTCCGTCCTTGACGTCCTTCCACTTCGCAAGCAGCGGTCCATCAGTCTGGCCTTTCCACTTGTCCGCTTCTGGGGCATGGTCGTTGTTCGCCTCTGGGCTGTCCCTGTCCTTCATCTCGAATACTGCTACGGGGCATACGTCATGGCAATGTGCACAGCCTGTACATTTATGCTTCTCTACCCAAACGTCCATGATACCATCTAGCTAAATGCGTCTAAAAGCGCTTTTATTTATTACGGTTTGCATGCTAACGCGCTCTACAAAACCTGCAGGCTGATTACTTAATCAACCGAACAGGCTTGCAAGTCCGCTTGCCGCTTCCTCTTCGCTCTTCTTCTCTGCTTCTGCGTCCTTCTTTGCTTCAGCCTTCGGAGCCGCTGCCCCTGCTGCAGGCGCTGCACTTGCTGGTACTGCAGACATCTGCATGGACTGCGCGTTCTTGATAACCTCCTTTATGTTCACACCCTTCAGAGATGCTACCATGGCCTTTGCCCTAGCCTCGTCTGGCGTAAGGCCTGCTGCCTTGATTATCTCCTCTAGATGTTTCTCGGTTACCTCCTTTCCGGCTGCGTCAAGAAGCAACGCCGCATATACATACTCCATGTTTTCACCTAAGTATTATGTTGTTGGTTTAAGCGCGTTCAGCGCGCTTGCCTGTGCAGACGCGCTGCCAAGCAGGAACTCAATTATTCCTGGCTCTGCAACCTTGGCCTCTATTCCAAGAGTTCGAGCCTGCGCGAACGCCTTAACTATGAGTGGCTTTACTGTGTACTCGTTCACTACACCTCTGTCTAATGATAACGTGTAAGCGTTCGCAAACGCCGAGAGCAGATCAGACATAGTTCTTGCAGGATTTATGTCAAGTACTTCCTTTGTGAACATTATTCCGCTTGACAGCAGCACAGAAGGCTCTATAGATGCCTTGAATGGCAATGTCCCAAGCGTGTGGAGCACCTTTGCTACTACCGTGCTTATCGGATCGCCCTTCTTAACGATGACCTTCTCTTTTGCGATCACAACCTTTCCTTTCTGTATCTGGACATCTATGCCTGCTGCCTTGAGTTCCGTGACAGCTGCACCTGGCTGCAGGCTGGTCTCCCCGCTCTGCACAAGTATGTCTTCCGGAGCTATCTGCTTTGGTTTTGCAGCCAACTTCAGTTCGTTTGATTTGAACTTCTGGAATAGATCAAAAGGATCTGAGTTGCTAAGTATTATCGCAGATGTGCCCGTCATCTTTGCAGAAAGATCCTTAGTCTTAGGATCACTCTCGAGTATCTTTACAAGCAGGTTTCTTCTTCCTAGTATCAATCTAGTTTCTCCCTTCATACTGTTCCTTGATTTCTGGAGAAGCCTATCTGGTATTCCACTGAGGTTGACTATTCCTACTGTAGAGTATTTGGAGAGCTCCTTGCTGTGCTCTTTTACGAATTTTATCTTGTCATCCTTGCTAAGCATGATATCACATCAACCTGAGCGGTTCGCTCATTGTAAGTTTCACATATACGGACTTGATATTCTGGCGGCCGACCTTCTTCGCTACGTTTGACACTACTTCATCAATATTAGCTGCAATCTCACCAACTGGCATCTTCTCTGTGCCTACTACGCAGTGCACCGTTGGTAGGTACTTGCCCTTGCTCCTTATGTATATCGACTTGCCCATGCCACCTACAATATTCTCTATGTTGCCTATCAATGGTCTGGGCATTCTGTTCCTCGGTCCGAGAAACTGGCCAAGGCTTTTTGCAATAGAAGGCATGAGGCTTGGCTGTGCGACAAGCTCATATTCAAGGAGCTCATTCTGTCGCGCCTTGTCATTTGATATCGTAGGAATCTCACTGCTCGGAACGATCTTGGCCCCGAACTTCTCAACCTTTGAGTTGATTGTTCGGTCATCAGAGAAGACCATTACCTTGCTCTCCTTGCCTCGTCCGTTCGGAAGTTTCACTTCCAGGTTAAGCTTGTTGTCCTGCTTTGTGAAGTCTATGCCAGAGAAGTTCATGACAAGGTCTACGCTCTGGTTGAATTTCCTCTTTCCTTTGTTGGCATCTATGAATGAGCCTAACTTTTCTAGTTGTTCCTTCTCCATGTTAAACCCCTCCTGCAACGCTGCAGTAAACGGGAAAAACAGACGATATATGTTATGCCAAACAGGTTTATAAAGGTTTTTCTAAGCATACGGATCTGGCGGGATTTGAACCCGCAACCGCTGGGTCCGAAGCCCAGCGCGCTATCCAAGTTGCGCCACAGATCCGAGTATAATAGCAAAAGAAAGCAATATATCTGTGACTAAAAATTAACGAGCCGGGTCTGCTTTATCTCCTCCATCGTCTGCCAGTACTGCCTTATGTGCTTCTTCAATGCGGCATTCTTCAGGTTCTCCTTTACTACCCCTATCGTGTAAGAATCAGCCGGGTACCCAGAACCCAGATCTATTCCTACTTCGTCTGCAATCTTGTCTATCTCCCAATCGCGCTCTACCTTTGCTATTATGCTTGCTGCAGAGACAACAGGGTAAACCGAATCTGCCTTGTGCGCAGCCACTATTTTGGTATACTGTACTCCTTTATCGCCCTTCGGGCTTACTCCTACTATCCTTGTAGGTTTCTTTGAGAGCATGTTCACACGTATTCCGAACCTCTCCTGTATTACGTCCGGTGAATCAAGATAAAGTGTGCTTACATCACCATTGAACTTGTCGAACAGCTTTGCTACGTGGACGGCCTCTAGTTCGTTCAGCGAAAGGCCCATCTTCATAGACTCGTTTATTTCCTGTGGGTGGATCTTGCTTACCTTAACTTCGGTGCATATTTCCTTGATTTGATCGTAGAGGTTCTCCCGCCTTCTTCTTGATAGGAGCTTTGAATCCCTTACGCCTATCTCAGCAAGTCTATGCTCTAGGCTCTTCTTGACAGATACAAGGGATATCACAAGGGGGCCTATGAGCGCTCCCCTCCCCGCCTCGTCACCACCACAGATAATCATATCTACCACAGGAGTATAGCAGAGCAACAGAGGCCGGGCTTGATAAATAGATCAGAATTCCTTCCTGTCAACGACTATGTAATCGTTGACAGCTCTTACTGAACCATAGGGTACCCTTACTACCCCGGAATCTACCTTTACCTTACTCGCAAGTCCTCCATCAAGGCTCGGCTCTACAAGCATGACATTTATCTTGCCTGTTACTTCACTTATTTCAGCGTCGACAAATCGACCAAGGTCGAATCCGTCGATTGTTACTACACGTTTCCCTACAAGCTGTTTCGCAATGATGTATTTTACCATGCATACACCTCTAGTCGCACAGAGATATATGACGAAAACATTATAAAAGGATATCGTTATCAGAAAGAAGTGTCGGTTTCAACAAAAGTGAAAATGAAGGTATATAAAATTGAATAAAAGAAGGAATTTGATGTTATGGCGGAGCAGAAAAATGAAATAAGAGCGGAGCCAAAACGGCCAGAGACCATAATATTGAAAGACAAGCAGGCCAGGATTATCTTATCATTGCGAGAGAAGGAACAGGAATGGTACCTCTCCTCACTCGCAAAGGCAACAGATACTACGTACGTGCATGCATGCAGGTTCATAGGAATGTGCGAAGGTCTCGGAATAACAACAAGCGAACGCCACGGAAAGATAAAAGTGATTAAGCTAACAGAGAAGGGCAACCAGATCGCAGATCTTATCTCAGGAATCTATGGGATGATGCAGAACAAGCAGGAACAGCCAAAAGAGAAGAAGGATTAGACAACTCTAAGAGTGGTTCTCTTCTTTACTGCGTTAATCACATGGCCGTAGTCCCTGTAGTGCGCGATTGCTGTTAGCACAACCGTGTATTCACCAGCATCTGATTTTGGCCCACCGAAGACTTCTACGCCTACCTCTCTCTCTTCGTTCGGCGCCATCTCCCCGATTCTCACTTCGCGCTGCTTTGTCATTATCAGTTTTTCGAAACCAAGGTACTGTGGCAGCTCCACGACAACAGACGTGAGCAGAGGCTCACCAGTCATGTTCTTTATTCTCACGTTAAGAGTTGAAGAATTATTCTTGTTAGATTCAAGAGAGTAGGGCACCCACTCTGTTGCAAGCCTGAACGGCGAATTTTTTGTCAGTTCTGAAACATCTTTCTTTCCAAAAAGGTCAAAGAGTCCCATTTTTTCACCTGGTCGCGTGAAAATTCTCCATTTTCATGAAAGGAATTTCAGAAGCTAATTAACTTACATGCTTATATACTTTCGTTTTGGATTACTATACAGGCAAGTTCAAGACGCCCTAAATGGTTTTCCTTTTAGGTTAACCAATTTTGGAGGCAAGAGGATGCCGTTGAAGCACAATGTAACCAAATATGACGTTCTCGCAACCAAAATCCGAAAAATTTCATTAAAGCAATCTAGCGACCTAACAAAAGAAGAGAAACGCTCAGAACTAATGGCTATTCTAATTGCATCTCTTTCTTCAGGACAATCCTGGAAGACACACACGACAATAATGGATGGACTTACTAACATGAATAGCAATGAAGTGCGCGAGGAGTACAGGAAAGCAAAGGAATCAAGATGGAAAACCATATCTGCTTCTGATATAAGTGAAGTGCTTAACAAAGGAATATCCAACACCGCGTTCTGCACGTGGCTCTTTTTCAACGTCGACCAATCGGAACACAAGCTCTACAAGGAGGTTTGGACGGAGATGAACGAGGACTTCATGGAAGCGTGCGACGATTTGGAGTTGGCTGAGAAAATTCCCAACGAAGTTTCAAGATAATCTGTCGTCGTAGGAATCTTTTAAATCAGGAAGCTTTAAAAACTGTAAAAAGAAAATTTGGTTACACAAAGTCACAAATCTTTTTGTCACACTTTATAAAGGTATTTGTGGAATAACACTATCGCGCCAGTTTTTTCTGGGCAGGGGTTCTTCTGATGGGGGCTAAATCTGTAATAAAAAGAAACGGACAGAGAGTGGAATTTGACGAAGGGAAGATAGTAAACGCGATTGCTAAGGCGTTCAAGGACGTCTACATGGAGAGACCTCCGGAACAGAACACAGAGGAAGCGAAGAAGGTCGCGAAGAAGGTCGCCGAACTAATTAATACTACAAACAAGGAAGAGTGGAACGTAGAAGAAATACAAGATATGGTTGAGAAGGCACTCATGGAGCACGATGCGAGTGTCGCCAAGTGCTACATCCTGTACAGGCAGAAGAGGGCGTCTGTAAGGGCATTCAAGGCATCGTTGGGAATAAAGGATGACGATCTCAAGCTACCGATAAACAGCCTTATGGTGCTTGCTGCAAGGTACCTGCTGAAGGACGAGAACCTAAAGATAGTAGAGACACCAAAGCAGATGTTCGAAAGGGTCGCAAGAACTGTAGCGAATTCCGAGAAGAGATACAACGCAAGCCAGGAGACGATAGACAACACAGCAATGGACTACTACAACGCAATGACATCCTTCAAGTTCATGCCAAATTCTCCAACGCTTATGAACGCCGGCATACCTGGAGGGCAGCTGAGCGCATGCTTCGTGATACCGGTTGGAGACTCTATGGAGGAGATATTCGATGCGGTCAAGTTTGCCGCAGTCATACACAAGACAGGCGGAGGAACGGGATTCGCGTTCTCGAGGCTGAGGCCGCACAACGACGTTGTCAGGGGATCGAGCGGCGTCTCTTCAGGTCCAATACCCTTCATGAAGGTCTTCGACTTCGCAACAGAGCAGGTGAAACAGGGTGGCAAGAGAAGGGGAGCGAACATGGGGATACTAAAGGTGGACCACCCGGACATACTCGACTTCATAATGCTTAAAGAGAATGAAGGCACGCTCAGGAACTTCAACATCTCTGTTGCGGTTACAGACGAATTCATGAAAGCACTGCAGGAGAACAAGGAATACGGCCTGATTAACCCAAGGAACAAGAAGGTCATAGCAAGGCTCAACGCACGCGCGGTATGGAACCTCATAGTCACAATGGCATGGAAGACCGGTGATCCAGGACTGGTATTCTTAGACAGGATAAACTCGAGCTTCTCGAATCCTGTGCCATCTTATGGCCCGGTAGAATCTACAAACCCTTGCGGGGAACAGCCATTGTACGCATTCGACGCATGCAACCTAGGGTCGATTAACCTTGCAAAGATGGTGAAGCAGACAGATCACCACTTCGAGGTTGACTGGGAGGAGCTGAAGAGGATCACGCGCCTTGGAGTAAGATTCCTTGATGATGTAATAGATGCGAACAGCTACCCACTCAAGCAGATAGAGGATATAGTCCAGGCTATAAGAAGGATAGGCCTCGGGGTAATGGGATGGGCCGACATGCTGATAAAGCTCGGCATAAAGTACAACAGCAACGAGGCGCTGCTTCTTGCAGAGCAGGTTATGTCCTTCGTATCAGAGCATGGAAGGAAGATGAGCCAGGAGCTAGCAGAGCAGAGAGGTGCATTCCCAGCGTTCAAGGAGAGCATCTGGTACAAATTGGGCTACAAACCATTGAGGAACTCAACAGTGACAACGATTGCACCAACAGGTACGATAAGCATAATATCCGGAGGTACTTCACAGGGGATAGAGCCGATCTTCTCAGTCGTTTACATGAGAAACGTACATGAAAGCCTGGGTTATAACCTCATAGAAGTGAACAACGAGTTCGAGAGAAGGTCACTTGAGAACGGTTACTACTCAGAAGAGCTGATGAAGAGCCTTGCTGGACGTGTGTCTATACAGGATGTAGAAGAGGTTCCACTGGAAGAGAGAAAACTCTTCGTCACAGCATATGACATAGCCGCAGAATGGCACGTCAAGATGCAGGCAGCGTTCCAGAAGTACGTTGATAACGGCGTATCAAAGACGATCAACTTCCCGAGCTGGGCTACGCCGCAGGACATCGAAACATCATACAGGCTTGCTTATCAGCTTGGCTGCAAGGGAATAACGGTCTACAGGGACAGCAGCAAGAACGTACAGATTCTACAGGCAGTAGACAAGGACAAGCAGCAGCAGATAACCGACTTCACGGAAATGAAGAAGAGGCACACAGAGAAGGAGGAGGCAAAGGGCATGACCATGGCAGCGATACGCGATGGAGCAACAAACTATGTCATGTCATCAAAGACCGAGGCCAAGTGCCCAGAGTGCGGCAACACCATGGTAGCCGCGTCTGGATGCTTCACCTGCACAAAGTGCGGCCACAGCGAATGCGGCTGATCATTTAGTAAGTATCCTGCAGCTGTCTTTCTCAACAATCACTTCAAGCTCTGCCTGGGATACCAGTCCCTTTCCGGTTTCTATAAGCGTGGGATATCTAGTCAAGGCTCCTGCCCTTGCAAGCTCAGAAACTCCGGCATACAATCCAAACCTTGAGTCGACAACATTGGAAAGCCATCTCGCCGCAAACGGCTCATGCGAATAATTTTTCTTTATTTCTTCCTGAAGAATTCGCGCTTCCCTCATTCTCACCTGTGTCTCGAAATCAAAACTGTAAATATCGCAGATATCGCTTTCTGTTACGATTCCCTTTCCGCTTGTTGCGAATGGCTCTATAGCAACCACCATACCCTCCTCCAGTATTGTGTCATCACCATTATCGTAATTCGGCACAAAAATATCAGAATGCAGGTCATGTGTCTTCACAGTGTGCCCTCCGAGATTCCTGATTGGGACAAATCCCCTTGATGTGATTGCCTTCTCGATTTCTGCACCGATCTTTCCTACCTCTACGCCGCTCTTTATCACAGATGTCGCATTCTGTAGTGCCTCTATAGAGGCTTCAACAAGTTTCTGGTTGTTGTGCGAAAGGTCAACCGTCAAGGCGCAATCTCCAAGCACTCCGTCCTTCTCTGCACCGAAGTCCACTTTTATCAAATCATTCTCTCCAAATACTGTTTCGTCATCAATCGATGGCGTGTAGTGTGCCGCCTGCACACCTATAGAAAGGTTAAGCGGGAATGCCATGCCGTACCCTTGCTCCTTCAGCATCTTCTCTACATGGTTTGCAACATCAAGGAGCTTCACACCAGGCTTTATCATGTCCCTTGCTGCTACGAGCGCCTTGTACGAGGCAGCGCCAACCTCTTCTACAACCTTTGGATCAACTTTATCTTCCTCCATCACATCAGCTTCTTCTGGGTTCCCAGGCCTTTCAGCTCATCCTCATTGAAGTTAAGCTCTTTAAGTATTCTCATCACAGATGGCAGAACCTGATTGTTTATGTAGTAATCCGGGTCGTAGTCCTTTGCGAATTCCTCAAGCTCAGCTTTGTCAGAGATGCTGGACCCATGCTTTGTGATAATATAGCTTATCACGCCCTCTTCAACCTCGTCCTTCCTCTTCTTGCCCGACTGCACAGCCTTCTTTGCGGCTCCTAGTTCAGGAGACTTTGAATCATAGCTGTCAATCCCTTTCCTTAGCTGGGTGCTTATCGCAAGCTCGCTCAAAGGTACCTTGCCCTCTCTGAGGTTCTTCACCACCTGTTTTACTATCTCTGCGGCTTTCTGCGCGCTTCCCTCTTGCAGTATCGCTTCAAGCACCCTCTTCTGTGTATCCCTTGCTATCCTTGACCAATCCCTACGTACAAGCTCGAAGCCGCGTATCTTTATCCTGCCTGATTCAGAGATGAGCGCGTACTTCTTCTTTGCTCCTTGTATTCCGGTCTCTGTCTTCTTTCCTACAAAGACCCCGCGCTTGAAGAAGTCTTCAAGCTCCAGTTCCATGTTCTCTGGCAACTTTGAATTGAAGTCCTTGAGGAACGCAAGGGCATCATCCTTTGTCTTATCTCCAAGCAGTATCACTATGCTGTCTGTATCAGAGTAGATAACCTTGAAGCCCTTATCCTCTGCAGCTTTTATCGTATCCTTTATGTACTGCCTGCCATAAGCTGTGACACTGCCTGCGCAGTCCCTGGAGTACCATCGAGATCTTGCATAGCCGAGATACCCGTAGAAAGAGTTGGAAAGAATCTTCAGGGCAGAAGAACGTGCGCCAAGATACTTGTCATCAGGATTCTTCTTGTACTGGCGCTTTACGCTCGCCCTCTGATCTATCAGCATCTTCAGTATGACTGGTATTATCCCCTTTCTCTTCTTGTCAAACTTCGTCCCGAGCGGGGATTCGTAATATTCCGTGCAGTCATAACATATCGTAGCTGGATCTATGTTGTACGATATGATAATTGATGGATACAGCCCTCTAAAGTCAAAGATAGCAAGATTATCGTATATGCCCGGCTCTGGGGTCTTTACATACGCACCTTCTATAGGGTTATCGAGTCTCTTATCGATCTCATTCTCAACTGGCTTATTCGGAATCATTTCTCCTGCTCTATTTGCATATCTCATGCAGAGATAATCGACAAGTTGGCCTGTAGTTGAGACCGCGGTGTCGCTCAGAACGTTACCGGTCGTTCGCGCCATCTCTATCATGATTGGCACGAACATGTTGTAGACCTCTTGCAAGGCATAGGAATCGCTCAGGTTGTATTCTGCCAGCACCTCTAGCTCTTTGCTGGTGCCGTCCCACAGTTTGTAGATGTTCAGCTTCTCCACATTTGTCTTCGTACCCTTGCTTATAGCCTCGTAGACGTTCTTCAATGTGTAACTGTTCAGCTTCAGTATGCTCTCTGATGCACCTACGATTGATATGAATTTGACAACTTGATACATATCAACATGTACAACGCCACCGATCTTAACCCTCTGGACAAGGCCGTGGCTCTCAAGGCGTGTGTCACCCTCGTATCTGCTCAGGTTGAAGTCAACCTTAAGCACGCGTGCTCTATCAAGCAGGTACCTTATGTCAAAGTTCGCAGAATTGTATCCAACGATCGTGTCAATGTCAAGGCTCTTAACGAACTTTGCGAACTCTGTTAGGAGCTGTTTCTCGCTCTCAACAACGATAACAAAATCCTTGTTTATCTTCTTGTAGGTCATAACTCCTGCTCCTGTTTTGCCTTTTGATTTGTAAACGTAGCTTATCATGATTACAGGGTCGCGCTCAACCCTTGGTATGCCCAACGGGTTGTAGACCTCTATGTCAAAGCACATCACATTGGTCTCAAGCGCAGAGTCTGTGCCAAGCTGCTTCATTGACTTGAGAACTAGCCTGTCCTTCTCATTCTCGGCATCTATCCTGTAGCTAACAAGCGGAGTTATGTCCTTGTCTATCGCATATCTCTTAGCAAAAGGTATGTCATACTCATAGCACGTCCCATACCTGTTGAAAGCAGCGCTGAGCTTGGGAACATTCATAGGTGCTTTTGCGAATATCCTAAGGACATCCTCATCCTTGCCTAGTATCTTCCTCTTCGTCTGCTCTATCCTTTCTGGAGCTATCCTGCTGCCGTTGTCAACAGCGACTACCCCCATAAGCTCGGAACTGTCCACCTTTGCTGTAGGGAAAAGGTAGAAGTATGGCTTGAAACTCTTGTCGTATACCTCGTAGCTCTTTCCATCCGTGCCCTTGACTGTTATTCGTATGTCAGCGCTGCCGCTGCTGTTCATCAGGTAATCTATATCCAGCACAGCCCCCTCTATCTCCATACGAGCACCAGTCCAGCGTAAAGCTAGAAGCAGCAGCCTTTATTATCGGAGTTACTTCTTCTCCTCTACCTTTGTCCTTGTTATGACCAAAGGAGGTATAAGCCCGAGCGAGTAGGCAACTAGCGTTCCAGTTGCACCGCACCTGAAGTTCAGGTTGTTGAGTATTTCCTCTGCCATGTCTGGAGGCAGCATGTGGGATTCGTTCCACTTCTTCTGCACAGATGCAGCAACGTCCTTCGTATCCTCGATCTCAACGTATCCAACAAGCTTGAGGTCGCCAATGCTCTTCGCGGTCTTCGCATCGCTGTCATAATATGTTGCAGCGAACTCGTATCCCACCTTAATCTTGGTCCCATCTACAGACAAGCTGTCTATATTGTAATCAAGCTTAGGGAACCTCTGCTTTCGCAGGTCGGCGTTAGGCTCGAGCCTGCCCTTTACCTCGGTTATTACAAATCCTGTTAACATAGAATCACTACTTCATTTATCATAAAGGTATTTAATACCTGCTTCGTCGTCGCAAAACCGGCATAATAAGGGTTAAATACTTTGCAAAGGCAATAGAACCGGTAATGCAGTGGTCAGGTCAATTATTCTTGTAGCTGCAGTGATGGCTCTTGTAGCCATGCAGATTGCCGGTGCAGCATATACAATAACCCACATAACAACCCAGGTTGCGCTGAACACGAACAACACTGGTACGGTAAGAGACTCATTCACAGTGTACCTGACCAACGATTCCGTAGCCCAGTATCAAACCGATAGGTCGGCACTCAATTTCACGCTCACAAACTGGCAATCCATAGTTGGGCCAAATCTTGTACAGCACATAATAAACCCGAGGAGCGGGGTATATAACTTCAGGCTCTTCCCAGGCCCGCTTGTCACAACCATAACGGGTCAGCAAGCTGCTGTAATAGTGCTTTCATACAACGTCAACAACGTTACAACGGTAAAGGAGATCGCGCCAAGGATATTCAGCTACTCTTTCAACAACAATGTCTTCAACTTCGTTCATCAGTATAGCGGCCAGGTACTTGGCCAAAACACAACGCTAACTGTCACGCTGCCCCATGGGTCAAAGCTCCTGAATGTGTACCCTGTGCCGGATGCACCGTCCAACCTCGTGGCAAGCAACTTTACAAATGTGACGAGCATGACCTGGATTGCGCAGGAGCCACTCTCAAAGTTCTCTCTAACGTTCACAACACACCAGAGCATACAGGGCGAGGTACTCGCATTCTTCACAGCGGCATATACCTTCCTAGGCTTCTTCACATACATCATAATCATAGTCCTGGTGCTCGGTTTCATCCTTTACACCTATCTCAAGGTAGAGAAGTGATCTATTGCATGAGTATGAAGCAAGGGTATTGGGCCTCCTTGCAAAGAACAAGAGCGTTTCATTGGAGGAGATAGAGGAGAGCACCGGCCTTGGAAAAGACTCGATATTCTGGGCCGTTGAATCACTATCCAAAGCAGGAGCCGTCTCCGTGAAGAAAGAGGGAGCAAAACTTGTCCAGGTCAGCGAGGAGGGCAAGAGATACAAGAAAGAGTTTCCGGAAGAGGCACTCATAGGCAGGCTCAAGGCAGCGAAAAAGGAGAAGATATCAAGCATAAAGGACCAGATAGCACTTGGCTGGGCGAAGAGGAACAACTGGGTCAAGATGCAGGAAGGATCTGTAAGCCTGACAGATGAGGGGACTAAAGCCCTAGGGAAGGAGTATCAGCAGAGGGCACTGCTCTCAGAGCTGGACAGCATGGAGGGGATGGATGTCAACGATATCCTGGAAAAGAACAAAGAAGTTGCAACGGCACTGATGAAAAGGAATCTCATATCTATCAAGCAAAAGACTACAATAAGAGAGGTCGCGATAACAAAGCTTGGTTCTGATCTTGTATCAAAGATTCCAAAGGATCTCGGAATAGGCGCGCTTACAAAGGACCTGATAAAGGGCAGCGAGTGGAAGACAAAGCCATTCAGACCCTATGACATAAATGCACCAACAGAAGCTTCGTATCCGGCAAGGCCGCACCCTGTAAGGGAGTTCATAAACGTAATACGCCAGAAATGGTTCGAGATGGGTTTCATAGAAGTTGAAGGGCCCATAATAGAGAGCGCATTCTGGAACTTCGATGCGCTCTTCTCCCCGCAGGACCATCCGACAAGGGACATGCAGGATACCTTCTTTTTGTCGAACCCGAAGCAGCTGACCATAGAGGACATAGAGCTCATGAACAATGTAAGGGAGATGCACCTGGCGGGCTGGAAGGAGAGCTGGAGTGAGGAGCTGGCGAGGAGCGCTGTGCTAAGGACACACACAACCAGCGTCTCAGCAAGATACATGAAGAAGCTTGCAAAGGCCATGGAGTCCACATTTCCTACAAGGATGTTCTCGATAGGCTCTGTCTTCAGGAACGAGAGCATAGACTACAAGCACATAGCAGAGCTGAGGCAGTACGATGGCATAATTGTAGGTGACAACCTGACGCTCGCAAACCTCATCTACACCCTGAAGAGCTTCTACTCGAAGCTAGGGCTCGACGATGTTAGAATGCGGCCGTCATACTTCCCGTTCACCGAGCCGAGCATCGAATTCTTCTATTATGATAATGAAAGAGACACAACCGTAGAGCTCTGCGGCGGCGGCATAATAAGAAAAGAGATTACAAAGGCAATGGGCCTAAACAAGACGGTACTAGCATGGGGGGGTGGAGTTGACAGGCTTCTGCTAAACCAGAAGATATTCGGAGTTGAGTCCCTGCCGTTGCTCTACAAGAACGACATAGCGTGGCTAAGGGCAAGGGGCAACATTAAGGTGTGATAATGGCGATAGTCGCATTCGATCTCAAGGACCTGCAGAAGGCAAACAGGAGCAAAGAGAAACTAGAGGATGTACTTACAAGAATAGGTGTAGAGGTCGAGGAGCTCTCCAAGGAAGAGATCAAGGTCAACATAACTCCAAACAGGCCTGATCTCTTAGATTTTGTAGGGTTGTCGAGAGCTATAGAGCACTTCACAGGCGCAAGGCCAAAAGACAGTTTCTACAAGATAGAGAACAAGCCGGCGCTAACGATAAACGCCACAGGCCAGATAAAGAGCGTAAGGCCATTCATAGCCGGGATGATAGTTAAGAATGCAAATCTCTCTGGCAACCGTCTTAAGTACCTGATAAACTTTACAGAGAAGTTCGCCGAGACATATGGCAGAAAGAGGAAGAAAATAGCCATAGGCGTGCACAATCTCAGTGCAATAGAAGGAAATCTGACATACGAGGCAGCCAAAGAAGGCAAGATTACTCCCTTGGGATCCAAGAAGAGCATGGCCTTCGACAGAGTGATGAAGGAGCATGCAAAGGGTGTCACATACCAAGACACGGTGCCAAACTATGGCAGCAAGAGCGTACTATACCCTGTGCTTAAGGACGAGAAGAAGACCATAGCGCTCATACCTATAACAAACTGCGAAGAGACAAAGGTAACAGAAAAGACGAAGGACCTTTTCATAGACATAACCAGCACGTCACAGATATCGATAAGGAACTCAGCTGCGGTAATCGCATGCTCGTTCCTCTATGCCGGCGCAGAGGTGCACCCCGTTGGAATAACTTACGATCGTCAGGGCGAAGAGATCCCAAAACTCGAATACCAGGAAGTAAAGGTGGCGATGAACAGGGCCGAACGAACGATCGGCATAATTACCGGAAGGCACAACGTGATAGACCTAGCCAATAGAATGGGATACACGGCAGCGAAGTACGGACCCAACGTGCTCTTTTACGTACCGCCATACAGGATAGACGTGCTCGACGAGCAGGACATAGTGGAGGACATAGCGATAGCGTACGGCTACGACCGAATAATTCCATTAGCTATATCCGGGGTCTCTGTCGGCATGTCCAACGAAGCAACAGACTATGAGAACAAGCTTGCTTCTGCAATGGTCGGATTGGGTTACACCGAAGCGATAAACAGCATACTTACGAATGAGGAGATGAACTTCAAAAACATGCGCACCACATCAAAACAGAAGGATTATGCAATGATAGCTGAATCAAAGACTAATGCAATCACAATGCTCAGGACGGTCATACTGCCGGGCATTCTACAGGATCTTTCTGCTTCTGCAAACGCGACAATGCCGCAAAGGATCTTCGAGATAGGCAGAACATTCACTGTCAAAAACGGCAAGATAAAGGAGAGCAAGCGCCTGGCAATAGCCAGCGAGCACGCAAAGGCTGACTTCTCAGAAATAAAGAGCGTAGTCGAAGCAATACTCAGGTACATGGAAGGCAGTTACAAAATAGAGAACGACAATGATGCCACATTCATACAAGGGAGGTGTGCGAGGGTTACGCTCGATGGTAAGGTCTCTGCGGTGTTCGGCGAAGTGCACCCAGAGGTCCTTAGGAATTTTGGAATAGAAGAACCAGTAGTAGCGGCTGAAATAATCCTAAAGGAAGAATAAGACGTTCAGACTCCGTGGAACCAGAAACCCTTCTCGTTCTTCTTGCCCTTCGGTCCCGCCTTCTTGCCTGTAAGCCGTCCAAGTAAGGACACTTTCTGTGGTGCTGAAGGTTTTGCTCCATCGAGGCCTACGCTCCCAGCGTAGTCTTTCTGCCACTCGTGGAATTTCTCGAGCTTCTCCCTGTTGACCTTCTGCATCTTCTCATCCCAGTTATCCCTCATATCCTTCCATTCCTCTTTTGTATATCCGTATGGTGGATGCTCACGTATTGCTGGTGAGAAGTAAGCGTAGTTGTAGAACTCCTTAACGTAATCGTAATCCCTTTCTGATATGCTGTCCTTGTTAACATTGACGCCTTCCTTTGCAAGAAACTCCATGAGCTCCTCTTGGCTCATTTGCTCCCTTCTGTTTGGCGCACCTTTTGGATTGTATATCACTGTTATCCTTGACTTGGCGTAGTTTACAGCCGACTTTATGACAGGCTCAAGCAAAGATAGTCTGTACTGCAGCCTTGCAGCATGCTGCGGGTCAACCATCTCCTTCTGCGACAGGCCGCTGAATATAACAAGCTTGATTACCCTGTAGGGCATGCGGACCTTGTTGCCCTGCTCATCTGTTATGTAATCGTCTTCGACCTTGCCCTGCTGCCTCTCCCTCTCAAGGTCTTGCTTATACTTGCTCTCCTCGTGTATGTCCCTTCTGTCCATTATCAAAACCTAAAGCATCAGATTAGCAATCGCAGTTGCCGCATCCGCAGCCTCCCGATTCCTCTCTCTCTTCGGCGCTCCTTCCGCATCCGCAGGATCCGCCTCCAGAGCCACATCCGCAAGATTCACCAGCCTCTTCGTGTTCGTGCGCGTGCTGCTTCTCTTCCATGACTATGTGCTTTGGCAGCGTTGCTGTCATTCCGGCTGCGTCCTGGACGACCTGCTGTGCAATCTTTGGCCTTGCGCTTGCAAAGTTAGCTACACCCCTGCCACCATTGACAGGCAGTGCAAAGTAGTCAACCATGTCAGTGTACGTCTTCCTGTAGCCAGCACTGGCCTCTATCTCTTTTATGTTTCTTGTGTACTTGTCCTTTGAATATGACCAGTTTGGATGGGTCTTCTCCCACTCCGTTGCAGGCATGCTGTACTGCCTCTGTACCTTGTCTCTGTACATTTCAGGGAAGACGTTGAACGAGCAGAACGGCATGACCTCACCGTTTGGCTGCGCGTAGTGTATGTCGCACTTTTCAACTCTGTGTATGTCATACGTGTATTCATCCTGGAAGTGCATCATTCCTATGAACATGCTTTTCATTTGCAATTTGCCCATAGAGGCGAAGTCGTGCTTTGTGAGCACAGAGAGAAGCAGCTTTGTGAAGTTGACAGACTTCGGTTGGTTCTGTTTATCAATGAACCTATTCAAGCCTGCGACAGCCTTCAGCGCGATGAGACGCCTCTGCAGCTTGGACTTGCCCTGCATTTCATCTACAGACCTTTGCAGGTGTTCCAGAAGTCCCTGTGCGTCAACGAACTTTGTAAGCGGTACTATCTTGTTGTCAGAGTCTATGAACAGATAGGCACCTGCTCCGCATGCGAAGTGTATTGAAAGGTCGTACTTGTATTCACCTGTTAGGGCTTCTATGAACTTGTTTATTCCGCCTACATATGGAACGGAGAACCATGCATCCTTGCCGATCACACCGTTGGTCTGCTCTTCTATGAGCTTGATTGCACCTGGTATTGTGATTCTCTGTTTTTCTCTCAACCTTGAAGGCATTCTTCCTACAAGAGATACAGGCTGGAAGTTGACAGCCTTCACAACATCAGAATTGTTCATAGCGAAGTTGATTATTGCGCCAAGCTCGTGCTCGTTTATTGTCCTTATTACAGTTGGAACAAGGACAACTCCTATTCCTGCTTTTCTTGCAGCATCAAGGGCCATTGGAGTCTCCCAGTGGTTCTTTGGATTTGCACGTGGACTTACTCCGTCAAAGCTCATGTAAAGTGTGCTTACTCCAGCGTGCCTCAGCCTCACAGCAAGGTCCGGATTAAGGCCGAGGTTTATCCCTGTTGTGTTTAATTGTATCTGATCGAAGCCTGCCTCCTTCGCCTTCTGCACTATTGCCACTATATCCGGTGCCATTGTTGGCTCTCCACCAGTTATCTGTATTGCATTTGCAGGGATTGGCTTCTGGTTCCTAAGATTCCTGAATATCTTATCAAGCTCAGCAAGGCTTGGTTCGTATATCGATTCTCCTTCCTTTGCATAGAAGAAGCAGTACCAGCATGATAGGTGGCACCTGTTCGTTACCACAACATTAGCAAGGCCTGTGTGGGATTTGTGACGTTCGCACATTCCGCAGTCGAACGGGCAGTTTGCTCCCTTCGTGTCGCTTATATAATTAGGGTTGTCGAACCCTCGTCCATAGTAATTGTAACGCTTCATCTTCATGTACATGTCGTAGTCTTCCCAGTATTTTTCCATAGTCCAGTTGTGCTCTGGGCAGTACTTCCTGATCATGACGTTCTCTCCGTCCTTGTAGATTATCCCATTGACGATGAGCTTGCATTCAGGGCATACGGTCATTGTCTTCTCTATCACAGGCATCTTCTCGATCTCTTCCATAGACCTGTGGTAGACTGCTAGAATAGGGTCGTTTGCGTCCTTTGAGTCGACCTTCGCGGTCGGCTTTACGTTGTTAATGTTACTTACTATATTCTGCTGTACCTCAACCTCTACTTCTGAGATAGGTCTAGCAGCGCCTGGGTTACCTTGATTTGGCATATATTTTCACCGATATATAGGCAAAAACGCGAATCGGAAGTATTTAAAGCCTTTCTGCTTTCTGGTTTACCTTCTTTCAAAAGTTGTCAACCCAGTTTTCTAAGACTATTTTAGTCGCCAGTGCTGCCCCTATGACTGATATTTCTAGGCGCATCTGGGTTGCCTTCTGTAAGTTCTCTAAGCTTAGCTGCATAAACTGGCACCACGACCAAACCTGCATACTTAAGCCTGAAGTCGTCATAGTGTTCTAGCAATTTTTGGACGTCAGGATCATCAATTGGAGCAGGATGGGAACTCTCTCCACCATACCTACGCACCAGTCTCTCTGCCGTGTTTCTAGCATACTGTGCGAAAGATTCAAGCGGTACAAGATTCGCTTCAAGTTTCCTGAATTCTGCCCCGGTTCTTACCATCAATTCTGATAATCCAGGAACTTCAGCAAGTTCATAGCCTTCCCTCCCCATTAGTCTGTAAGTCATTGGAATATCAGCTACTTCTTGGTAATAATCTTTGAAATTTTTCACTTTCAGCGCCAGTGACTCTAAATCGTCCCTAAAACCCGAAAGCCTATCAAAAAAGACTTCTGGTGCCGTTTGTCTTGATTTTCCAACAGCATTCCTAGCACCTATAAACGTTTCGTAAAGATTTCCTAGTCTCTCAATATTTCTCTCATCAACGCTCTTTCCTTCGATCTCTTTTCCTGGAGGAGTAGCAGCTCTAGCCCTATCTGTTGCCATTGTTTCACCAAACCAGACTCAGATTATTATGATATAAAAGCCTTTTCATCGTCTTCTGCGGCCTTTAAATCCCTCTTGCTTTCCAAAGTTTCTTCTTTTGAAATCCTGCCTTGGCTGCTCTTTCTTTGGAGTAATAGGCTTCTCCTTTATCCTCTTTATGCTCTCATCGAGGTCCTTCTTCAGCTTCTCTGCAATGAAGTTCTTCGAGAAGTAATCCGCCTTGAGTGCAATGCAGATCTTTGTGGCATAAACCCTTGCTATCCTTCCACGAATCTCCCTCTGTGCATTTGTGATATCTGGAAGTTTGAAAAGTATCCCGTACTTTGGCGGCCTGCTCCCGAACTTTATGTGCTTGAAGAGAGCCTTCTCTGCTCCAAGCAGCTGGACCGTGCCCGCAGGCATCGTAGCCAGCCTTTCTAGGGATCCTGCCTTGCTCAGCAGCTCTGCAGCTATCATGTGGTCTGTAAGATAAGTGGTATTCGGCATCAACCTTGTCGCAGCTTCCTTTATGTATAAGTCAAGCTCTTCAAGAGAGGCACCCAGCGATATAGCCAAGTTCGCAAACCCAACAATGGCCCTGGATTCCCCCATGTCCATCTTCCTTCCAATTGTCGATTGCGCTTTCTTGTAGATCTCTTCTGCCTTTGCGCTGTCCTTAATAGCCTCCTCTATCGCTCTGTCGTCTATACCCTTGTGGTTCAAAGCAATAACAAGTCTTGCAAGCGTTGTAGGATTGCTCATCCTCACTTCTGGGAAGTATATCCCGTACCATTCGCTAAGCCTCTCATAAGCTAGGTTGTATGACCTTGATGTCTCTATCTGCGCATTAACAGCCTGCATGAGCGCGTATTCCTCGCTTTTGTAAGCTTCGCTTATACCCTGCTTTGCGCTCTTAAGCATTCGCTCTCTTATCTCTTCAAAGCCCTTCTTTGGCATCAAAACACGCAATCAATTTTCTGTTATTAAGGTATAAATAACGATGCACAAGCCATTACGTTTATCGGAAACGTTAGACATAAGGCATAATAAAGCGGCGTTAAAAGCACTCTAAGGGAAAAGGGGTAATAAATGAGAAAGGCGACCGGAAAGAAACCGGAAGACCAGCTGAAGCCTCTAGAAAGAACGGACCAGCCAAGACCAGAGCAAGAAAATGTCCTTGGTGGAAGGAATATACCTAGCATAGGGATCGGCACGCCCCGTGGAATAGGCGTAATGCCTAGGCTCCCTCCAGAAGCTGCTGCAGCCTTCGCTACATATGTGGATTCTGCGCGCACACGGGCTGCGAACGAGGGCAAAACCCTGGTATACACGATACGCTGGGGGCAACCAGCTGCAGAGGATAAGTGAATAGGCAAAGAGGCATGGATCTTCCTATTCGGAGAAGGCTAACCGAAAGATATATAAATCTAGTCATATGATATGGTTTCTGGAAGTTTTGATCTTTGGAAAAGGCGACAAAAGATGGGAACCCTAGATGTACAATCTAGTACCAGAGACGTATCCTCAAGAAAGCCAGAACCAACAAGAGAGACGCACGTCGCTCGCGAACCACCACTTCTGGGAGCTCTAAGAGCTGTCCGCCAAATAAACGAGAGAGAAGCTCAGAGAAATCCAGTACATCAACAGTTCAGAGAGGCTACTGAAGAAAGACGAAGAAAACTTGAAATGGAGGACAGGGCCTTGGTTAGGCGCTGGGACAGGCTCTCTGAAGAAGCCCAAAGACAAGAGAGGGAGTTTCAAGCTGAACTTAGAGAAGCAAGCGCCCGTTTCCCAGATAGAGCGACTAAACCGACAGTTGGAATACCATACCTCGGGGTTCCGGCAGCCCTATCTGTGCGCGTGGATCCTCGCATAGTTCGAAGAGAGGTAACCATCGCAGTAAAGTATGGCGGCATAGCACTTTCTGAACACTTTGAACTGGCCAGCATGGATTAACTCCAGAAGCTAGGAATCCTTATTAAAACGTAAGCCCAAATTCTGATATGCAGACCAGCATAGAGAGCCTAAGCAATGGCATGAAGGTTGTGATAAACCCAGCGCCAGCCATGCAAACAGTAGGAATATCCTTGGGTGTAAGATACGGGATGCTCGACGACCCTCCAAGGGGCATAGGCATATCACACTACCTTGAGCACATGCTCTTCAAAGGGACAAAGAAAAGGACATGGAAGGAGATCGACGAAGAGGCAAAGAAGTACGGAATAGAGAAGAATGCTTTCACAGAGCCGGAATACACTGTCTACATAATGCGGGCCTACAAGGGCTATCTCAGCAACGCAATGGAAATACTGTCAGACATGATAAAAAATTCTACATTTCCGGAGAAGGAAGTTAGGATGGAGAAGGGCCCCATAGTCAATGAGATACTGATAATGCATGACAATCCTGCTTCCTCGGACGTGCAGAACGGATATCTTCCAAAGGTGCTGTTCAAGGATCATCCTG
Organism: Microcaldota archaeon; assembly: GCA_021789815.1. GTDB lineage: Archaea > Micrarchaeota > Micrarchaeia > Micrarchaeales > Micrarchaeaceae > JAJZAB01. The sequence continues at coordinate 37,221 of JAJYIZ010000005.1, forward strand.
CAAGGAACTCTGCGCTTGAGAACAAGCACGACACAATGAAAATGACAAGGAGGGACCTTGTCAGGATATACAACAGTTACTATGGTCCGAGCAACATGGTCCTCTCGCTCTACGGTGGCCTAACTCAAAGATCTGGCATGGAACTTGCGAAGACGTACTTCGGCAACTTCAAGCGACAGGTACACAGGCCAGAAAGGCATCCGTGCAGGGAGAAGCAGGAGAAGTCAGAGATGATGATAACAAGAAGAGGGGTTAAGCAGACAAGAATAGGCATAGGATTCAAGACATCAGAATTCAGGAAGCCTCACATGAACGATTATCTTGCATCGCTTGTAACAGAACGTTTATTCTACCACAGGCTTTTTGATGAGGTGAGAGAGAAGCGCGGTCTATCATATGAACCATACGCAAAGTCTCTCACATATTCTACATACGGGTTCATTGCTGCGGAAGCCGGAGTGGAGCAAAGAAACCTTACCATTGCAAAAGAGGTCATGCTCAACGAGTTCAAGAAACTTCAGAACGGCGAGATAGAAAGAAAAGAATTGGAAACTGTTAAGAACGAACTAAGAATAAGCTACACTACAACAAGGGAGCAGACAATGAGCATGTCCATCTGGGCTGCAATAAGCGAGATGACAGAAGGTGACGCAACGCTTCCAATGAAGATGCCGAAGCTGATAAGCCAGGTGAGTCTGAAATCTGTAAAGGACTTCTGCAGCAGGTACATAGATGTGAGCAAATACTCGATGTACGTGCTCAAGCCAAAGTGACTCACTAACCTTTTATATCTGTTCTCTGATACTCAATAAATTCTGGGGTACAAATGAAGATAGAAGAGCTTCTGTCATACGCAAAGAGCAAGGGTTTCTTCTGGCAGAGCGCAGAGATCTACGGAGGGGCATCAGGCCTTTTTGATTACGGGCACCTGGGCGCACTGCTTAAGAGAAGGTTCGAAAGCGTATGGCTGTCGTATTTTGTTGACAGCAAAGAGGAGTACCATCTGATAGAAGGATCGAACATGCTTCCGGAGAAGCCGCTCGTATCCTCAGGCCACGCGGCAAGGTTCAACGATATACTTGTGAGCTGCAAGAAATGCAAGACCTATTACAGGGCCGATATCCTTCTTGCAGAAAACAAGGTGCAGGCATCAGAAGGAGCGTCATCAGCCCAGCTTGACAAGATGATACACGACAAGGGCATAAAGTGCCCTAGGGATAGCGGTGAACTGACAAAGGCGAAAGAGTTCAACATGATGATCGAGGTTGATCTTGGTCCGGAAAAGGCAGACAAAGGTTATCTGAGACCGGAAACAGCACAGTCCGCATATCTGAACTTCTTCCAGGAGTTCAATGTTCTCAGGAAGACGCTGCCGTTGGGCCTTGCAATAATAGGCAAGGCATACAGGAACGAGATATCGCCGAGACAGGGACTTTTCAGAATGAGAGAGCTCACACAGGCAGAGCTGCAGATATTTTTTGACCCCGAGCACTGGGTCCTTGACACAAAGAGGTTCACAAAGACAAGAATGAATGTCATCACGTACAAAAGCAAGAAAGAAGAGACAATGACGATTGATGAAGTATGCAAGCACAACGAAATCCCCTGGTTCTACGCATACCACATGGCGCTCATCTGGGATTTCTATACGCAAACACTTGGCATTCCGCCAGAGAAGCTGAGGTTCCTCGAGAAGGGCGGCGATGAGAAGGCGTTCTACAACAAGGTCCACATGGACATAGAAGTTGACGTAGAAAGCTGGGGTGGCTTCCGCGAGGTCGGAGGCCTACATTACAGAGGTGACTACGATCTCACATCGCACTCTAAAGGATCGGGCCAAGACATGTCTGTGCCGGTTGGCGAAAAGAGGATAACCCCGAATGTACTCGAGCTGAGTTTCGGAGTAGACAGAAACATCTGGATGCTGATAGACCTGCTCTACAAGAAAGATGAAGAGAGAAGCGTTCTTGCACTGCCAAAGCAGCTCGCACCATATAATGCTGCAATATTCCCACTGCAGAAAGACGAGAAGCTTGACGCAAAGGTAGAGGAAATCTACACGACACTCAAGAACAACTTCAAAGTTGTTACGGACTACTCCGGATCGATAGGAAGAAGATATGCAAGAATGGATGACATAGGTACGCCGTACTGCATAACCGTTGATTTCAAGAGCGTGGAGAGCGGAGCAGAGCACAACACAGTTACAGTACGCGATAGGGACAGCAAGAAGCAGTCAAGAGTTAAGGTTAGCGAGCTCTCAGACTTTCTGGGCAAGGCAGGCATGTGATATGGAAAGTTATCAGATACCGAAGATACCAGTTTCGAATTTTAGTCTCAAGCACACATTCGAGAGCGCGCAGCCGCTAACCTTCTATGCCGACTACAATGAGATCAGCAATACGATAACATACCCGTATGACTCCATGGTAATAAACATGATGCATTCAGGAAATCAAGAAAAGGGAGAGCTTCACGTAGTAAGCAGGCATGGCAATGTAGCAGTAGACGAGGTAAAACGGCGTTTCAGGTTGCACGATAACATGGAAAGGATCTACAAGAGGATAGGAACAGACGAGCATGTAAAGAATGCAATTAATTCATACAGGGGAATGAGGCTTACAGTAAATGATCCGTGGGAAACAACCCTAGTTTTCATAATCTCGCAGTTCAATAACGTGAAAAGAATAAGACTGATAACGAGAAATATCGTTAAGAGGTATGGAACAGAAATCACGGACTCTGCTGGAAGAGAAGTGGCAAAGAGTTTTCCACAGAGCAGGGACCTGCTAAAAGGAACAGAGAAGGATTTCAGAGAGCTGGGAGCAGGTTTCCGTGCCAAGTACATAAAGGAAGCGGCAGAGTACTGCACCTACAACATCAATCTAACAAAACTACCAGGAAACAAGTATAATAAATTGAAAGAGAGCCTTATGACGATAAGGGGTGTGGGAGAGAAGGTCGCGGATTGCATAGCGCTTATGGGTTACGGAAACCTGGAAGCGTTCCCCATCGACGTACACATAAAAAGATCTATGGAGAAACTCTACTTTAAGGGCAAAAAGAAACCAATAAAGCAGATACAGAAACTGGCAGAGGAGAAGTGGGGGGATTATAGAGGCTACGCACAGCAGTATCTATTCCACAACGCAAGGATGACTAAATGAGAGAATTGGAAAGCGACATAGAAAAGGTCTCAGAAAGGCTATCAAAGAAGCAGGCGGACTTTGACAAAGTGATGCAGCTATCCAGAGAAATAATCAGAGACGCAGGCCAGACAATAACAATGATGCACAACGATGAGAAGAAAAAGGCGCTAGATAAGCTCTGCTCTATGGCAGGCAGCGTAATGAAGCTGCAGAAGATCGACTCCGAGTTCAGATACAATACGTTACAGGCATACCAGGAGTACGCAGAAGCATACATATTCGTTGAGATTAAGAACAAGCACAAGACACCAAGCATGAAAACGGTAGATGTGGGTGAAGAGGCCTACGAGGCCGCCCCCTACTACATTCTGGCGGCCGTGGCGGCCTTCGACCAGGTGGACCGGG
>JAJYIZ010000019.1 GCA_021789815.1 Microcaldota archaeon
CAAGCAAGAGCGTTGCATACTCTAAGTCCTTTCTCCACGCGCGTATTCTCTCCATAGAATCGCCTATACCAGCCTTCTCAAGCAAAGCGTATAAATGTTCTTCTCACCTCTCTCACTAGAGAGAGGCTTTAAGCTGTGGTCTACTTGATTCACTTCAAAAACTTTCTATAAATCCTTCTGTACTGCAATAGTACTGACACACCAAGTATCGCAATTAAGCCCAGATATACATACAGAAGTGAAGAAGGCGAGTTGGTCTGAATGCTGGAACCTATCGCAATCGTCAAAACCAGGTTTATGAGTCCTAAAAATGCAATCACTAGCGCATGCACAGTATAGATCATGCTGAATGCCATGCTCTGTTTGTCCTTGCCATCCTTCTTCTCTCCGATATGGTAGAATAACGATGGCATGTTCACGAGATAGGGGTACTTCTCAAATAGTGTGTATCTGTATCTGATCACTAAAAGGAGTGCAGCCAGAACGCAAGTGAATATGAAGGGCACTATCAACAGTGTAAGCTTTCCTGCACCCGTAATTCTATAATAGTAGATCCCTACGATCCATGCAACAAGGAAAAGCAGCAGTCCAACTGCAATGAGTGTCTTTGCTATTCCCTCCAACCCGTATCTCTTAAGCATTCTAATCGCCATGGTGAAACTACTTAGTCAATATATTTACGCCTTTCTAGCCTGCCTCCACCAACGCAGCCTCTCCAACCTATACCGCTTGTCATCCGGACGATTAGAAGCCCTTATCACAAATAATTATGCTTCAACACCAACCCTAGCTAGGTCTCGGGCTAGAGCCCCCATGTGGGCTGCGGCGAAACCTGGCCTTCTGTTCTCCAGGTCTAGAACCATTACCATTCTATCATAGCCATCGCGTATTCCGGGCAGAATCCGGAATCCTCTTTCATTGTATATGTGCTGCGCTATCTCCTTATCTTCATCGACTGCAAGGAGGACATACCTATAGCCTCTTGATTTTGCTTCTGTTAATGCTGAGTCCAGCAGCTTGCCTCCTAGGCCGTTTCCCCTGAACTCTTCGGATACGCTGAGGTTCGCAAAATAGCACTGTGGTTTAGGGCCAAAAAGTTCTGGCCTTTCCATAAGGTCTAGGCGTGCCGAGCCTGCAAAAGAGCCATTGCTTGTAGCAGAGAATAGCACAGATTGGCCTACCTCCTCTCTTTTGATTGGTCCGTCGTATATGTGCATTTTTGCCAAACAATCACTCGAATAAAAGAATGTACTTTCAAGCCATGAAACTAGAAACTATATGTAATAGGTGCTGTTTTCCAGATATTTATAGTCGCTTAATTCTTACAAAAGGTTAGTGGATTCTTGCTATTTTGTAAAGCATTTCTAGTGTAAAATACACTTCCATATTGGAAATGCTTAGTGTTTTAAAGCTTGGATACCAAACTAGATAATGGCAACCTGGTGGAGGCGTTGGAGAATAGAGCTGCGCATCGCGATTGTAGTTTTATTGATTGATCTTTTTGTGGATATCGCGCAGGTGCATCTTGGAGCTCCAGTAGACGTAAGAGTATTCTCAAATTTGGGCATATTTCTCAGCGCGATTGCAGTGTATTTTGCTGTCAGGTTTGATTCTGCAAACAAGCACACTGCCTCGTTGAGAGGTAAGAAGTCACTTGCCGAACAGCTGTTCAAGTGACAATCTTATTTCTGTCTAAGTCTCATTGTTGCCCCTACAATGAGAAGTATTACGCTAAGGATCACTTCTAGTATTATCAATTTCGGAAGCGCAGAATTTCCTATCTTAAAATACGCTATGGCGCTTGTAACCCAAGCGATTACCAAACCTATTCCTACACCCCAGAAGTACTTCCAATGCCAGGCCCAGAACGAATTCCCTTTCTGCATGATATCACCTGCTCTAGGTCTCTCTGGCAAAGCGTATAAATGTTCAACTTCCAAACCTACTTATGATGCCTTCAAAGGAGGTTGATTCCTATATAGCGAGGTGCCCCAGAAAGGTGCAGGGCAAGCTCAGGGAGTTGAGGGCGACGATCCAGAGGACTGTGCCGGATGCAACAGAGCTCATAAGCTACAGCATGCCGGGCTACTGCTACCCTGGTTATTCCTACAAGGGAATGTTCGCATGGTTCGGGCTTCAGAGCAACCACATTGGGCTGTATCTCAGGCCTCCAACGCTCTGGGACAACAGAAGGGAGCTTTCAAGATACAAGAGAACAAAGTCTGCACTGCACCTGCCGCTCGATAAGGAGATACCTGCGCCGCTGGTAAAACGATTAGTGAAGTACAGCGCAAGGATAATGAAGAAAGGCGGTTAGCCCTGGAAACGTCCAGCTATCTGATCCGGCGCTTCTGAAAACATTTTAGCTGCCTGGACTATCCCTTCTGTTTGTTCTATGACAGAGCGCAACTGTTCGGTCTCATTGCCGACCCTAATGATTTTGAGCACTTCGACCGCCTGGCCCAAGGTGCTGCTGAAGTCTCTATCGCTTCTGACCCCTCTCGCAAGCGCTCTTACGTGCTCGATCTCATTCGGAGTTGTGAGCCCGACAACTCTGAGCATACTTACTGCAAGCTGTGGGTTATCCCCTGCCGCAAAAAGAAGAGCCGCTGCCTTTACCACGTGTGTTCTTTCCTGGGCTGTAATGTCCGCTCCCATGTAATCTAGCGTATTGCTAAGCTGGAGATATTTATAACTATTTGTTCCCGGCGCCGGGTCACGCTTACTATTTGTTTGGGACCAATGCATTCAAATAGGAGTATTTTACGGTAACGCTCTCTGTCACAGATGATATGCCGCCATAGATTTGTGGGTTTGCCGAAGATGGTGTGTATATCCCTGGAGAGTTGTAATATGCGCCGTTGACATTTACAGATACCAACATAGGCCGTGCACCCTGTCCGGCTACCTGCTGTGCCTGCGATGTCGCGTTTGATATAGCGGATGAGAGCGCCTGGCCCATCAAGCTGGATGCTTGTTGTTTAGATAGCCTAACGTTCACGTTCGTGATATAGACATTCGGTATGCTTGCAAGGCTGGTGAGCACAGGACCTGCCTGAGAAATAGGTATTGTGACAGAGAAGGATTCAGTCGCGGTGTACAGGCTGCTGTTGTGCGCCTTGTACAACTGATAAGAGGTGGTCTGTATGTTGCTGAGGTTTCCGGAGAGGTAGCTGAAAAGTGTGGAGTTTAGAATTCCGAGCGTATTGGACAGGTTAGATGTGGCAAGCGCAGTTGTTGTCCCGGTTCCATTCGCGTATATGTACACCATGGTGTTATCCGGTGTTGCGTAGGCCGAGCCGGTAGCAGTGATTGTTATGTTGGTAAGGTGTGATGCGTGTGGATAATACGCCAATTCCCCAACAATCTGGACGGCTGCCAGAGATAATACCGCAGCTATTGCAACGATCAAAAGAAGTCTATCGGTTCTTGCCATGCACTCACCGATTCAGCCTTTCCATTTCATCATGCGCTTCTGTTTCATACCCCAGGGTGCCCACGTTGCTCCGTTTATGGCTATGAAAATGAGTATTATCACAACCATTATCGCGATATTCTGGTATATGTTGTAGCTGCCCGCGTAGAAGAAGAGCCATATTATGGCAAATATAAGGGAACCGAAGAGCGTGAGTATCGAAACTCCTACGCGCCAACCCATGCCCTTAACCTTCCACGGCTGTGAGCCCCTTGTTGCCATCACATTCACCCAATTTATCTATCAGGAAAAGCGTATAAATGTTCGGAATGTGTGCTCATCTATGCCTCCTTCCGTATTCATTCCTTCCTTCCCGCTCCTCGACAAAACGGGCCAGCCTGCCGACATCCTTCCTGTCAAGGCCCCATATCCAGACCTTCCATTCCTCTTCCCCTGCTTCTTCCTGAGCCTGCCCGAAGTGGACTCTTGAAAAGTAGAATCCTCTATGCACTGCTACGTGTATTATTTCCCTGTAGTGTATAATCTTGTAGGTCCTGTAGGTCCTGAAGTAGTTCTTCCTTAGTATTATGATGCGGTGGTTTGTGCAGAAGACTATGGCCCTTGCAAATGGCTTGGGCGATGCTATCCTGTGTTCCGCAACTGCAAGCTCCACCTTCTCTCCTGGCCTGAGTATGTCCGATATCTCGTACACCCATCTCCTGGGTATCGCTCCGTTCATTGCCCCATTAAATGGGCGCATCAAAACTACTTAAACCTTATTGAATTCATGTGGGTTTTCTGGAAGCCTAGCTAACCTTTTATAATTGGGCTAAGTAGCCTAATCGAGAAAAGAGGAAGTCCATGGCCAGGCTTGGGCTGAAGCGCGAAGTAGGGCTGTTCCAGCTTGTCGCATACGGTGTAGGCAACATAATAGGAGCAGGCATATACGTGCTTGTAGGCGCAGCCTCTGGCCTCTCAGGCAACGAGGTATGGCTTGCCTTTCTTGTCGGAGCCGTAGTCGCGCTCTTCACAGGGCTATCCTACGCAGAGCTATCTGCGATGTACCCCAAGGCGGCATCAGAGTATGTCTACCTTGGAAGGGCATACGGCAGCAGGCTCCTCTCATTCATGACAGAATGGATAATGCTGATAACCGAGATAGTTGCCGCTGCTACGGTATCGATAGGCTTCGCCCTCTACTTTCAGAGCATATATTCATTTCCAGTAATACCTCTCGCAGCCATGCTGCTTGCTGCGATAACCTTCATAGTGGTGCTTGGCATAAAGCAGTCCCTGCGGGTGAACACTGTTCTTAGCATAGTCGCAATCATCGGATTGCTAGTGGTAATATTTGCTGGTGTGCCAAAATTCGGCTCCATAAACTATACAGTTGCGCCAATGGGGATATCTGGAGTATTTGCAGCAGCTATACTTGTCTTCTTCGCTTATATAGGATTTGACAATGTAGCGAACTTGTCTGAGGAGACCAAGAACCCAGAGAGGACCATTCCAAAGGGGTTGATCATCGCGGTAGCCATAACAACCGTCCTGTACGTCCTTGTTGGGATCGCAGCGGTCAGCTTGGTGCCATGGCAGAGCCTCTCAAAGTCGAACGCACCCCTTGCGCTTGCTGCATCGGCTGCTCTAGGGCCCGGGGCGTTTGGCGTGCTAACTGTAGCTGCACTCCTAACCACCTTCAACACGGTGCTGGTCCTTCTGATTGTTGCATCGAGGATAATATATGGGATGGCGAGGGAGGGTGCACTGCCAAAGGTCCTGGGAAAAATAGGAAAAACCTCGCGAGCGCCCTACGTCGCATCGATGGTGGTGCTGGTGGTGGCGCTCGCATTCCTTTCTCTCGGTGGCATAGGCATCGTGGCGAAGATAACAAGTTTTGGTTCGCTCCTAACGTTCGCGCTTGTCAACCTTGCACTTCTCCACTTAAGGCGCGTAGCGCCGAACCTCAAGAGGCCATTCAGGGCACCGGTAAGCATAGGCTGGCTCTCGGTAACAGGCCTCGTAGGTCTGGTATCGTGCTTAGTGTTGCTCACCAGGTTTGATACTCTTAGTGTCGCGCTAGGCCTGGTCCTTCCCTTCTCCGGAATAGTAATCTACCTATCCATAAATCGCAAAAGGTCATTTGCGATAGATAGAAAGCTGCACGAACCTCATGAGAAATGATATTTCAAATCTTGCACTTCAGTCAGTTTTATATAGTTTTTTAGAGAAGTCTGGACGATGAGTTTTACGGTAAGAAGCTATCGTTTTACTATCGCTCTTCTCTTACTTGCGATACTCTCAAACGTGGCAGCAGCAGCCCAGATATCTGTTCCTCCTGCCCTTCCATCATCGCAGACAGTTGACCAGGGCCAGATGGTATCGATATCTGTAGGTGCTCCATCGGGGGGTCAGCCACCATATGCATACCAATGGCAGGAAGCTCAACCAGGCTCATCATCATTCTCAAACGCCACGCTCTGCTCCCTGCCGAACACCCTTACCTGCTCGTTTGCAACATCTAGCGGTACGGCTGTAGGCCAGTACCAGTTTCAGCTATTCGTGACAGAAACAAAATCAAACCCCAAAACCGGAATATCACCAGCAGCAGGCGTACTTGTAAATCCTGCACTAAGAATCAGCACCCCGACAGCATCCAACACGACGATGGATATAGGCCAGACCTCTCTTTTAACTGGCTACGCTGCAGACACGGGTACTCCCCCATATAACTATCAATGGTTTGAGATGGCTCCTGGCGCATCTGCATATTCCATTATTCCTGGAGCAACATCCCTCTCATACGCTTTTACCACATCGGGCTCGAGCTCAACAGGATCATACAAGTTCATTCTCCAAGTAAAAGATTCTGCGACCAGCAGCGCGACTGCAAATTCCTCTGACGTGCAAGTGATACTGAACTCGGAGCTGAGCGTGGCCGCACCTTCAGCAACTGCACAGAACATAACACAGGGTGGCTCATCTACAATATCTGTGACGCAGCCAACTACAGGAACCTCACCGTACTTCTACCAATGGTTTGAGCGCTTGCCCGGAGCGAGCACCTATGAGCAGATTTCAGGCGCAACCTCATACTCGTACGATTTTACAACAAGTCCCTCGACACCCATTGGTGAATATGCATTCAAAATCAGGGTAGTTGATTCTGCTACCACACCAAAAGTAGTCAATTCTTCAACAGTATCTATCGGCGTCAGCGCCCCTTCAAACACAATAACAACCACATCAACAACAACCATAGAAACGACCGTTCCTACCACCACCATACCGGGGTCTACAACAACTATACCGGAATCTACTACAACGTTGCATACCACTACAAGCACAATGCCTGAATCGACCACAGCCACCATCACCGTTCCAGCAACTACGACCACTATACCAGAAGGGGGAGGCGAGACGGGCGGTTATGTAACAGGCCCGACTGGCCCCGGAGGCGGAGGCTATTCATCTTTGGAGCCAATCGTCAATACGACAGCTCGTGGCTTTGAGATAATCAACCTTTCGCAGCTTAACCGTGCGGTCATAGAGCTGAATGAGAAGGTCTTCAACATAACAGAGAATTACATAACTCCGGATTACGCAGGCATCACGATAAACAACGCCAACTATGTAATATATCCTAATCAGACAATCCAGTTCGACAGCACAGCAATAGACAACTATTACCTGAAAATGACGAACCTGACGTTCATACCTATACGGGATACTGTGAGCTTTGAGCTCTACTACGGGCCAAACGAGACGGCAGGAGCGCTTTTTGTCCCTACAGAGAATTCCACAATAAACCTGACGCTCCTCAATCCTAGAGATGTTCAGATAGACCTGTTCGGTATGAGCACGCTGCTCACTCTCATACCAAACGAGCCTGGCAACTTCACCTTGTATGTAAAGAATCTTACCTCTTCAAGCAACCTGCCTCCTGTTCCAGAATCATACTCCATGGATCTTGCTGTGAACATAGACGTAAACAGCAGGACTCCGGGAAATTCAGACTCGTTGGTCATGAGCACTGCATCGGATTGCCCACCATATGGCAACACGACAGTGCCCTTCATGCTTGTGAATGGTACATGGAAAAGGCTCGATGTCTACACGCTGTACCCATCTTCGTGCATCACCTCTTTTTCCATAAACAACAACGCGACTGTAGCGCTCATGGATTATCTTGCTCCTCTGCAGAACGCGACAACCACAACCGTGCCATCTGAAAACGCAACGCAGGGTGGTGAGGAGCTTCATGCTCCGAATGCAGGAATAGTGGTTGTATCAATGCTCGTTGTTGGCGCATTGATAGTTGCGGCTATAGCGATCAGCAGGAAAGCCAGGTCTGCAAGAAGATAGCGCCCCTTTGCAGCTTTTCTCCCAATGCAAAGCTTCTTATATTATATATGTCGTTATAATATCACGGAAGAAGGAAAGTTAAGAGCTCTAATTCTGACGTAAAATAAAAGAAAAAGTGAAATAAATGAACCAAGACGAAGGTATGGGCGGATACTCAGAAGGAGGCCGCGGAGGAAGAGGAAGAGGCTATGGAGGATTCAGCTCCACGCCAAAGCCGGTAAAGGTAGGAGACGAAGTCGATGTCAAGGTGGAAGCTGTCGCATCAAAGGGCGACGGAATAGCCAAGAAGGACGGTTTCGTGATCTTCATAAAGGGCGCAAAGGAAGGCGACACTATAAAGGTCAGAATCTCTGAAGTAAAGGAAAGGTTCGCAATCGGAGAGATAATCTCCTAAGCGCGCTCTCTTTTTCTATTTTTTTCAAATAGAGTTAGCGTCAGCCCTTCATCTTTTCCGACAGTTTTGATATGTATATAGTGGCGAGTACCGCTATTATGGTCACTACAAGAGCGTAGACCAGAAGACCCTCGAGCTGGGAACCAGACGTTCCGAGGAACTTTGTCACTGCGGCCTGTATTGTAGTGTTCCATGCAAGTGCAGCCACAAGGCCGAACGCCGATATAATCAGGGTGCCGACCTTCTCTATTACCTGCTTCCTGAACTCCTTTGCATGTTCCTTTGCGCTAGCCATGCTCTTATAGCGATAATGAGGTTTAAATGCGTTATTCTCTTTCTAGTGCATCCATGAGCTTGTACATCAGGTCTCTTCTTGCTCTGTCATCGAATGATGATTGACTTCCGCTGTCCTTCAGGTCATAC
>JAJYIZ010000006.1 GCA_021789815.1 Microcaldota archaeon
GTGATGAAATATATTTTAAAGAAATAGATGACATGGCGAGGTCTATAGAGGAATTTGGATATCTGTTTGATAAAGCTAAGGTGATACAGGATGAGAGGCTCAGAAGATTTAATCTCAAATCTCTTTATCTTATGGCCTATGAAGACAACAAAAAAGTCCTAATAGACTCTTACGAAACTGTTAAGCACACTACGGTAGATGTTCGTGATCCAGATAGCTTTACTCCTGTTAGAGAGTTTATAGATAAAGATTATTCAGTATTAACTAAAACAATGAAAAACCCTATCAGAGTAGGAGTTGCTCACGAGAAATACAGCGAGGTAGATGATTATTCTACGGAAGAAATAGCTCAAATGGCACTAAGGAATTTTATTACTTTTATAATAGGAGTAGTAGTGAAGACGGATAAAATCGCAGCATCTTTTGAAAAGTATGTTGATGTAGTAAAAGAGTTTAAGAATTCGGCAGCATCCAACGACCTAACTTCTAAATAAACTTCCCTTTATCCTCGCTCTCTTTCTGTATTTAAAGCTATGAAAGCTGCGAGTAATATTAATATTGCGGCTATTGCCGCTATAGCAGCAGCATTTCTAGCTGTCTCAGCATCTCTCCTCTCTCTTTCGAGTAGCGATGTTAGTTGGCCAGCTTCAAGCGTGTTTATAGTATAAGCACTAAGCTTCTCTATAAGTTCTTGCTTCTTAGCTAATTCTTCAGGTGTTAAAGACATCTTATCCTCTCTTCCTCTTTCTTTTATATGAGTCTAGTTCAGCGGTCGCTTGCTTATACAATCGGACAAGTTCTGGAGTGCTTAGTCCTATCTGCTTTTCAATAGGTCTAACTGCTTCTCTATACTCTACTTCTCCTAGTGGAGAACTCAACTTTTTTATAAAAGGTTGTAGCCACGGAATGAAAAACATAATAACTAAGATCACTACTGTCGGATTTGTAGTGATATTCGCAACCTTTGGAAGAAAGAATATGAGCCCTATTCCTATTAGTGCTATAATAGAAATGGATATGCGTAACGACAGCCAATCTATAGACATTCTTCTAACCTATAGTGTATTAGATAAGATAGAATTTTAAGGTTTCTCGACCTATCAGATAAGGTTCTAGTAGTAACCTAGATGATATAAATGAGTAGGAAAGGTGTAGGTATAGTTGGTTTACTTAGTGCCATTGCTTCATTGATAGTCATATTGAGTTACTTTGGTCTAACACCTCACAATATTATATCACAAATTACGCCTCCAGCTCCAACTAACATAGTCATAACAAGTGTTCTGCCTCTGAATATAACCTACGTAAATGACTCTAACTTTCGTGGGTATCTTAAACTAAATGGAACAATTCTATGCCCTACTACTCCAATTATACCCACTAATTCCTTTATGTGTAACTTTAATATTACTGATGGAGACTTGTTAAACTTTAATCGTACAATCTATGACTTTTCAGTTCAACCTAGTAAGAATTTTACTATTGTTAACGTAATCCCAAGTCAAGAAGTCCATATTCCTAAAGATGGCACTATAGCATTTAGAGTTTACATAACTACGACCAATGTGCCATATGTAGGACCTATACAAATAAACCTACACGCTCATTGAGATAGAATTTTAAGGTTTCTTAGTGAAACAAAAACGTGGATAAAGCTAAGATTTTCCAAGTAGTCAAGAAGCTACCTTTTGATACGAAGAAAGTAGTCTATCGTGAAGGTAATCTATCAGTCTTCCTATATAGACCATCAAAACTATCTAAGAGATTTGCAGGATATAACAAGAAGAAAAACTTTCAGATATGGTTTAAGGAACACAATAGAGAGTTCAGACCTAATCATATGCGTGTCTTCATTGACCTAAACCTAAGAGTCAGAAGTAGACCTGCTCTCAAAAAGAAACTACTTACTGCATTCGATAACATCTTCTATGGAAACGATCCAGAACTCGAACTAAAGAACCTTAACAAGGAACACTTTGAGCATTCTCTTAATCCGATATACATTACCGGAGTACTATCGCAGTTACTAATCATTGAGCAAGAGTATGCTTACAACAAGACTAGTAGGTTTAGTCCATCTACTCTTTTCTATCAAGGCTGGGTTAGAGAGTTTATTGACAATCCTAAGGAGATAGACAACCTCTGCATGAGTGTAGCTAATGGACAACCTCCATTAAGTCGGTATGTAGACTTGGAGAATAAGAAAAGCAAGAACTTTACTAAGAACCTTAAATCTCTTTGGTATCTTACTGCAAAATAACCTTAGCTTCTTTGAACAGCTTCTCGTTTGCTTCCTTAGATAACCTTTTCTTTATAAGCTCAGCATATTTCTTATCCTTCTCTATTGCTATGCTGTTCCTTCCTAACCGCATAGCTACTAGGTTTGTAGTACCTGAACCTGCAAAAGGATCGAGAACCATATCTCCTTTATCTGTACAAGAAATTATTATCCTCTTTAGCAACTCAGTCGGTTTCTGAGTAGGATGTTGACCTGCTTCTTTCTCATTAGGAGGCGTTAAAGGAATTACCCATACATTTCTTTTCTGCTTTCCTTTTGGGCTTATCTCATCAAAAATCTCTTCCTTTGTAGCGTCATAATTAAACTTCCACTTCTTATCATTTCCGTTCTTAGAGGCCCATATGAGATGTTCCGTACTCTCTGTAAACATTCTACAAGTTATATTAGGTTGAGCATTAGGTTTAAACCATACAATGCTGTTGTTTATCTTCATGTCAGCCATGTTCTGTATGATAAAGCCAAGCTGGTAGATATTGTGAAAAGAGCCAGATACCCATAAACTGCCTCCATGTTTCAGTATTCTAAAGCACTCAGCTAACCATTTTACGTTAAACTCGAAGAACCCATCTTTACTAAATATATCCCAAGTTTCTTGCATAGTGATATGCTTGCTAAACTTCCAACCTAATCCTTTCTTCTTAGACATGTTGTAAGGAGGATCAGCAAACACTAAGTCTATCGACTCATCAGGGATTTGTTTTAGCTTCTCTAAGCAATCTCCTAGTATTATCTGGTGTTGAGTCTCCATACTATATCTCCATTCTCATTCAACAGCTTAATAGCAGTTTTAGTTTGCAAACTACTTAAACCTATCTTCTTAGCTTCAGTCACTATTCTGCCCATAGTGACCGTTTCCTGCTTTGCTTCGAGTTTCTTAATTACTCTTAGTACTTTGTTTATTGAACTAATTCTGGGCATATTCTTCTCCACAAGTTCCTCTATACTCAACCTCTTCGCTACCCTCTTCCATTCCTTCAAACTCCTTCCTTTATCCATTCTATCACTTCTTATCGGAAACACCTTTCTTGGCCTTTAGATACTCTTTCTCAAGTTTCTTTAACTCAGGGCCGTTCTCTTCAGTTATTCTCTGTTCCTCTATGCGATTTCCTCTATTTTTGCGTCTGTAATGTACTCTTGTTAACTCTCCTTCGTGCCCTCTATAGTCTGCAAATTGTTCTTCTTGGTTTACCATCTTTTCATATCCCATCTGTTTCAATATTACGTTTTCAAGTTTTCTTATCCTATCTTCTGTTTCTTGTGTTACACCCACTAGTTCTGCTTTGAGAGGCATATGGCATTTGAGACAATAAGGTGCATCCATCATGTTGACAAATTTGCAATTAGGACAAGTAACATTCTTCAGTTTTGTTTCATCTTTTCTATCCTCTGGAATGGGAGCACCAGAAGCTTTGAGGAAAGCAGTATCCAGGTCTCTAGTGTCTAGATGCACATAAACTTGTGCCATCTCACTTCCAGCGGTCCAACCCATATGCATCTTTAACTCCTGTTCTGTGTATTTCTTAGCTAAGAATGTAGCTCTAGCATGTCTAAAGGCATGAGGATTAGTACGTTTCTTTATCTTGGCTCTTTCTCCGGCATCTGTAAGAGTAAACCTAACAGCATCATAACTTACTTCACCATCTTGATGAACTTCCCTCCTTTTCTTTTCATTCTCCTTACCATTCTTTGGGTTAACGTCGAAACCTACCCATCTTTTGTCTTTTCTCCAAATACTTTCATCTTTCTTTAACTCACCCTTCACAGTGTCCAAATATGCAGTCAGATAAGGAACACAGAAGTAGATAGGAACACTCCTCTCACCTGTCTTACCAATTAATTTTATTCTAGCTGGTGTTGTATCCAAACTTATATCATTCAGCTTCACGTTTAACAGCTCTCCTACACGTGCTCCAGTATCGTATAACGTTGCTATTATTGCCCTGTCTCGAATGCTGTTTGCAACATTCAGCATTTTTATTACATCGTCTTCTGTTAGTATGTCTTGTGGGTGTAGAACGTTCTTCGGATCTGCAACCTTTATGTGCGATACAACCCGAGGCATGTACTCGTCTTCTCCAACAGCATGTTTGTAGAACTGCTTCATGTTTGACTTTATCTCTGCCTTCGTTCTCTCGTTGAGATTTGATAGGTCTTGAATCTTCGCTAAGGCCTCGTTAATGTCGTCTCTTGTTGCCTTATCATACTGCACTTTGCCTAGTGCTTCGAAAAAGTATTTCAGTGAGTAGAAGTAGAGTACTTTTGTTCTTAACTTAACTCCTTTTCCTCTAATGTAGGTGTAATAATCTTTGATAGCTTTTTTGTTCTTGTCTGGAATGTTCTTTGAACTATTTATTTCATTGAGAATTTTCTGTAAGTACTCTTCATTTGCTTCTCTATCTTTTTCATTCATGATAATATTATATCGACATAAAGTATTTAATGCTTTTGATAATATTGAATACGTACTTAGGATAGCTCCACCCAGATTCGAACTGGGGTTCCCAGGTCCAGAGCCTGGTGTCCTTGACCACTAGACGATGGAGCTGCAATGCACCTAACTATTTGAGTAGCCTCTTTTAATATTTGCTGCATAAATCCTGTTGATGATACGCGAGAACATCACGGGCTTCCATGAGGTTCGCGAGATACTCCTTGCAGACGCTGTTCTAATTATAGCCATGTCGCTCTTCCTTTCTGGAGGGATCTTCCAGGTAGGCAGCGCCAAATTCGAGCAGACTATGCTCTTCTTTTTGCCTATAGCTGCAATAGGTGTCTCACTCAGTTTCATACTCCACGAGCTGATGCACAAGTTCGTTGCGCAGAGGTACGGTGCGATAGCTGGCTTCAGGACATCGTATCAGGGTCTAATGATAACCCTTGTGACAGGCGCGTTCGGCTTCCTTCTTGGGGTGCCCGGAGCGACAATGATATACGCGCACACCTTTACAAGGAAAGAGAACGGTATAGTGTCCCTCGCAGGTCCTTTGACAAACTTCGTTGTGTTCGGCGTGGCGCTTGCCCTCTTCTTTGCACTAGCTCCTGTTCAGGGATCATACCTTGCGGCTCTGCTCTCTTTCATAATCTTCATAAGCATACTCCTTGCGTTCTTCAACATGCTTCCGCTTTATCCGCTTGATGGCAGCAAGGTGCTTGCATGGAACAAGCCTATCTATTTTATAACGCTAGGCCTTATTTTCGTGCTCATGGTCTACTTCACGCAGATACCATTCACTTCGATAGTCTTCATGCTGCTCATCGCAGGCTTCTTCTCAATCTTCTACAGGGTGCGCTTCTGAAACGCAAAAATATAAATGCTTGTAGAGAAGGTTATAAACAAAGGCGTACTGCATGGCGGCTGGAGCACCTGAAACAAAGACGACAATAGACTCTCTTGTAGAATTGCTCAAGAAAAGAGGGAAGATGGATCTTAATACAATATCTACAGCGCTTGGTGTAGATACGGCTGTTGTTGAGAACTGGGCAAAGGTTCTGGAGAAGGGCAACGTTGTTCGAATAACGTATGAAGTAGGCAAGATGTTCGTTTCTCCTTCTACCCTGACACCCGAGCAGGAGGCCACCGAGAAGGCAAGGCTCGAAGCAAAGACTGTCACGCTGGAGGCCGAGGCAGGCACGCAGCTCATCTCTCTTGATAAATTCACAGAAGCCCTTCTATCAATCAAGACATCGGTTGCCGAAGCGGAGCGGATGGAGGCGACCCAGATACCAGAGGTGCGAAAGGCTATATCTGAGCTGAACAACATATACGCGCTTATAGAGCAGAGGAACCGAGGCCTCGAACAGA
Organism: Microcaldota archaeon; assembly: GCA_021789815.1. Classification (GTDB taxonomy): domain Archaea; phylum Micrarchaeota; class Micrarchaeia; order Micrarchaeales; family Micrarchaeaceae; genus JAJZAB01. The sequence goes on from JAJYIZ010000006.1 coordinate 6,102, forward strand.
TGGCGAAGCGAGCTGCCGAGGTATACGACGAGGTCAACAAGAAGGCAACAGAGCTTGGCCAGCGAATCAATTCATTAGAGTCTGGCGATCAACTCAAAAAGGTAGAGGACGTAAAGCAGACGGCAACGCAGATATCAAAGAACATCTCAAGCATAGATTCCGACATAGCGCTTGTAGGCAAGAACGCCAGCGACGCGCTCTCGCAGGTAAAGAAGGGCATAGAGTCGCAGACCAAAACCATAGCGCAACAGGTGGATGAGAACAAGAGGAAGATAGACGCAAACCTCAAGGAGTATGCTGCCAAGGTAGCGCTGATAGAGAGGCAGCTAAAAGAGCGCGCAAGGTCGATGGAGACGTCTCTTGGCGATATGAATGAATTCAGCAAAGACAAGGAGAGAGAGTCGCGCAAGCTGCGCGACGCACGCGTAGAGTTCAACAACCAATACACAAAAATGAGCGAGGAGATGCTTGCGCAAAGAACTTCAATAGAGGCGCTTTCAAAGGACCTGCTCGGCAAGATAGACAGGCTCAAGGCAGGGTTCGGGGACGCAGCTGCGCTTGAAGATACGATAGCGACGATAAAGAGCCAGATAGGCTCTCTAGAATCCGAGATCGCGCAGGCACGCCAGCAGGTGAGCGAGACCCAGACGCAACTGCGCGCCCTCACCTCTATATCTTCGAGCATGACAACGGAGGAACGGATGGCAACAGTAAGCAACATAGAGAAAAGATCTAAGAGCTCGGCATCAAAGATATCTGGTATAAAGGAAAAGGCGGAGAAGACCACTACAGCTATGAAGAAGCTTGTGAAAGGTGAAAAGTAACAGCGTGAACTAATGGCCGAAAAAGAAGAGACAAGGGTCCTTACCGAATACAGCCTCAATGCGAACGGGATGCCGATAAACATAGAGATTGTGCAGGCCGAGGACTATGTTCCAAACTACAACGTAACGATACCGGGGCTCAGCAACCCGACAAAGCTTCTTCTCTTCTCTCTCAGGAGCGAGCTCGTAACGATGGTCGCTGTAGACACTACAAGAATAGAGGACAGGAAGTACCTTGAAGAGATCAACAGGAAGTATGCAGAATCAAGCTCGTTGCTCATTGACAAGTACCTGCCAGGCACACCCGCAGACACAAAGGCCCTGCTCATCGCCTACATAATAAACATGATGCTAGGGCTTGGTGACCTAGAGGCCCCGCTCGCCGATGACAACCTAGAGGAGATAGCGGTCAACGGCTCCTCTAATTTCATATGGGTCTTCCACAAGGAATACGGATGGTGCAGGACGAACATCAAGCCGGGGAACGAGGAGATAATATACGATTACGCGGAGCAGATAGGCAGGCGTGTGGGCCGTGAGATAAACAACCTATCACCGCTCATGGATGCGGTTCTTGCAGATGGCTCCAGGCTAAACGCCACGCTATACCCGATATCGCAGCAGGGCAACACTATAACGATAAGGAAGTTTGCGAAGAATCCATGGACCATGCCTGCAATGATAAAGAACAAGACCCTAAGCGCAGAGATCGGCGCCCTAATCTGGGTCTGCATCCAGAATGAGATAAGCATGCTGATATCTGGGGGTACAGCAAGCGGTAAGACAAGCATTCTCAACGCATCGAGCATATTCTTCCCACCAAACAGGAGGATAGTCTCTGTTGAGGAAACAAGGGAGCTCACACTGCCGGGCTTCCTGCAATGGGTGCCCATGGTAACAAGGCAGCCCAACCCAGAGGGCAAGGGAGAAGTCACGTTGTATGACCTGTCGGTCAACGCGCTTCGCCAGCGTCCAGACATAGTAATAGTTGGAGAGATCAGGGTCAAGCACGACGCAGAGACGCTATTCGAGGCAATCCATACGGGCCACGCGGTCTACGGGACGGTCCACGCCGACAACGCGCTAGACACGATAGTGAGGCTGACCAACCTGCCCATAGATGTGCCTAAGATAATGCTCAACGCGCTCGGTGCAGTGATAGTGGCATTCAGGCACAGGAGCCGTGGCATAAGAAGGATACTAGAATACGGCGAAGTGCTCAGGAGCGGAGACGTTGGCATACTCTACAAATGGAACCCAAGGACGGACTCGTTTCCGCAGATCGGTGACATGACAAGGCTGGCGGACACGCTCATGCTCTATTCCGGCTACCAGCAAAAGGAGATCGCGGAGGACATAGAAGAGAAGGCAACTGTGCTAAACTGGATGGTGAAGAACGATGTGCTCTCTGTAGATGATGCAGGCCTTGTTGTCGCGAACTACTACAGGAACAGGAGCAAGGTCCTTGACATAGTCCAAAACGATGTCGAGTTCTCAAAGGATATATTTTAATGGATTCGTATCCTTATAGCTTTGGTAGAATGGAGGACCAACAAGGCGAGAGCGAGTACTCTAGGCTGCTTAAGAAAATATCAGAGATAGAGGGCAGCACAAAGCGCCAAGAGGCAGGCATAGCTGACATATCTGGAAGTTTCGGCGCGGGGTCCAAAAAGAGTTCCATAACGTACCAGGCGTTGCTCAACACTATACTTGAATCTGAGCGGCGCGGCGGTGCGTTCAGGAGGCCTGGCCAGGCGCCAGGAAGGCCACAGCCAATGCAGCCGCAAGCAGCGCAACCAGAGCTGATTGTGCAGCCGGAGGTCCGCCCCATAGAGCAAGCCCCTATACAACAGCCCGAGCAGCTTGCAATGATGCAACAGCCGCAGCTCGAGCAGAAGGAGAGCTCCAAGGTATACGCCGGCAAGGAGCTCAAGGAATTGACAAAGCTTCTTCCAGTGCACGTCCCGGAGTTCGGAGAGCACAAGCTCAAGAGAACAGTAACAACAGAGCTGGTCCTTCCAAACCTGTCGCTTGCAGACCAGGTCGCAGAGCTTGAAAGGATACTAGAGGGGCTTACATCCGGATCGCTCGCCACTACAGACGTTAGTACCATAAGCGAAGAAGTCTACGGCCTATTGAAAAAGGTGAATGCAGAGAAGCAGGAACTACAGAAGAAAAAGAAGCAGCTCGAAGGCGACGAGTTCCAGCTATGGAAGCTGAGGGACCAGCGCATCAAGGAGGTAATAACGCAGCTGGAGATGGCGAAGAAGAGAAGGTGAAATTTTGCTCTTCAAGAAAAAGGCACCAAAGATAGTAACGATCGATGGCAAGAAGATAGAGCTTCAGCCAAAGCCTGGCCTGAACCTGTTCAAGCCGAAAGCAAAACCGGCACAGAAACCAGTGCAAGAGAAACCTGCAGAGATGAAGGCAGCGCAGACGAAGGTTGAGCAGCCTGTTCTCAAGGAGAAACCACAACCACAGAAAGCTGCGCAGGAAACACAGCCTACTCCAAAACCGCAACCACAAATCCAACCACAGCCTGCTGTGCAGAAGCAAGAGCAGCCAAAGCAGCAGCCACAGGTGCCGAAAGAAAAGCCGATCCCGATGCCAAAGCTGCAGCACAAAGGGGGCAGGAGCAACATGCCGGGCTTCCTCGGAACCTATATCCAAAAACAGACGCTTAAGCACAGAAATCTAGAGATTCCCCTCAAGCAGCACAACATAGCCGCTACTCTCGAGCAATTCATAGAGAGGATGTTCATGGCTGCGCTGCTCATGACCTTCATAATAGGGATCATGCTTCTTCTGCTTCTACTAAGAATAGGAATAATACCCGCCGGCGCTGTCGTGCTGGCGTTGGCAGTCTCATATCTGGTCTACCAGATAGCCTTCAACACGTTCATAAACTTCCCTCTAAGGAAGGAGGAGACACTGTCGAGGAACATAGAGCGCGACATACTCTTCGCTACCCGTGATATGATAATATCTTTAAGGTCTGGCATGACGCTCTACAATGCAATAGTGTCGATAAGCACTGGCTACGGCGATGCGAGCAAGGAGTTCGCCAAGATAACCGAGAGGGCGCAGATCGGCATGTCATTGGAAGAGGCAATAGACAGGACAATAACGGAGAGCAAGAACCAGTCGTTCAGGAGGATAATGCTTCAGGCATCTGCAAGCATAAAGGCAGGCGCCGACATAGTCGCCGCTTTGCAGACTATAACAGACCAACTGTCGCAGGAACGTATAATCGCACTTAGAAGGTACGGGCAGAGGCTCAACGCCATAGCGATGTTCTACATGCTCTTCGGTGTGATACTTCCCAGCATGGGCATAGCGATCCTTGCGATTCTCACAACATTCATATCTATATTCGTCGTCAATTCGTCTGTCCTTGAGGCAGCGCTTGTCGGCATAGTGTTCCTGCAGCTGATCTTCCTGCAGATGATAAGGAGATCGAGGCCTGTATTCGCTATGTGATGCTATGGCAATAAACTTTGAGAGGCTTGTATCGAGGGACCTTGCGAGGCGCATCTCAGTAGAGCTGGACCTCGCAGGCGTCAAGAGCAGCGTCAACCGAATGCTCGGCAACGCAATAGTCGGCGCACTCGTCCTTCTCATAGCCGTATCTTTCATGCTCGTCCTCTTTGTGCACCTAGAGTCCTTGATAGCGTTCGCCATAGGTGTGGGCTTCGCAGGATTCTACCTTGCGTTCATCTACATATTCCTTGAATTTTTGATAGACAGGCGCAGGACTGCGATGGAGACGATGCTGCCAGATTATCTTCAGATAACGTCTGCAAACCTTAGGAGCGGCATAGCCCTGGACAGGGCGATGCTGCTCGCGGCAAGGCCGGAATTCACCTTCTTTGCTGAGGACATAAAGGACATGAGCAGGCGCGTTTACGGCGGCGAAACCCTCGCAAACGCGCTCAAGGGATTGCAGCCAAAATACAGGTCGTACCAGCTCAACCATACTGTAAGGATGATTACAGAATCATTAAGATATGGAGGCGCGATGGCCGACCTTCTTGAGCAGATATCAAAGGACCTAAGAGACCAGCAGATAATTCAAAAGGAGGTTGCGAGCCAGCTCTTCATGTACAGCATATTCATAGCATTCGCGGGAGTGATAGCCGCGCCCGTCCTGTACGCTCTGACAGGGCAGATGATAAGCGTGACCACTAACGTCTGGAAAGGCATAACCTTGTCATCGAATGTCCTGTCGACGTCTACTGTGTCGTTCCTGAGGCCCACCCCGCCGCAGATAGGTGTCACGACCTACAGGTACTTCTCAATTACTGCGATAATAATAATCACGGGTTTCGCTGCAGCCATAATGTCAGCGATATCAACGGGATCGGCAATCCGCGGGCTCAGATACCTACCGGTTTTCATACTTGGCGGACTTGGAATATACCTGATTGTTGCAAGGCTGATACTTGGCTTCTTCGCTGGCATAACGCCGGCAGGCTGACTGCGCTATGTCTGCATGAATGACGCTCCGCACGTGTTCGTCACAACGTTGGCATTCGTGCAGATGATTCCGTTATATCTGTAGAGATAGCCAGGGTACTTGCCTTCTAGGTCAGGTGTTTGGTTCACAAGGCCGTTGATTGTTGAGGAGAGTGGCCAATACCCTATGGGTGTGTTGCCAACTACGGTATTGTTGAGATACAGGGCCTGTACGTGGCCAGCGCTCAGGACGCTGTTGTAGAGCTGTACGTCTGTTATTATGCCCCTGTAGTTTGATGCATTTCCTATGATCAATGTGCCTATGGAGTTGAACGATGTAACTGTAGATTTTGTGTTTGCAACAAAGTTTCCATTGAGATAGAAATCAACGACAGCGTTGCTAGCCCCGCCAGATGTAATCATGGAGCAGTCGGTTGTTATGAAGCTCCAGGTTCCGGTCTGTGTGATCTGGGAAGTTGTCTCGCTCTTGCCATCGCACAATGTCGTCAAGAAGCCTGCTGCGGTAGCCTCCACAGCGAAGCCGCCGGACAGGCTGCTCACCATCCAACTTCTCGAATTTTCTAGCGTGTCCGGGTAGAACCAGAAGCTTATCGTGTAGGCATTGTAGTTGTAGCTGCTACCTGTTGTCTGCACCATCGCGTTGGTGCTTCCGAAGAAGTGTATCCCTTGGGGTTGGAAGCCGTTGTAGATGTTGAATGCTTCTGATTCGTTGTACGATATGCCATTTACCACAGAGAGCGGCCTCGAACCAAGATAGAGATGCCCGAGCGAGGCGTTCGTGCACTGTGTTGGATTTGCGCAATTGAGAACCCCTATCGCAGGGCTGGTGTTGTAAGCGTTGGGCAGACTCTTGAAGAGAGGGTCTGCAGTGTAATCCGGTATGTTGTAGTATTTTATGTTGGTCGCCGTTCCGTTGTTGTCTGCGCCAGAGTAGCCCGTTGCATTTCCATTTAGCGGATACCATCCGACAAGGCTCTTGTTAGATATCGGTGTACCATCTATCCCGTTGAGGTAAATCTGCATGATTTGCGCCGGAGATAGCGCAGAGCTGTACACCTGCAGGTTCGACATGTTACCCACAAATCCTCCGGTCCCGCCTAGTGTAAGACTGTTCAGCGAGTATACCGCTGCAGGTACGGGCACCGTCACGTTGCCGCTCAGGCCTGTGTATGCGCTTGCTATTCCGTTGTTTATGCTTACCGCTACGAAGTTCCAGTTATTGTAAACGATGCCTATACTGTTGCTGCTAAGTGTGCAGCTGCTGCTACCGATGGAGAGCTTTTCTGGATAGTAGAGACCAGAGCCAGCCGCGAAGCTTAGACCGATGTTGTTGGTGCCAAGCGAATTAAATATCGTTCCGGAAGCGGCTGGTCCGTTCGGTTTCACCCATACCGTAACCGTGACTGTATTTGAGTTGAGTGTATTCTTAGTTATTATATTGCTTGTAGAGCCGGAGAACCCTGCGCTCTCCCTCCCAAGCTGGCCAAACGAGAATATTCCGGGACCCGCACCCCTGTCTGCGGTCTGTTGGGAGTCCATCAAATACGATGCCGTGTAGGGGGATGCAGACCAGTACCCATTCTGTATCGCAGTCTGTATTGGTGATGGGTCGAGCAGCGCAAGGCCAGGTCCATCGAGCAGCAAGGACGTGCCGTTGCCTATGATATTGGTCGTTATGATGCTGTTAGGAAATATAAGGTAAGGTTTTAGGTTTACCCCAGGAACTACATTAGCAACAAGACCTGCCATTCTGCACACCCCAGAACCCATGTTTATCGCGTTTGAGGTCACAAGTATGTAGTTGCTGGTCTGGAATTGCGAGGGTACGGCAGAGCAGCCGCTTGGCGTCCCTCCTATGAATATCGCCGTGCCATACGCGAACATGAATGGGCTGGTGCTTCCCGAGATTGCATACGTGTTTCCAATAAGTGTGGCTTGCGGGAAGGCCGATGCCTTTACATAAGATGGATTGCCGTTCTGCGCTCCGATAAGACTCTGCGTTCCGTTTATGCTGATGTTTGCTACCGAATATATCGGATAGCTGGTTGTGCTGTAGGTGCCGTTTAGCACGGCAAGGCCGGAGAGCCTTGCTGTAAGATAGAACGGCATTGTCTGGTATACAGTTATGCTCATGTTTGTGAGGTTGAGTATGCCGCCCTGCAGCCCCGCAACCCTCTTTAATGCAGTAGTATAGTTGCCAAGGGTCGCCCCGCCCATGTACGAGAGCATGTTCGTGCCGTATATAGTCCCGTTGGTCATCAGGCTGTCCAGGGCAAATGCAGTATTGTTGACGAAGTGATAGGTTCTAAGGGATGGCGTCGATTCGTAGGTCAGCAGGGCAGAAAGCGCATTGTTCAGGCTTGTCGTCAGGAATCCGGAAGAGCCGCCGTTTATCTGATTGAGCAATGAGGCAGATGCGTATGCAGAAGATCCGCTAGTTGCAAGCTGGTTGTAGCCCATGTTGAGCACTATGTACGTGATGAGTTCGCCTAGCAGCAGTATGAAGAGCACAAGCGTTGCAAGCGTTAGCAGCACTCCCTTTTTGCTCTTCATCATCTCCACACCACCACGCTCACGTTGTATAGAGCGTTAGACTTTGTACCTAGGCTGAACGGGAAGGAGGTCGAACTCACCTGATAGGCGCTTGCAAGCGACGCTGGGATAAATGATGTCTTGGTATATGTGACATTGTAAGGATAGCCAACGCTACCAGAGCCGCTGTAATCGTTGGAGTCACCGTCAAGTGGGTACCAGGCATCCAGGCTTGTCGTGCTGTTGCTCGGTACTGGCACTCCGCCTATCCCGTTTAGGTATATGCCCTCTACCTGGCTCGCGTTAAGCGTTCCTGTGTACACCTGCACGTTGGTTATCAAGGCGTTGCCGAACGAGATCGGCGCGTTTGTAGGATTCACACCTATCGCCAGCGCAGGGTTCGCAATCTTCTGGACTGTCGCGCTTGTCGTGCACACGGTGTCCAGGTTTCCATTCATATATATGTTTACAGAATTATAGTTCGTTACAACGACATTGATGTTATACCACTTGCCAGCCAGTATGCTGTTTGCGGGAGTTGTGCACGATTTTCCATTCATGGTCCAGTTGAAATACGACAAAGCAGAGGTGGTGCTCAAAGTGGCACTCCCGAAATTGAAGCCCTGGCTTCCACCAACGCCATTGTTGCTTATCGCGTTGTATATGTCTAGTATGGGTCCGGGCGCGTTTGCGCTGAACCACATCGATACGCTGAAGCTGCTTGTCGGATATTTTATGCTGGGCGCATATACGGCAATGTTCTTGCCGTTGAACGACGGCACTGTGAGAGACGGCGCATACGTTCCATTGATCAGGATGCCTATATGGCTGGCTTTGTAAGAGCTGTTCAGTAAGGCCGTTGCACAGCCGCCATAGCCGTTCAGATACATGCTTGCTATCGCCTGCAGGACACTGTCACTGCCTGGTGCTCTGCACGTCCCGAAAGCATAGAGGATGTTATTCCCAGACATGTAGGCATTGCCGTAAGCTAGCGCTACGTCCTGATACAAAGATGCGCTGGCGGCAGGTATCGTTATGTTCCACAGCGGCGTGCTGTTGGACGACAACAGATAGGATGTAAAGTGTGTGTAGTTTGCGACGACGTACACCTGTCTGGCTGTTGTTGCAGGTGTCTCGTTTTCATTTCCTGGCGTAGGCATTACAGCAAAGTTCCCGGTCAGTGTCCCTGCCGCAGGATTTGTTGCATATATCTTGTTGTAGAGGAACCAATAGGCCGTGTTGCCACTTATCGATACCCCGCCGATAGCTTTTGAGGGCAAGCTGGTCCCGGCCGGTTGCTGGAGCCAAAGGAGTTGTCCAGCCATGTTGTATCCATTGAGCCCGTAATAACCAGGCACCAGCAGAATATTACCCGAAATAGCCGGCAGGTTATATTTGTCTCCTACAGTACTGGACCATACCTGCTGCAGGTTTCCACCAGAAAGCGCAAATCCACTCCCTGCACCGCCACCGCCATACGAAGTACCTCCGCTTATCTCAAACAACCCCGATCCATAGACGGGTGTGGTAGATGCATACGGCACTGCATTGTAGGTGATGCTGCCATTAAGAGGGCTCACAAGTACAATGTTGCTGATGGCTCCAAAGGCTACGTAACCATCCTCTAACGAGAGTGGAGATGTAGGTGCAGCAGGCAGGGCTATCGAATTCCATGTAACGAGCCCGTTCGATTGAACCTCTGTGATATAGCCTGTTGAATTTCCATATATTATGTAGCCCTTGTAGACTATTGGGTAGAGCACATTGCCCTGTATGCTCTTGCTCAGTATGAGATTTCCGGTTGTCGCGTTCACTGCATAAAGAATGTTTCCGGCAGCGAACACCGCCATGCCATAGTCTACAGATATCGGAGATGTAATAGGTGCATTGGCAGGGAACTGGTACAGCAGCATTGGGAGCTGCGGGCCTATGTTCGAAAATGATAGGTGGGCGCCGCCATTGGCGAAAGATGGCCATGTGCTCTGTGCTCCAAGGCTTGCATTTGCCGCAGCTGACGCGTATATCGAACTCTGAGCTGCGCCAGAAAGCGTTGTTCCAGACAGGCTCTGCGCCGCGCTGTAGGCCTCCGATCCAGAGGGCTGGAATCCAAAAGGAGTCGAAAGGTTAGCAAATACAAGTATGCCAACAGCAGCGCTTGCAACAATCAATGCGAATGCTGCATCGACCGTGAATATAAATCCTTTAAGGTTTCCTACCATCAGCTCACCGATGATATGCTTCCACTCCATATAAAGACCTGTATCTGCACTCCTACCCCGTTGATGAAGGCGCTCTTCTTGCTGACAAATGTTGTCAGCGAGTTGCCGGTATTTGGATTGCTGCCCATAGTTATGTTGTACGGTCCTCCGAGTATCGTTATGTAGTAATTGAAGGTGGTGCCTAGGGCTGGCCCGGCATCTGAATAATTATAGTTTACCATAGACTGCAGCGCATAGAGCTTCGCCGGGGACAGGCTGCTCGATCCTTGTGACGAGGCGAGCCCCGCACCAACTCCGCTCCAAGTTGAGACCGATGCCGGGTTTACCACAAACTGCCAGTTTGCCGGGCTTCCTGTTGAAAGAAGGTTCTGCGCAACCTGCTGGGCCTGTAGCTGCATTATATAAGAATTTCCGCTCGTTGCTAGGGCAAGCTGGCTGCTCACGTTAAACCATGTGATTGTCAGTATAGCCATAGCAGCAAGGAATATGACAACTGCGAAGATCGCATCAAGGCTCCAGAACTGCGCCTTGAAGCCTTTCATTTTCATTCTTATCATGCGATCATCCGAAAGAGGTGTTGAGGTTTGTCACGCTTGGTATGCCCTGCAGGTAGAGCTGCTCTATCTGGAACGGGCTGAGCGTTCTGTTGTAAGCCTGTATGTCGACTATCGAGCCGTTCATGTATGTGGAGCCGGAGTAGCCGAAGATTCCATTCTTGATGTTGATGCAGCCGATGCTGTTGCTCGGCGGGGTACCAACAGAAAGGCCGTTCAGGTAACCGGCAGGCAACCCATTGCTGAGGGTCGTCGCTACGAAAACCCAGCTGCCTTTAAGGCTGTAACCAGGTATGACGTTCCAGGAATTTGGTGTTACGCTGTTCGCCACAGTGAAGCGTATACCGTTATCATTCATTGATATCTTATCAGTGCCGGAGCTGCTGAAATTGAAGATTCCGCCAAACGCGTTGCCCGGCAGTCCCCTATCATAGGCCCATGCGGATACGGTTATGTAGCAGAGATTCTTGTCCGGCAGTGGCGCGCTGCTGAATAGTACGTTCGCTATTCCGTTGAATATCGGCACAAGCGTCGCGTTCTGCGGCGCAGATGGGTTTGTAAAGCCAATAGAGTTGTACGTTATGAGGTTGGAGGTTGCCGGTAACAGATTATTTATGTTGGCATAGTTGTTCACGCTGCCGGTAAGAGGATACCATGCAATAAGATTTTCGTTAGCTAATGGGGCACTGGTCAGGCCTTGTGTGTAAATCCGGGTCACCTGGCTTTGTGTAAGCGTGCTCCCATATAGCTGTATATTCGAAAGCATCCCGTTGAATGCGCTTATCCCGTTGCCAGAACGCCCTACCGTAAGATTGTTTATTGTATACGGACCAGCTATCCCTGTTGTGGAGTACGGGACCTTGCCGTTTGTGTAGAAGTTTATCAATCCGTTGTTCACGCTGACGGCCACAAAGCTCCAGTTCAGGCCGTTTATCCCATAGCCCGGATATGTTGCTAAGTTACTGCCAAGGCTTAGCTGTTCGTCGCCAAGACCACCAGCCGCGTTGGCCGGCAGTCCGTTGTTAAGATAGAATCCCACGCTGCCCGTTCCCAATGAATTGAATATCGTGTAACCATTGGTGCTCGTCATCTTTACCTGATTGCTCGCGTCGACCCAGAACGAGAGTGTGAAGGTATTCGTCTTTAAGGCAGAGCCTGTGGTGAAGCTTGCGAGGCCGTTGAAGACCCCGACAAGCGTCTCTGTCCTGTTTGCGAGATAGCCATAGTTGCTGTTCTTGAAGGTTCCGTTCTTCGAACTTGCACTGTATTCTCCTACATACGGCGAAGCGCCAAGGTTGAGCGGCCACCAGCCTATAACATTCTTTACAGTAGAGATGTTTCCGTTGAAGGTTTCCACCTGCACTATCGCGTTCCCTGCAAAACCGTTCGAGTTAAGCAGCGCACTGACAAGTCCGTTGTTGTTCGTGTATGCAGCAAGTGTGTTTGATCCGCCAAGGAGATAGTTTGTTGTTGAGATTCCTACAGGGATTCCGGATGCACGAGCTCCTCCTACAGTTGGAACTTGTACAAGAAGGTCAACAGAGTGCTGGAATATAACGTTGCCTGGAACCCCGTTGCTTCCTCTACCGCTGTAATCATTTGGATTTCCGTTCAGCGGCCACCACCCCACAAGCGATGGCAGCAATGCTGGAGGCGCATCAAGCGGCCCTCCAGAATATATGCCGCCGATCTGGTTTGCCGATAGAGAAGCGTTGTAGATCTGCACATCTGCAATGTAACCCTTGGTGTGTGTGCCGTTTGTGTTGGACCCGCCTATGTTCAATATGCTGGATCCAGATAATGTTATGGAGTTGCTTGCTGTGGCAACTACATTTCCATTAATATAAAGGGTCTCCTTGCCCGCTGTCTTGTTGTATGTTGCAGCAAGATCGTACCAGTTGCCTACAGAAAGGCCGAAGCTCGGTTGTAGCTGGAAGGTGCTTCCCCAGTTGAGCAAGAAGACCGGTATGCCGTTATTCGTGACAGAGAGCATGAAGGGTTGAGAGCCGGAGTCCAGCTCTCCAATTATGGGGTTTTCAACATATGGTTTTGACGGTGACGTGTTTATGAACGTAAGATCCACCCAGGCATCAAGGGTTATGCTGTTGCCGATCACAAGGTTGGGGGTGTTGCTGACTGTAATTATAGCGTTGCCGCCATTGAAGTAGGCCGGATTAAAGCTTGCGGGCTCTGTCACAAGAGGCGTGCCAGTCAAGGTCGATGGCGAAGGAGGCGCCTGGTCAACGAATATTATTCCATCAAGGTTAGATATCTTTATGGAACCGGAGTACGCTGGTATCTTATACAGCTGAACGCTGTTGCTGTTTGCAATAAGCGTCCCGTTTATGAAAAGGCGTCTGGCGCTGCTGAAGGCAGTCCCTGTTATGACCTCATTGCCGATGCCTGTCTTGGCCAGAACTTCGCCGTCTGTTGATACGGATATGTTATAGGATGCCTGCCCGATGCCAGCGCCGAGCGGCACCGTCATGGAGTAGCCGCTTCCTGCCTGGAGCGCCTGGTTTATATAACCTGCAACGTTCTGGGCGAGAAGCTGCATTATCGAGGACTGCTGATCCGAAAGAACCACTGCCCTCTGCGTCGCGATTGCTGCGAACGCAACCACAAATATTACCAGTATTATAGAGTAGACGACCACGAACTCGAGCGCAACCTGCGCCCTAGAGGTCGCGGGACCTGCGTGAAGAGAGCTCCCCAACATCAAACCGATATTAATATCATAGCAATTAATAAAAGATATCTCAGCCGACCTTCACGAATAAATAGTTTAACGCCGATAAGCTAGCATGGAAATTATCTCTCTAAAGGGAAGGATGCCCTTTGAGATAATCGAATCTATGCAGAAAAGGGGGATAGAGAGGCTGACTCCACCGCAGTCAGACGCCGTTAAGCAGGGACTTCTTGACCTGAACAACCTGGTGATTGCGGCCCCTACAGCAAGCGGAAAGACCCTAATCGCAGAGATCGCCTGCATAAATTCTATACTTGGAAGAAGGCAGAAGGCGGTCTACGTAGCCCCAATGAGAGCTCTAGTTACTGAGAAGTTCAACGAGTTCAAGCAGTCATACCCTTACATAAAGTGCGCGATGTCGATCGGCGACCTCGACTCGAATGACCAGTGGCTCGCCGATTACGAGATGGTTTTTGTATCTACAGAGAAGTTCGACAGCCTGATGCGACATGGCATAGAATGGACGGGTTCCATAGGCTGCCTCATATTCGATGAAGTGCATATGCTGGGAGACATGTCAAGGGGACCAACCCTTGAGATACTGATCACAAAGTTGATCTCGTCATCAAAGGCGCAGATAATAGCGCTAAGCGCAACAATAGGCAACGCAAGGGAGATCGCGAAGTGGCTCGGTGCCAAGATAATAGAGAGTGACTACAGGCCCGTCAAGCTAAGCAAGGGAGTAATCTGCAACAGCAGGGTCTACTACAGCGATGATGCAACCGGAGAGCCCACCGAGAGTGCCATGCTGGCAGGCAGCAGCAAGCTCCCAGAGATAAGGATCATAGAGGATACGATTGCGCAGAAGAAGCAGGCACTCATATTCTACTCAACAAGAAGGAACGCAGAGGCAGGAGCAAAGAGGATAGCAGAGAGCATGTCAGAAATACTCACAAAGGGGAATACCGCAGCACTTGAAGATGTGAGCAAGAAGGTCCTTGGCGCGCTCGACAGGCCCACAGAGCAGTGCATAAAGCTGTCGAAGTTGATAAAATCCGGCACTGCCTTCCACCACGCAGGGCTTCTAAACGTGCAGAGGAGCGCTATAGAGGAGGCGTTCAAGAGCAACATGATAAAGGTGATATGCTCGACAACGACTCTGGGGTTTGGCGTGAACATGCCGGCCCACACTGTCCTTGTGCGCGACATACATAGGTACGAGAACTCATCCAGCGGTATGCTCGGCGTAAATGAGGTGACGCAGCTCTTCGGCCGCGCAGGCAGGCCAAAGTATGATACAGAAGGAAGGGCCCTGCTCATAGCATCAAACATGGAGCGCATGAAGGACCTATACAAGAACTACATAATAGCAGAGCCAGAGGCGATTGATTCTGCGCTAGGGATAGTTCCCGTGCTCAGATCACACATCCTCTCTCTTATCGCAACCAACTTCATCAACACAAAAGAGTCTATGAACAGCTTCTTCGCAAAAACATTCTACGGCTTCCAGTACGGCAACATGGGTCACATGAGAAGGGTGATAGATGAAGTCGTCAGCGACCTCAAAAGATGGGAAATGGTGAAAGAAGACGGCTCAGCGTATCTCGCAACAAAACTGGGGAGCAGGGTCAGCGAACTTTATATAGATCCGCTGTCTGCAAAGTGGATGATAGATTCGCTTCCGAACGTGGCAGAGGACCTTGATGTACTATTCATGATATCTAACACGCTCGAGATGCGCCCCTATGTACGGACAAGCATGGATGCAGAAGACAGGTATGCTGCGTATCTGCATACACACAAGAAGCTCATGCTAAAGGAGTTTGATCCGGTTGACTACGGCAACTACGACCCGGAAGGTGCTTTCAGCACGGCCCTGATGCTCAATGACTGGGCTGAGGAGCTCAAGGAACCTGAGATAGTGGAGAAGTACTCTTCGACGCCAGGCGCACTCTACACAAAGATAACCAACGCAGACTGGCTGATATACTCTGCAATAGAGCTATCGAAGATAC
Organism: Microcaldota archaeon; assembly: GCA_021789815.1. Taxonomy (GTDB): domain Archaea; phylum Micrarchaeota; class Micrarchaeia; order Micrarchaeales; family Micrarchaeaceae; genus JAJZAB01. The sequence goes on from JAJYIZ010000006.1 coordinate 21,411, forward strand.
TCAAAAGATCCTCAAGGAATCTAATAGAGATGCGCGTCCGCCTGAGATACGGAATAAAGGAGGAACTCCTAGACCTCGTAAGATTGCAGCAGATAGGAAGGGTGCGTGCCCGCACGCTTTACATGAACGGTATAAAGAGGGTATCTGATATAAGAGACAACAAGGCAAGGGTGACAAGCCTTCTGGGCAAGGAAGTTGCAGAAAAGGTCTTCTCCCAGTTATAAATTTAAATGCACCTATCGCAATATCTGTGGTTCAATGTACGTATCGGAAGGCACAGCAAGAAAATTCCTCAAGGAGGCAGGCGCCAAGAGGGTCAGCAAGGAAGCGGCATCGGAATTCCAGAAAAGGATAAACAGGTACGCTTATTCTGTAGGTCAAAAAGCCGTAAGACTTTCAAAGCACGCAAAAAGGAAGACAGTCACAGGCTCTGACATAAAGCTCGCTTCCTACTAAAGCGGTATGCCGAAGAGCCTCAGTATAACCATGGTGCCCACAGAAGGCAAGCCGAAGAGTATGGTCGGCACTATCGTGGCCCAGCCTATAGGTATGCCTATGTTAAAAATGTAATTGAGCGCGAACATCGCGATCAGCCCCAATATTGCATTGGTTATCAGGCCGAAGAGAGCCTTGAGAAGCACCTTGCCGACCTTAAAGATTATGAAAAGAACAAGCGCTATGAGCCCCGCAACCACAACCTCGCTGACGATCGCGCTGCCCAATCCCAATGCCATCCGATCACACAAATGAGATGCTGAACATAAATAAAAGACTTTGCAAGAGCTTCGGTCTATCTTGTGCCCTGTATTCTCTTAAAGAGGACAAAGGCAGCGCCTATGAATATTGCGGCAAAAGCGAGTGCAACTCCAGCATCCAGCAACACAGGGTATGTCGAGAAGTGTATGAGCGAGCCCCTCATTCCATCTATCGCATAGAAGAGCGGGTCTATGTGGGAGAGCGCATCGAGCCATACTGGAAGAGCCCCGCTTATGGGGAAGAGTGCGCCAGATAGAAGGAACATCGGCATCACAAGGAAGTTTATGAGCACCTGGAAGCTCTCGATGTTGTTTATCAGTGCGGCTATTATCAGGCCCATAGCCACGAAAGTCGATGATATCAGAACCATAAAAAGAAGGGCCGCTAGGACTCCAAGAACACTAAGGTCACTAAGCGGAAGAACGCCTATCGCAATCACCACTACTAGTATCAGAAGCGCTGTCAGTACAGATATTGTGCTGCTCCCAGCTACCTTGCCAAGCACTATGCTAAGCCTTGACACCGGAGCAACAAGTATCTCTTTTAGGAAGCCGAACTGCCGGTCCCATATGACATTAACGCCTGCAAATATGGAGCTGAAAAGGAGGGTCATGCCAACTACACCTGGCGCCATGTACGTGAGGAACGGTATGCCAGTCCCCACCTTGAGAGCGAACGCCGAGCCAAGACCAACGCCAATTATCGACAGCCATATGAGCGGCTGCCCGCCGCTGCCTACCATCCTTGATTTTGATTTAAGGAATCGTTTTATCTCCCTGAGCCATATCGCATAGGCTGCTTCAAGCGTGTTCGTCATCTTCTCGCCCTCATTCCCATCCTGCGCCACGCGGTTGTGCTGTCAGCGCCCTCTTCGCGTATGTTCCTGCCTGTCAGTCTTATGAAGACATCTTCAAGGCTCGGCCTCTTTATCGTTGCATAAGTTATCGTTATGCCCTTAGAGTCTGCAATCTTTGTTATGATCGGAATGACCTTGGAACCGTCGCTCGCGGTTATCTCTACACCATCATCAGATTCCTTGACCTTCTTTATGAATGGTTTGCCTTTCACAGCCCTGATGAGCTCCTTCTTCTTTTCCACGCCTACGCGCACAACGTCCCCGCCAAGCGACCTCTTCAACTCGTCAGATGTTCCAGTCTTTATTATTTTACCGTGGTCTATTATTGCGATCCGGTCGCAGAGCATGTCAGCTTCGTCAAGGTAGTGGGTCGTCAGCATTATCGTTAGCCCTTCCTCTTTATTGAGCCTAGTCACATAATCCCATATCTTCCTCCTGGTCTGTGGATCAAGACCCAGTGTAGGCTCGTCAAGGAAGAGTATCTTTGGCTTGTGGATGAATCCCCTTGCTATCTCCAATCTTCTTTTCATGCCGCCAGAGTATGTCTTCACCTGGCGCTTTGCGGAATCTTCTAGGCCTACGAGCTTCAATACATTCTCTATTATCTCTCTCTTGTTCTCTTTTACTCCATAAAGCCTTGCGTGGAAGTCAAGGTTCTCCCACCCAGTCAGCTCGTCATCGAGCGATGGATCCTGGAAGACTATTCCAATGAGACGCCTCGCCGCATCCTTTTCGTGAGTAACGTCAGTTCCATATACTTTTATGGTGCCAGAGGTTGGAGTAAGTATAGTCGTTATCATGGAGATGGTGGTGGTCTTGCCTGCGCCGTTCGGGCCAAGAAATCCGAATATCTCTCCTTCCTTTACATTGAAGGAGATTCCATCAACGGCCTTCACATTTCCGAATCTCTTGAAGAGCTTGGATACCTCAATAGCATTGCCTTTCATCCACTTCCCACGCTAAGCGTTATATATACAGAACAGGCACAGCAAAATATAAGAATTGTACAAGATAATAAGTTATCAATGGTGGCGGGTGAGCAGCTTACCGAAAGGAGGAAGCTCCTCCCATACAGAGCGCATACGTCTTAAGGACACATCCGGAACAGAAACGAGACCACTGCAACACACAAAGCGATGACACTACGAGCGTGTTGGTGTGGATGAAACGCGCCGGGGAAATGCGCAGATGAGTATGCAAGGCGTTATCGCCGCTCAGTCGAATGCTGCATAAAACAGAAGGAGGGCTACGGCCCGCCACTATCCTATTTAGCAGACTCCCGGAGGCACTCCAGTGCAGCTTATTTTCTGTTCCGCCAGAAGGCTCACATACGCGTATGCTGGTTTTAGCTGCATCTGCTCGAATGTAGTGCCGACCTTCACAGCAAACCTGTTTCCTGAGACGTTGAAGAATGCTATTCCGCCCTGCTGCACTGTGGTTGAATTTGTCAGGACGCCGTTGTAGTAGACGTTTATCACAACAGGCGCTCCAGGCCCGCCAGGTTGCATGAAGTTAACAACCTGTATCCTAAAGTTGCCGAATGTAAGGCTCTGGCCCATGTTTACAGTAGTCTGCGGTGTAGCTGCATTTCCTATCATTATCTGGCCTCCGTTCACAACATTTGATGGGCTAACCTTGACGCTTGTAGCTGTTGTATTCGGTGAAAGTGCACCGGGAACAGTGAAACCGAGTATAGTCCAGTTCGCTCCCAAGAGTGTGAAGTACTGCTTTGGCGCGCTGACGGCTATCGGGTTGTTAAACGTTGCCTGGTAAGCACCGCCAGCATCCATAAGCGCCAGGCTGCCGAGCTGCTGGTTGAAGACCGGGAAGCCGGTAAGCCATAGGCTCTCTGTCTCTGAATGCGTGCCATAGTTGTACAGAAGCGCAGGAAGCTGCTGGTTTGTTATCTGTAGTATGTTATCGTATGTGTTTCCATAAAAGTTGCCGGGCTGTGAAACTCTGATCTGGAAAGACGTGAAAGATATTCCTCCGCCGTTTGCAGGAGTTACCGGCTGGCCTATTGGGACAACACCTACTGCAGAATATGGTGATGGTGCCGGAACCGTGGTTAGCGAAGATGTCTCAAGGTACGCATCGTTCGAGTCTCCTTGTAGCGACTTTGTGTTTGCTGGCAGACCTAGCAGCAACGCCCTATTCATGACCGAGCCTATAGGTGCTGCGAAGTTATATGTGCCTGTTCCGCCAAGTGGCACAGCGCCTACCTCAAACTGCATCTGGTTCACTACGGTTGCTATTCCCAATGTGTATTGGTAAGGCGCCGCAGCGAGCACCTGGCTTCCACGTTCTGTTACAAAACCCGGTTTTGCATTGACATATGCACCGGTGCCTGTCTGTTGTGTCGAGAAGTATGTCACGTTGTATGGTACACCGGTATAGGATTCAAACTGGTATCCCGGCGAGCTTCCAATAGAAGTATTGTACAGTCCGAAAACTAGGAGGTCGACCATCTGTGTATTGCTTGGCGCAGGCAGTTCCCTTATAGAGTAGCCGAAGTATTGGTTCTGCTGCGTTGTTGTTGCAGTGCTCGCCAAACTTAACTGCATTAGCGGCTGTCCGTTCTGCTGGTTGTAGCTGACAAATAGGGTTCCTACGCCAGACTGATAAAGTCCATAATAGTTCCTTCCTGGTATGTTGTATAGTATGCCCTGGCTTGTTGGTGCGAGAAATGCTAGCGTGGCATATGATCCTACAGGCTCGTTACCTACAAGAGACACTGTTATGAACGGTCCTCCGTTTGGCAGGGTCCTGCTCACCTGCACAGAAGTCACATTATACAGATTTGTTGGTAACTTTTGTATTACGCCTGCTGCACCTCCACTTGTGAATGTAAGAGTCTCTACGATCTGGCTATTTGCGTTGTATGATGGGTAACCCCTTATAGTTACTGTAAGCGGGTTGTTTGTGTTTATGAAGTTGCCGTTGTCAACACCGTTGTTATATGTGCTTAACGCTGCTGTTTCGTAGGCCGAAGCAGGATTCAGGTTTATGGTGTTTGGATTCTGAGTCGTTATGAGCTGGTAGGGAGTTAGAATGTATTGAAGCTGCGAGCTCTGCTGTGCACCATACGCGAAAGAATTCACTATGCTGCTCGTCACTGTGAGAAGCTGTGCCGGTTCTGTTATATTTGAAGGCCCAGACTGCCCGTTCCCTAAATTATTCTGATATGTTATCATAGAACTTGAGCTTAGTCTGAAGTTGAGCGGATCGTAGGCATTTGGTGACGTGGTGCCCACAAACTTCTCACTGAAGACATTCGGATTTAGAATGAATGGGAGTACATGGCCTGGTGTGAGCGTTGTCGGTGTTGTGTTGTACGCTATTATGCTCTGAAGCTGTATTGCGTTGCCACCAGAGGGGCTTGTGTTTGTCCAGAGAAGCTGAGCGTTCCAGCCAGGCGACTGGTTGAAGACAGAGCCGTCCCTCAATGAGCGTATGCCTGTGAAAGCTTGCAATTGCGCGTATCCTGTGTTCTGGTATCCTGCTAGCGCGGAGCTGCCGACAGTGATTGTCAGCGGCACAACAGAAGAACCGAAGCTGACAGTCTTTTGTGAGTTTGCAGATATCGCTAATGTAGAATAGAGAACCCCTTTATAATATACATTAAATGTTGAACTCACAGTTGAAGTGTAGAGTCCAGTTGAGACTGCCTGTACGTTTTCTAATTGAACAGAGTAAGTGCTGCCGCACGGCAGAGACTGGCCTATAAGGAGCTGTGTCGATTGTGTGCTGCATACTATAACTGGTGCAGGCACGGCTGTGCCAGTTATCGAGGCGATCATAGCCGAAGAAGATCCAAAAAGTGTAGATGCAATGGCCAGCATTGTAATTAGGATTACTCTATTCATAGAACCGGTAGACCTCTAATTATCTAGATATTTATACCTATTCGTATCCTTTCTGGGAATACATCATTCCTTCCTAAGAATCAGGAAGTCGCGGAGTGAAAGCCCACTGCGCTGTATGGCTTGGGTAGGTTGATAGGATTTCAATTGCTCCGCCGTTTCAGCTCCGAGCGTGCTAACGCGTTGGAGGTATTCCTCGTTGCTTGTTGGTAGAACTACTCGCAGCAGCTTTTCCACATTGGTTGAGAGATGCCCGGTGCGCATTGCAATATAACCAAGCAGGACAAACCTTCCGTCACCATTCCTGTAAAGCAGCTCCTCGGCTATCTGGTCGCCCATATTCGTTATTACATAACCCCTCTTGGCAAGGTGTGCTATCACATGCGCCGCACCCAGATCTGGTTGGAGGAGCACCATGGCTCCGAATTCCTGATCCAGGACAACCGTTCTTACGTCTGCTACAACGCCCCTAAAACCCTCAGCTTGTAAAGCGGCTATCGCCTTGGGGTTGCTGTCAACGTGCAGAGTTCTATCCTTTCCCAGAATTCTTGCAGGCGTGGTGTGGGTATAACAATACGGATAGAGCACATCGCCAGTAGGGTTAAAAACATCCCTTACTGTGATCATTGCTGGCGCGCCCCAATCATATACAGACATATGGCCCCTGATATCGTGGACACTTATGCCCATCTTTTGCAGCGTCTCTACGCTAACATGCCTATTTTGGGTGGAAGGCATCTGAACACCTTCAAATAATCAGCAATATCAGATATTTAAATTTTTTGCATCCCCTTTACGAAGTATAGCCCTCCCTGTACCATCTTACTCCTTTGTCTGTGTCCTCAAGCAATATGTGATACTTCTCCTTCAGCATGTTCCTTATCTCATCAGATCTTTTGAAGTCCTTGCGTTTTCTTGCTTCCTCTCTTTCATCTACAAGTTTCTTTATCTCTTTATCAAGCGGTTGTTTTACAGTTACATGCTTATCGAATCCCAGTCCCAATACGGTATCGATCTCAAGTAGCGCTTTTAGAACGGTCCTTGACTCTTTGCGGTTCAGTACGCTCCTCGCATTCGTCTCGCTTATTATCGCATGCAGATTTGCCATTGCCGCGGGCATGTTTAGGTCGTCGTTTAGCTCCTTGAAGAATTTCTTTTTGTAAGCCGTCATTTTCTTCTTGAACTCTTTTGTATCAGAATTTTCATTTTTGTTCTTTGTATCTGTAACACGCTGCAAGAATGAGTATATGCCCTTTATGGTATTCTCTGCATTTGTCAATGCTTCGAAAGTGAAATTCTGCTGCTGCCTATATTGTCCGGAAATGAGGAAAAGGCGCAACGCCATTGGAGAATATCCTTTTGCAACGATATCGTTGATCGTGTATATGTTTCGCAACGACTTGGACATCTTCTGGCCATCCATCAGAAGAAAGTTTTCATGCAACCAATAGTTCACGAACTTCTCTCCTGTTGCGCCCTCTGACTGTGCGATCTCGTTCGGATGATGTATCTGAAGATGGTCTATTCCGCCACAGTGCATGTCGAAGTGATTTCCGAGATACTTCATGCTCATAGCGCTGCATTCGAGATGCCAGCCGGGAAAGCCCCTACCCCACTTGGAATCCCATATCATCTCCTTCTCGTCTCCGTGCGCAAACCTCCATACGACAAAGTCTGTTATGTTCCTCTTTCCCTCAACCTTCTCTACCCGCGCACCGCTCTTCAGTTCTGCGTTCAATCTCTTGAATGACGTGCCGGTCAGTTTTCCGTAACCTTTGAACTTCGACGTGTCGAAGTAGATGCCATCCTGCGCTTTGTAGAGGTAACCTTTTGCATCCAGTTTTTCCAAAAGGTCGAGCATGTCCTTGATATGGTCTGTAGCCTTTGGCATAACGGTTGGAGGGATTACGTTCAGAAGCCTGCAATCTTCAAGGAATGCCTTTGTGTAGAAATCTGCTGTCTCTCGCATACTCTTGTGCTCCTTCTCTGCCTCAAGCCTGAGCTTGTCTTCACCTGTGTCAGCATCGCTCACAAGATGACCCACATCTGTTATGTTCTCTACGTGCGTTACTTCGTAACCATCATGAATCAGAAGCCTCTTGAGAACATCCCACTTCATGTAGGCAATCATGTTGCCAACATGCGGCATGTAATACGCAGTAACCCCGCATGTGTACAACCCAACTTTCTTATCGTTTATGGGTCTGAATGTCTGCTTCTTTCGCGTAAGGCTGTTGTAGAGCTTGAGCATGATATGTAATCTTGTAGTGCTTATAAAAGCCTTAAGTTTGGAGGGGGCGAGATTTGAACTCGCGGCCTCTAGATTTCTCGTCACAGCTTTCGCTCGTCACTCATCATGCTATGCATATGAGTCTAGCGCTCTAACCAGGCTGAGCCACCCCTCCTGCGATTAATTGTCATGCAAGGATTAAAAAGACGTCGATTACCTGTACATGTTTTCTGGCATCTCCTTGAACTTCCTGATTCTTTCTGAAAGCTCCCTTGGTATTGCCGGTTTCACTTCCTGGAATGCGAATGCGAAGTCTTCCTTCGTGACCATTGTCCTGCTAAGTCTTATTGCGTTCATGCCCGCTTCCCTGCAGACGTTCTCTATCTCCGCGCCGGTGTAACCTTCAGATATCTTTGCCAAATCGTCGAGCTTTATGTTCTTCTCGAGCGGCATGCGCTTTGTGTGCACTGCGAAGATCGCCTTCCTTGTCTCATCGTCAGGCATAGGAATCTCAATTATTTTGTCAAACCTTCCTGGTCTCAGCAGCGCCGGATCTATCATATCTGGCCTGTTTGTTGCCGCGAGCACAACGACGCTCTTCATCTCCTGAAGCCCGTCGAGCTCTGTGAGCAGCGTGTCGACTATCCTCTCTGTAACAAAGGAGTCTCCCCTGCCACCGTCCCTGACCCCAGCTATCGAATCTATCTCATCGATAAATATTATGCACGGTGATGCCTGTCTTGCCTTCCTGAAGATCTCTCTCGTTGCCTTTTCGCTCTCACCTACGAACTTGCTGAGCAGTTCTGGTCCTTTTATCGATATGAAGTTTGATTCGCGTTCTGTGGCAACTGCCCTGGCAAGCAACGTCTTTCCAGTTCCTGGCGCGCCTACAAGCAGTATGCCTTTGACAGGTCGTATTCCCATCTTCTCGAATGCTTCCGGATTCTTTATCGGCATTTCCACTGCCTCCTTGAGCTGCGTCTTGACGAATGAAAGGCCGCCAACATCATCCCAGTGGACGTTGGGTCTTTCAACAAAGACCTCACGCAGTGCGCTCGGCTGTATGCTGTTGTAAGCGTTGATGAAGTCTTCCATTGTCACATTGAGGTTCATGAGAAGCTCGTTTGGCACAGACTTCTTGTCTATAATAGTAGGCAGGACCTTCCTGAGCGAGTACATGGCCGATTCCCTTGCAAGCGCTGTGAGGTCTGCTCCGGTATATCCGTGAGTCAAGTCTGCAAGCTCGTCAAGATTCACGCCCTTGAGCGGCATGTTCCTTGTGTGAATCTGCAGTATCTCTTTCCTTGCATTCCTGTCAGGCACACCTATCTCTATTTCTCTGTCGAACCTTCCAGGCCTTCGAAGCGCTGGGTCTATTGCATTGGGCCTGTTTGTCGCACCTATTACTATTACTTGGCCCCTGGATCCCATTCCATCAAGGAGTGCGAGCAGCTGCGATACCATACGCCTTTCTACCTCGTTGGTTGCCTCCTCTCTCTTCGGCGCAATCGCATCTATCTCATCCATGAATATTATAGTAGGGGCTTTCTCCTTCGCCTCGTTGAATATCTCTCTAAGCTTCTCTTCGCTTTCCCCTACGAACTTGCTCACTAGCTCAGGCCCCGATATGTCTATGAAATGGGCATCGCTCTCGTTTGCAACAGCCTTGGCAAGCAACGTCTTTCCTGTTCCTGGCGAGCCATAAAGAAGCACTCCTCTCGGCGGTTCTATTCCCAGTCTTTCGAAGAGCTCGGGATACCTTATTGGCAGTTCTACCATCTCACGTATCTTCTGTATCTCGGCCTTCAGTCCCCCTATGTCCTCGTAGTGAACGTCACCAATCTTGACCATGGATTCCGATATCGGCTCTGTACGCACGACCATGTCCGTTGCCTTTGTCACGCGGACCACTCCATGCGGTGTGACCTGTGCCACAACGAAGTTGAACACATAGCCGAACATGGGTATGGGGACGACGTCACCCCTTACAAGCGGCTTGTCCTCAAGCTTGTTCTTAGCATAATCAGCGAAATCCGGCGATATTGGCGTTCTCTGGTTCGGTGGCGGCGCTAGTATGACCTTCTCTGCATTGTTTATCGCTGCCTTTGTTGCGAAGACCCTGTCGCCTATTCCTATACCTAGGTTCTGCCTTATCCAGCCATCAATTCTTATGAAGTCTAGTCCTTCGTCCTGCTGGTGCGCTGCCTGGACTATCGCTGCGGTTGACCTGCGTTTGCCCTTTATCTCAAGGACATCCCCGGGTTCTATGTGAAGCAGCTTCCTTGCCTTAGAGTCTATCCTGGCTATGCCCCTTCCGTCATCTGTAACGAGCGCGGACGCGACCGTCAGTTCTATTCCGTTTACCATTTTTACACTCTTGAGAAATAGAAAGGAGTCTCAGAACAACATCGCAACGATATTCTTAATACCTTTCTACAAACTTCGGTGAACGCAAAATAAAGAGAAGAGCTATTCATCGCCCTCGTCATCGTAATCTTCTTCGTCTTCGTCCTCCCAGTCCTCGTCATCCGAGTCCTCGTCATCGTCCTCGTCGTCCTCTGCCGCAGCCAGCTTAAGTCTGTAGGGGTCGGGTGCTATCATTATTTCACCAGTCAAAGCGCCATTAGGCACATACGGTCTGTTATTGCCTATATCTTATAAAAACCTTTCTATAAAATTCGGAGTACGGGCAACTCCTGTGCCTGCCCTGTAGCCCTCTCGAGAACAAGCTCTTCAAGACAAGCTGTCAACGAGGCAAGCTCTTCGTGCGCAGGCCATACACGCTCTTCAGAAATGTGGTTTGCTCGTAGCCTTACACCCAAAGGAAGCCCTGATCCGATTAGTTTGATTTGATGCGGTCTAGCTGTCGGTTCATCGCTCCTCATCAAAGAGCTGCTAAAAATAAGATGATGCCTTCCGGTTTCTAATATCCTCTCCGGTTCCAGAAGGCCAATGAGCGCTGCAGTAGCTTCCTCTACGGTTAACCCTCTAATTTCTCTACCACTGACCATGACCGAGCGCCTTCCAACCTCTAGGTTGCCCTCGCCATCATCTTTGTAGAATGCCAGGTGCATAAACCCGTCATAGAATTTCTCCTTTATGCAATAGGGCTTGACTAAAGAGACAGACCTGACCAATGGTCTCTGGGCATCAATTCTTGCCTCCATCCAATCCCTCATAACTCATTTTTCCTGATATATATAGTTTTAGCCGGGATTATCGAGAGCAAGAAGCAAATTAATAAATATCTGACGGATACAATATATTGTGAAAAGGACTAGAGATTTAGCCTCTGGTCACGAAGCTGATTCTTCAGCTTATTACGATAATTTAGTGATAACATGGCAGAAAAACCACACATGAACCTGATCTTTATAGGTCACGTAGACCACGGAAAGTCTACGACAGTCGGAAGACTTCTCTACGCAACAGGAGTTATAACAGACAGAGACCTCGCAAGGTACAAGGAGGCAACAGCACAGTTCAACAGACCCACATTCGAGTTCGCCTTCGTTATGGACACGCTGAAGGAAGAGCGTGAGCGTGGAATTACGATAGACATACAGCACAGGGACTTCCAGACAGCGAAGTACTACTTTACAATAATAGATGCGCCTGGGCACAGGGACTTCGTAAAGAACATGATTACAGGAGCGAGCCAGGCTGATGCAGCTGTTCTTGTGGTAAGCGCAAAGGACGGAATACAGGCTCAGACACGTGAGCACGCGCAGCTCATCTTCGTTCTAGGAGTCGGCCAGGTAATAGTGGGAATAAACAAGATGGACGAAGTCGGTTACGATCAGAAGAAGTACGAAGAGGTCAAGAAGTCTGTGAGCGATATGCTCAAGACTATGGGCTTCAAGGTAGACCAGATACCATTCATTCCTTACTCGGCTCAAATGGGAGACGACGTGAAGGAAAAATCCGATAAGATGACATGGTACAACGGACCGACGTTGCTCGGAGCGCTAGACGCACTGAAGGTACCGGACAAGCCAATAGACAAGCCACTCAGACTTCCAATACAGGACGTATTCAGCATATCTGGATTCGGAACTGTGCCTGTAGGAAGGGTCGAAAGCGGAGTGCTGAAGGCCGGAGACCAGATAATAATAATGCCAGGCGGCGTGAAGACAGAAGTAAAGAGCATTGAGATGCACCACCAGCAGCTGCAGAAAGCAGAACCTGGCGACAACGTAGGATTCAACGTCAAGGGCCTCGAAAAGAAGGACATAAAGAGGGGCGATGTAGTCGGACCGGTGAACAACCCACCGACAGTTGCATCAGAGTTCAAAGCTCAAGTAATAATCCTGCACCACCAGAACGTGATTGCAAAGGGCTACACTCCTGTGTTCCACATACACACTGCACAGATAGCCTGCACATTCGAGGACATCCTTGAAAGGAAGGACCCGAAGACCGGGCAAACTGTTGAGCAGAATCCGCAGACGATAAAGACCGGGGATCTTGCAATAGTGAAGATAAAGCCGACAAAGCCTATCGCTGTTGAGAAGTTCAGCGACTTCAAGCCTCTAGGCAGGTTCGCAATCCGTGACATGGGAGAGACAATCGGAGCAGGCGTAATTATAGAAGTCACTGCTAAGAAGTGAATCGATGCCTAAGGCGGTCATTAAGCTAATCAGCACGAAGGCCAAGGACGTCGATGCGATTGCAAAGCAGATAAAGGATATAGTGCAGGCCATAAACGTAAAGTGCAAAGGGCCTGTCCCTCTTCCTACAAAAGTGATATCCCACACGACAAGGAAGGCTCCTTCCCACCAGGGCTCGCACACATACGAGAGATGGGAGATGCGATTCCACAAAAGGCTTATAACAATAGAGAGCAGCGAGCAGGCACTAAGGCAGATAATGAGAATACCCGTTCCTGACACAGTTCAGATAGAGATGAGCCTTAGCTGATCGATACAGATTATAAGTTAAACCTTCTCCTAGAAAACTATCTGATCTAGATGGCGGGCCAGGCAGAAGAGATGGGTAGCGAGGTAACGGGCCTTGGCGTAGCCACAGCGAAGGGCGGTGTCTCTTATGTATCTGCATCTCTTGTGCGGTCACTCTTTATCTTTCTCCTTCTGGTTATACTGGTAAGGCTGCTGCAGCCCGCGTACTATGGATTCTATACTATTGCAATATCGTTCTACGCGATAATCGAGATAATCGGCTACTTCGGGATAGGAACGGCTCTCAGAAAGCGCCTTCCGGAATCGGAGACGGATGTGCAGAAGGCGCACGTTGTCAACGGTGCATACCTGATAACCAGCCTTATGGGCGTCATCCTCGCTGTCATAGCATTCCTTCTAAGCAACTACATAGCGGTTACCTACTACAACAACACAGCGCTTACGCTGCTTCTTGAGATTGCATCAATAACAGTAATATCGGACACGCTCTACAATGTAGGGGTATCAACGCTTCTTGGGCTTGGCAAGAACGGCCACGCAGCGATATCGAACGTTTCATACGCTGCAGTGAATCTTGTCGTGTCACCGGCTCTTGTCCTTCTGGGATTCGGCGTCGCAGGCGCGCTGATAGGCAACCTTGTAGCATTCACGTTCGCGATGTTCCTGTCTTTGTTCTACATAATCAGGGCAATAGGTTTCAGGTTCCACATGCCAAGCAAGCCAATGATGAAGTACCTAATGCAGTTCTCCCTACCGGTTTTCGTCTCTAATGCTGCGAACATAGGCGCAACTAACTTCGGCGTCCTCTTCCTTGGCATATTTGCAAGCGCAGCAATGGTTGGAAACTACGGAGCGGCATTCAAGCTTGGCTCCTTTGTAACCGTCATATTGAGCGCCACAACGTTCGTGCTTCTGCCAGCGTTCTCGCATGCATTCTCAAAAGAGAACCTATCGAAGCGCATAGGTGACATCTTTAATGGGAGTCTGTACTACTCTGTGCTCATGCTCCTGCCGATGGTGGCGTATGCAGTCTCTGTGTCAACGCCGCTCACAGCGCTGCTCTTCTCGTCTGCATACCACAGCAGCGGCCTCTACTTTGCTGCAATAGCGTCCGGTCTTGTCCTTGGTGTCATAGGTCTTTATTCAGGAACATTGATGATAGGGCACGGCAGCGTAAAGAGGTTCATGCTCTACCAGCTTCTTGTTGTTGCTATAGAGCTGGTTTCCATGGCAATACTTGTGCCGAGGTTCAATGCAACGGGCCTTCTTTTCGCGTTCTATCTCATAGGTCCAATCGCCTCTAATATTATATATACGAAGTTCCTCTTCGACAGGTTCTCGTTCAAGATAGAGATATGGCCCATACTCAGGGTGCTATGCGCCTCTGTAGTGATTGCCGTGCTCCTCTACATTATGTCTGTGCTCCTGCACCAGAGCAAGGTGCTGATACTCCTCAACGGAATCGTACTTGTGCTGCTCTATCCTCCGCTGCTCGCGCTGTTCGGCGGAGCAAAGAGGAAGAATATAGAGTTCGTAAGGAAGGTAGGAGACCGAATGCATCTGATAAAACCTCTTGTAGACAGGTTCTGCTCCTACAGCGAGTTCTTCATAAAGAGTTGACATTCATTCTGCCTATCTTGCGCTCTTTTTTATCATCGATATCTGCTTGAGCAGATCGGATTCTTCTGTGTCTATCAGGTTAGAGAATTCGCCCTTGAGGAGACGCTCGTCATCATCAGTGACTCTTGTAAAGAGTATGTGACCCTCTCTGATCTGTCTGCCAAACGTAGGCTCATCCATAGATATCGCAACGCTCTGTCCCTTCTTCGCGGTCTCCAAAGGAGCCTTCTCGTTCTGTATTCCTTTTATCTTTCCTATTACCTCGCCAAGCTCGTTGATGAGAAGATAGCCTACACGTATCCTTCCAGCAAGAACGTTGACCCCGAAGATTGCAGGATGTGATATCCTGAAGCAGCTGTTGGGCAAGACCTCGACCTTTCCTGGGAAGACAATCCTGTTCTCGGCTTTACTGATGCTGCTCTTCTGCTGCTCGTCAACAAAGAGCTTGTAGTCATCAAGCAGTTTGTAAATTATGTCACTGCTGATTATCTTTATTCCGGAATCAAAGGATGCTTCCTTTGCCTCCTCGTCTGTTGCTACGTTGAATGACATCACAACAGCGTATGTCGGGTTTACAGATAGCTGCGAGAACGCATCTACAACGTCCCTCTTTGTCACGTTTCCAAGGCCCTTCTTGCTTATCTTGTAGCCCTGCCCCTCTATTATCTTGGAAATCGCCTCTAGGCTTCCTATGGAATCCGCCTTCAGTATTATCCCATCTTTATCGGTCTTGAAAATTTCCTTCAGTTCAGAGTTAATCTGCTTTGTGTAGTTTTCATCAACAACCTGCACAACAGGACTTCCTGGCATCGCATCATCAAGCCCGGATCCGCTTATCTTAACTCCAGAAGCGGCGCTCACCTGATCAACATAATCGAACTTGCTCGTGCTCTCGCGTATTTCTTGTAATGGCTTTGTCTTGAGGAGCGCCTTTATCTTTGCTGTTGCGATTCCGTTTGGTGTTGCAAACGCAATAGTGTCGTTGGTCCTTAGCGTCCCATCATAGAGTATGACGTCTATAGTTGTGCCGAGTCCCCGTACCTCTTTCTTCTCGAGTATGCTGCCCCGTCCAGGACCTTTGACCTCTATGTTGAGGCGCATCTCTAGGTATCTCTGCGACAGGCCCGTTACAACCATTAGAAGCTCTGCTATTCCCTCTCCGGTCTTCGCGCTCAGCGGAACTATCGCAAGTTCCTTCTGGAAGTTCTTTATCCTGTCAAAACGCTCTGCGTTGAAACCCAACTCGCTTATTCTTCCAATGAGCGTGAATATGCTCTCTTCGAGCGCTGACTGCACCCCGCTGCTCTGCTTGTCCAGCGCTTCAATAAAGCTCTTCGATTTTGTGTTAATCCAGCCTGTAATGAGATCTATCTTATTCGCAGCTATAATGAATGGCGTTTTGTATTCCTTCAGTATGGTTATCGCCTCTACTGTCTGTGGTTCGAATCCTTTTGTTATGTCGACAACAAGTATTGCAAGGTCTGCTACGCTGCCTCCCCTCTTTCTTAGATTTGTGAAGGCTTCATGACCTGGTGTATCTATGAAAAGCAACCCTGGTATCGATATCTTTGTGCCTGCATTCTTCAGCATAGGTCCGCATATCTTTTCTATTACATCTATGGGCACCTCGCTAGCCCCTATGTGCTGGGTAATGCCTCCGGCTTCCCTAGCGGCTATCGTGCTGCTCCTTACCCTGTCGAGCAGGCTCGTCTTGCCGTGGTCGACGTGGCCCATCACCACTATTATAGGCTGGCGTATCATCTTGATCACAAAAGAAGAGACCTTGTATCTTCCTCGGCTTGAAGATATAAAAGGCTAGGTGTACTGCAATTGTATGTTAGTTGTTATATGGGAAGGTGTCCTTAACCAACGTGCCGTTCACGTAGTATTCCTCGCCCAGCCACTGGTATACGGTTGTCGTACCGCTCTGGTAGATGTAGTAATAGTTTATGTCAAGCGTTGTTGAGGTATGCGTGCCGCTCTTATAGTAACAGTACCACGGGTATGCTGTCACTGGCTCGCTGGTCCCGTTGATCGTGTAGTACTGGACGACAAGCTGCTCCATGTAGCATGTCCACTTTTTGGAGGTGCCGTGCCCTGTGTTGCTGGCGCCTGGTGCCCCAGCAACCAGCGCTAGGGAGATAATAAAGACAAACGAAAGCACTGCAATCTGTGCTGGGCTAACCATGTGACCTGACCCCACTGGAATTTCACAGTGGAAGCTCACTTTATTCAAATATATAAACTTTTCAACTTCCAGACTATTTGAGGATTCCGTTGTCCACGCTGTGCCATAGGTATAAGGATGCGACGGTGCCGTACGGCGTCCACTTCTCAGAAAGTTCAGAGAATTTGCTGCCCGATGGATAGTCTTTGAGGCCATATACTCTCTTTATCGCCTTCTTTATGCCAAGATCATCTCTTGGTACGACATCCGTTCTCCCTAGGCTAAACATTAGGAACATCTCGGCAGTCCACCTTCCTATGCCACGCACCTCGTCTAGTTCCTCTATTATGTCCTCGTTCTCCATATGCCTGAACTTGTCCAGCTCCAGCCTTCCGTCCTCTATCCTTGTGCACAGGTCTTTTAGATAGGAATACTTCTGTGGCGATATCCCAGCGCTTCTCACGCGCCCTTCTGGTGTCGAAAGAAACCGTCTTGGCGACGGCAGCCTGCCGTTGTACAGAGATTTAAATCTCTTCAATATGGAATTGCCCGCGCTGCCAGATATCTGCTGGAAGATGAAGGCCCGCACAAGCGACTCGTAGTAATCATTGGTTACGTTGATATCCAGCCTGCCCAGTTTTTTTATCAGGCGGGCAAGCATCACGTCATTCTTGCTCAGGTGTGAAACTGCTTTCTTCCATACTATATTGTCGTTGACTGACTCAAAATTTGGTCTGGCAGCCATATATATAACGTTCTGAAAGCAAGGTTTTTATTACGGTTTCTTGAAAATGATACCGCGTCTGTAAATCCGAAATACCCGAAAAGCAATTTATAGAAGCGCTCAGATGAATCTGTATGATCGGGAAAAAAACCCTGCTAAGTATCACAACCGTGTCAGTTCTGCTTGCATTTGTTTCTGGGCAGTCGGTCTCGCCCGGCGTCGGTGTTGTGCCTTACGGCAACCAGACCCAGCTCGGCTATCACGTCCTGAACATAACCACATACGGAAAGGCGCAGGTGGCAATAAACAACACAATCTTCAACATGACGCAGAATTACATATCCCCTAACCAGTCAGGAGTTACGGTCAACAAGCATTCATATTACCTCAACATCATGCAACCTATCGAGCTGCTCAACTACACAAACGTATTTGTAGAACTTATCTCAATATCTTATACACCAATAGAGCACACTGTCGATTTCAACATATACGAGGTGCAGATCCCCGTTACGTCAACAACATCCACGATACCGCAGGCGTACTATTTGAATGTAACAAATAGCGGGCACTACTTCAATGTCACATTCCCTGCAAGCGGGTACTATTCACAAGGAGAAAGGGTTGAGATAAGCGCAAAGCCGGTGCTCGCCAGATCGGTATTCTTCACAAGCTGGACCGGAACGGGCCCCGGAAACTACACGGGCACGAACAACACTGTGCTGATACGCATGGACAGTAACATAAGGGAGGTGGCCAACTATCGTATTGTAAACATAAGCACAACGACGATCAGAAACACGTCGACAACGCTGAACATGACCACAACACAAACAGGGAATCCAATAAGCAACGTCATATCGTGGCTGCTCTCGTTCTTTAAAAAGTTTTTCGGCCAGGTGTAAGCGTCCAACAAGAGTAGTTTTATACAAAGATATAATAACTTATACATGAGTAAATATATGTATATCACTATCTATAAATTGGTGTTTGTATCAAATTCTGCTCTAGACAAACGATGTTAAAATGTGGATCGCTGAAGACAAGCAAACAATTCTCAATGGAAGGGATGGCATCTCCCTGATTATGGAAGTTGACTTGTTAGACATGCCAAAAACCAAAAGGTATATATATTAGAAAGAGTTGATGCTGAGCGGGCTGAAAAGGGGGTTTAGCCCAATACTGTCCGGGGAAATCGATGTATCGGAATAATGCGCAGCGTTCGCTTCCATTCATGTTCTCTATTATGATACTCGGGGTTCTCTTCGCAAGCATGATGAATCTACCAGGCATGAACCTGCCGCACATGATAAGCGCAATTACCAATCCAATATCATATCCTATAATGTTCTTCAGCAAGGTCCCGGACCTGAGCTTCATGCCGATATCGCAAGGAAGCAGCAACACCACAATAAACACAACGTCCACAATACCCCCAATCAATGTAACAAGTAACTCAACTACTATTCCTCAAACAAATGTCACTACGAATTCCACTACAACAATACCCCCAATCAATGTAACAAGTAACTCAACTACTATTCCT
>JAJYIZ010000020.1 GCA_021789815.1 Microcaldota archaeon
ATGTGATTGGGGGTACGTTCGTGGCCTGCATGCTTGGACTTCTCATGCTGAAAGAGAAGAGGGGGCTGCTCATGCGCATACCCCAACTGAAAAGGATGCAACAAAGAAGGATATTTGAATCATCTGTAAGATGGATAACCATTCTTGCCACAGTTGCAGGATTCTCTGGAGCACTACTCAATCTAAATCTGAATATCAACACAATCGCATTGATGTTTGCTGGCCCGAGCCAGAGTATGATGCAGTGCGATGCACAGCTCTATTCGATAATAAGTATTATTCCGGGTAACGCGGCCGTGCTTACACAACCATTCATTGCCCCGCATGTAACAAACAGGAAATACGTATCGACGTTTGGCGGCTACGGCCCATTGCCAAACTCCAACTATTCTGTAGTTGACTTTAACAACTGCCTGAATACGTATTACCTGTCAAACGCGACGTTCAATAATGCAAACATGCAGTATCTGTCCTCTCACAACTACACCATTATAGCGCAGAACGGTACGGCCGTGCTCTACAGAAGATGATGGCTGCACACTCGCTTTTTATTTGCTTTGTATAGTCGTTTGCACAGAAGCCTTTTAGCCAAAAATAATTGTAAACACTTTCATGGCTGGATGTATTAGGGCAAACATGATGCTGCCTGGGGCTTGCGATTCTTACTCTACACCGCAGTTGCGTGGAAGTTCACAGACAGAAAAGGTAAAGAGTACTGCACAGTCTGTCAGCTCAAGCACAGCAGAACGAGATGTTGCACCTTTGGTAAGGAAAGGGATGGAAGTGACCAAGGCGCTTGGAGGGAACAGCTGCACATTCTAAATTACTATAGGACCAGACTTTATCCTTGATGCAAGCGCATCCCTGTTGTCTTCAGGCGCAGCCTCAACTCGCTTCTCCTCACCGCACTTGAGGCATTTGTGCACTATAGTGTAGTTTGTCCTTGTGTAGACTACAGAGTGTGGTTTCATCAGACCCTTGCAAGCAGAAGCGCGGTCGCCAGGATTAACATCAACATGCGTGCTCCACAGGCATTTGGGGCAATGATTGGTATATCCCTTGCCCTTTACGCTGTTGCCGCAGAACCTGCACTCAAAATCCTCTATCACTCTTTTGAATAGAGCTCCACCTGTGCTACCCTTCTTAATTCCCCTGCTGATCTAATCACCATATTACCTTCCTTATAGCAACCATTTAGATATTTATAGCTATGCAGGAAGAACGGTTTTGAAAAATCATTATTTGAAATATAAATATTTCTTAAAAGCATAAGATGCCGCAAGCAGGATTTGAACCTGCGGCCTATCCGTCTTCAGCGGATCGCTCTCCCACTGAGCTATTGCGGCGCAACTTTCTATTAAATATAGCAAATCTATAAACATTACCCACAAATTCTAATTATGCCTTCGTGGGAAGAGCTTGGGGAGCCAGCGAAGCTTGTCAACACAAGCATGGTGGAGCCCCGGGCATACCAGATAAACATATCAAAGAGCGTGCTGAAAGGGCAGAATAGCCTTGTGATACTGCCTACAGGACTTGGAAAGACGCTCATAGCAGTATTTGCAATAGCGAATGCACTATCTAGAGGAAAGAAGGCGATAATTCTAGCACCTACAAAGCCTCTGAGCGAGCAGCATTACCAATCTTTGACAAAACTTCTAAACGTAGAGAAAGAGAGGGTCCTCCTGCTCACAGGAAGCATAGGAACAAAGAAGAGGGCAGAGATGGAGCAGGATGCGATGGTCATAGCAGCTACGCCGCAGACCATAGCGAACGATCTCAAGTCGACAAGGTTCTCGCTTGAAGATGTTGGAGTAATAGTCTTTGATGAATGCCACAGGGCCGTTGGAAGATATGCATACACATACGTAGCAGACGAGTGCAAACTCAGAGGAATACAGCTTCTCGGCCTTACTGCTTCTCCTGGAAGCAACCGCAAGAAGATAGATGCTCTTGTCAACTCGCTTGGCATAGAGAACATCGAGATAAGGATAACAACAGACGATGATGTCATGTCTTATGTGATGGACAAGACAACGCACGTAGTGCATGTCGACAAAGAGAAGACAATGGAGAGCATACTCTCACAGCTAAAGCCGCTTATTGATGAACATCTCGAGAAACTCAGCCAGCACGGGCTCAGCCCATTCAGGAAGTATGAGAACATAGGCAAGGGCAAGATACTGCAGATAGGCTATACAATCGACAAGATACAGTCGTCGAACTTCAAGTTCATGGCTATGTACAATTACGTTTACGTGCTTAACCTGTCGCACGCGTACGACCTGCTAGCAACAGAGGGCTTCTATCCTTTCATAAGCTACATAGATTCGCTTAAGGCAAAAGAGAAGAAGAGCAGGACGCTGCAGAGTATACTGAACAACAAGGTTCTGATAAACTGCGTCATCAGCGCAAAGTCGGCCCTCGCAGACGGGATAGAGCATCCAAAGATATTCAAGATGATAGACCTGATGACGACAACTCTGAAGGGCAAGACCGTCATAGTCTTCGCCCAGTACAGGTCTACAATCAAGAAGATAGTAGAGCTGCTCAACGAGTATGGGATACCAGCGATGAGCTTCGTTGGCAAGAAAGATGGGATAACACAGGACAGCCAGAAGGAGACGATACAGAAGTTCCGTGAAGGTGCATTCAACGTTCTTGTTGCCACTTCTATAGGTGAAGAGGGTCTGGACATACCGAGCGTTGACGCTGTAATATTCTACGAGCCCATTCCTAACGAGATAAGGAATATTCAAAGGAGGGGGCGTGCTGGGAGAATAAAGTTCGGTGAGGTCTACATACTTGTAACAAGGTTCACAAAGGACGAGATCTATCTGTACATATCAAGGCAGAACGAGCGAAAGATGTATGAGCTTGTTGAGCGCACCAGGCTGGACCTCCAGAGGGGTCTTTCCAGGTACACAAAGAGACAGGCGATGCTTTAGTAGTCTAGCCCTATGGGGAGCTGCTCTGGAACAGCAACCTTGTATGAAGCCTCAGACCTTATTTCCTCTTTTCTTCTCATTCTTGACAATAGTCTGCTCCCTTTTAGGTATTCAGCCAGGTTTTTCGCTGTTATGACACCAGGCATCTGGAGCGTCTCTCCGTGGATCTCAAGCGGACCTTCTATCCTCACGCCGCGTCCTACAAAGGTGCTTCTTCCATTGTCATCCAGGAGCACCCTGCCGCTTATATAGGCTCCTTCTGCAACGGTCGTGTTACCCCTGATCGTGCTGTCCACAGCTATGCCGTGCAGTGTTGAGCTCGCACTCACGTATGTATTTATTGCTATAGCGTCATAGCCCAGCATGCCAACGACGTGGCTCGATCCACCAACCCATCCAGAATATTTCGAGTTTCTCCTTAACTCGAACCTGAACGTCCCTATCTCTGCTGTCACTTCGTTTACTTCAAACCAGAATTCTTCTCTTATTACCCTCAGCTTCTGCTGCAAATCATTGAGGTCCTTTGCCGGCACGACCCTTACCTCGGGATCTGCTGTGCGCCTTGCCAGCCCGGTAACCTCTGATGCTGCAAAGGTCAGAGCAGCTTTGCCACTTAATATTTTTTCCTCTGCCAGGTCCTTGACTATGCCCTTCTCTGAAAATGGAACACGTGCCTGGATCTCGCGTATCGTAATATCACATTTGTGTGTTTGCTCTGTCAAGATTTGCTAAAGCGCCTTGAGGTTGGCGTATAATCCTGTCAAATATATTTGGTAGAACGGGTTCGTCTGATATGCTCTGTGGAGTTTCGATTGATTCATCTGCAACGCTCTCCTCTGGAACCACGGCAGTGTATGGTTTGGCAGCTTCAGCGGTCCCGCTTTCTGTCTCCAATTCGATAACAATGCCGTTAGATGTTCTCATTATCGGCCCAGTTTGCCTGTCTCCGGGTCCGTCCCCTTCCGGCCTTCTGTTGTATGCCTTTATCACATCCGGGTTGTTGGTGTCGTACCAACCAATTCCAAAAGGACCTTTCAAGACTATGCGTTCTTGCCCATCGCGTATCGGCTCTGGGTTAAAGTCATCTATGTATGATAGCAAAATGCAATCTTGGGGTACAGCTTTCTGTTTTTCTCCAAGTTCCCTTAGGAAGTGTCTTCTTTTCTCTTCCCTGGTTTGCGCGGTTGCTATGGCAGGGGTTCTTATTCTTCCCAAATCGAAAATTTTGAGGATTCTTCTTGCTGGCATTCTATCGGAGAGCTGTCTGTTTATCCAGATATTTATACCTTTTTTATCTTCGAAAATGCGGCGTAGTAGAGCAGCGCCGTGGCAGATTTCTGGTCTTCTATCTTTCCGGCCTTCAGCATTTTCATTAGTTTCGGGAACCCTATTTCTTTGACCTGAAGGAACTCATCCTCATCAAGTTTTTGTGTTGAAGTCTTCCTGAGCTTGGTGGCAAGATACAAGTGTATTCGATAGTTGGACCTGCCTGGCATGACGTAGAACGTCGCGAGATATCTTATTTTCTCTGACCTGTAGCCGGTCTCTTCCTCTAGCTCTCTTTTTGCGCACACCTTTGGGTCTTCATTGTCGTCGACCTTTCCTGCTGGCAGTTCCATGAGCCATTTGTCAGCTGCGTATCTGTAGTGGTTCTCCATTATGAGCTTTCCGTCACTCTTGACCGGTATTACAACACTAACGTCGCTCAAGTCGATAAGGGCCTTCTTTTTGACCTTCCCTTTTGGCGACACTCTTAGCGCTTCAACAATACGTATTGTCTCTCTTTTGAATATCGTCTTTCCCTTGATGCGCTGAGCTGCCATGGAACCATACGCAGCAATTCCCCTCTTCGGGTATTTATACTCTTATGGTGTATATTGATTAGTGGTATCTTGACCAGATACTCAAAGGGCGCCCGCAGCGAGAGAGAGCTCCTTGCGATATTGCATGGCAAAGGCTACTCCGTTATAAGGAGCGCTGGCAGCGGGGTCAGTTCAACGAGCCCTCCAGACCTTATTGCTATCAGGGCGGGCAGGGGCATCGCGTTTGAGTGCAAGGCCTGGGAGAGCACCAGCATTGCGATAGACCCGGAGAAGTACCTTGCGCTGCTGAACTGGCAGGAGAACACGAAGATGGACACATTTATTGGATGGCGCATGAACGGAGAGGGATGGTTCTTCATGAAACTTGGTGAGCTCTACAAGGCTGACAAGAACTACACCATAACAATGAAAGAAGCAAAGAGAATAAACCGCGGACTCGACCTGATAACGGGTTAGCGAGCACGTCTCAAGCCAAGGTTATAGAAAAGTTATATATACTTAATGAAAGAAAGATATACAGCTGAAAGAGCAGAACTGGAAAAGCTAGTGGATTTGATGCTGAATCATACTTATTTCTTCGACGGAAAAGTATCTGGCTTGGGCGAAGCCTCAAGCCAGCGGTAGACGATCCTCTAAGCAGCCTTTTCTGACTTTTCAGCACAATCACAAAAAGGTGCTGGAATGGCAAAATCATACATAGACATAGTAAAATACATGGTGGAGGCAAGGTTCGAGATATCTGGAAGCGTTGAAAAGCCGGACATAATAGGAGCGGTATTCGGCCAGACTGAGGGTCTTCTTGGCGGGGATCTTGACCTTAGAGAACTGCAGAAGAATGGCAAGATAGGGAGAATAGAGATAGAGAGCTCCACTTCAGGAAACAAGACCTTCGGGAAGCTCTTCCTACCGTCATCTATGGGAAGGGTAGAGACTTGCATACTTTCTGCTGCGATAGAGTCAGTTGACAGGGTAGGGCCCTTCGAGACGAACTTCAAGGTACTCAAGATAGAGGACACAAGGAACGAGAAGAGGAAGAAGATAATCAACCGTGCAAAGGAACTTGTCAAGAACCTGCTCATTACCGAAATACCGGACAGTAGGGAGATAAGCGACATGGTAGAGGCGGACGTCAAGTCCAGCACCGTAGGTACATACGGAACAGAGGCTCTGCCGGCGGGCCCAGAGATAGAGAAGAGCGATGAGATAATCCTTGTAGAAGGGCGTGCAGACGTGATAAACCTGCTAAAGAATGACATAGCAAACTGCATAGGCGTTGGCGGTGCAGCGGGCACAATACCGAAGACGATAATAGACCTATGCACAGCAAAAGAGACAACCCTGTTTGTAGACGGAGATAGGGGAGGAGACATGATAATAAAGGGCATAACGAGCGTTGCAGACGTCGACTTCATAGCAAAGGCACCGGACGGCAAGGAAGTGGAGGAGCTGACAAGGAAGGAGATAATCAAGGCCCTCAGATCAAGAGTACCTATAGAGCAGATCAATGCAGCGAACAGGCAGAAGCAGCAGCAACAGCAGCGCCAGGAGCAGTACCAGCAGGGCAGGGAGCAGAGACGCTTCAACGAACGAAGGTTCGAACAAAGACAGCAGGTACCAGAGATGCAGCAGCGCGAGAGAGAGGTACTGAGTCCTACACAGATAGCCTCGAATCTCCAGAAACCAAAGCCAACGCTGCCACCAGAGCCGGAGCTGTCAAGGCCGGTCTCAACACCATTGGGAATAAAGGACATGGAAGGCGAGAGCGATGTTGATGAGCTTAACAGCATTCCATCGATAGAGTCTGCGCCGGCGCCAAAAGGCGCAGGCGGCCAGCCAAACGAGACCTTGAAGACAGCACTAAACGAGATGAGAAATACTCTGAGAGGGAGAATCTACGGGCCAAACGGCGAGGTAATGAGCGAAGTGCCTATAAGGGAACTCATTCAAACGGTCCAGGACATGCGTGGCGTTGGATCAATTGTCTTCGATGGAATAATTACACAGAGGCTTGTAGACCTTGCACACTCGCAAGGTGTCAAGGAGATCTACGGAATACGTGCAAGCCAGATAACAAGGAAGTACGGGGACCTCATGCTCTATACGGCAGAGCACGGCGTTGTCTGATTACCTTATGTCTACGTACTCGAGCTCTTGCGTAACCCCCAGCTGATTCAGGAGTCTCAAGTTTCCTTGTAGATATTTTGGAATGTCAGGCCAAGTTGAGTAGTGAACAAACCCCTGGGGCGTCAGAAGTTGCTGGAGTTCAGGGTTTGCATCGGTCACCATTACTACCGGCTTTCCAAGATCTGCGAATGCTTTTGCTACCTTTGGAGAGTCCTCCAGCTGGAGATCAACATTTGCTTGTGCCTTCTCCATCTGCCTTTTCTTCTGGAGAATCTCTTCGAACGGCACATCATTATCTCTAACCCATTCTCTTATGTTACTGTTCTCACCACGGCTTGCCGTCACTCCTACAGGTATGAACCTTACCATTTCACCTTCGCATGTGGTGCGCAGCAGATCTGGTATTCTAGGATCGATAAGTTCTATCACGCTAGGGTCTCTCCAAGACGCAGCGAGCGCTTCGTTGAGCTGCTCCTTTGACAGCATATAGAATGCTTTTGTTACCCCAACTCTCTGTACAATATCCAAAGAAACGTGGATTCCGTGCCTTTCTTGCACGTAAGCGGCTATGTGCTTTGATGTGTCAGCCACCGTATTGTCGATATCGACGCCAAGTCTCCTTACAAAAGGCATCTCTATTTTTGTCATTCCATCAGGATTAGTATTATGCTAGCTCTGGAAACAGCGCCCTTACTAAGTCTGGAAGTGTCTCAGGTGCTTGCACATTCTTGTGGCTTATCACCACATAATCGACTTCACCGGAT
>JAJYIZ010000007.1 GCA_021789815.1 Microcaldota archaeon
CGCGTTCGTAATAGAGCTCGAATCATCTACAGTGATAAGCGTAGACAAGGGCCTGGAGAAGGATTTCGCAGCGATAGCGGAGAAGTACAAGACAAACCTCGAGGTAGTGCCAGAGATGAAGGGCAGGCCAGAGGCAATAACGGAGCACCTTCACAAGCAGCTCTCCGGTCTTAAGTCCCGCAGGAAGGCCCACGAAGATGAACTCCGCACCATATCCGATAGGTGGTATACGCTTGTGAGCGCTATAAGGGAGCAGCTCGACATAGAGGTAGAGAAGCTCGAGATAACGAACAAGATAGGGGTTGGCAAGTCGATAATGGTCCTTGAGGGCTGGGTATCAGATTCGGACTTCCACAACGTAGAGAAGACCGTGAGCAAGATATCAAGCGGCCACTTTGTGCTTGACAAGATAAAGACAAAGGAGCTTGCCCCGACAAAGCTCGAGAACCCAACAAAGACAAGGTTCTTCGAGTTCTTCATACGTTTCTATTCACTGCCAAGGAGCGACGAGATCGATCCAACGATGATATTCACGATTGTCTTCCCCATCTTCTTCGGATTTATGGTTGGCGATGTAGGTTATGGTGTTGTGATGCTTCTTGGATCCTTGTGGCTGATACACAGGCTCAACCATCCTGTAAAGAGGAGCAGGCTCCCGAAACCGCTTACGCGTTTCGTAACAATGATTGTCGGCCCTAGCGGGCTGATCACTATAGCGAAGGCCATAATACCAGGCGCGATAATCGCGATAGTTCTTGGCATACTGTTCAACGAGTGGATGGGCTTCCAGTTGCCGTATACAGCACCGTTCGATGTGCTTGTAGGACTGCCAAAGCTTCTGGTCATTGCGGGGTATATAGGCGTAGCAATGGTGGAATTCGGATTCATATTAGGTTTCCTGAACAACATGGCGCACCACAACAAGAAGCATGCGATTGCAAAACTGGGCTGGTTCGCAGCGGCCCTTGGAATAGTAATATTCGGGCTTGCGATAATTCATAGAGCCCCAATAGGCACCTCAAACCCAATTTCGTTGGTCTCTATCGGCATGCTGATAGGGGGTGTGCTAGCTGCGCTCTACGGCGAAGGGGTCAACGCGCTTATGGAAGTGCCATCGTTGGTCAGCCACATACTCTCATATGTAAGGCTTGTGGGCATCCTTCTGACATCCGTAATACTTGCGAGCATAATCGACCTGATATTCCTGCATGGAATACACCATTCGTTGCTGCTTGCAATAGTCGGTGTGGTGATACTTGTGGTAGGGCAGCTCTTCAACATGATAATCGCGCTCTTTGAATCCGGCATACAAGGGGCACGACTTATCTATGTTGAATTCTTCTCGAAGTTCTTCATGGGCAACGGCGTACCCTTCAGGCCATTCAGGAGCAGCAGGAAAAGGACACTGAGCAAGTTCAACCTGCAGTAATGAATCAGGTCTTCTTCACTTTAAGCAACAGCGATCCTATCATCGTGTGCTGCAGGCCGCTCATCTGGTTTGTATAATTTATGATAAGAAAGCCTTTGTACACGCTGCCTATAGGTCCGCTGAACTTTGAGCCGCTTGAGTAGCACTGTATGCTCAGCGACACGTTTCCTCCTGAGGGCAGTGCGCTTGTTGTAACAGTATTCGCATACTGGAGCGACTGGTTCGTGTCGCAGCCTGCCGTCTTTATGAGTATTATGGACTGCGTATTCTGCTGAAGATTCAGAGAAAGTACGCCGCTGCTGTTCAGAACAGTAGAAAGACAGACAAAACCGTCTGTCAAGCTGCATGTGTCGCTGACAAATATGCCAGGATTGAATACATAGAGCGCTACCAGCACTCCTATTACAGCAGCTACAATAAGGAACATGAGGGCGTTTGTGCTAAGATACTCGATCGCGGCCTGTGCTCTAATTCCGATGTCATTCAAAGGCTCGCCTAGTGGAGCAGTGCCACTATACCATCGATTATTCCGTTAACGCCAACTCCGCCGCTAGCCCTCGCGACTATCCTGTGGCTAAGTACAGGCCTTGCAAGCGTCCTTATGTCGTCTATTGTTATGCTATCACGGCCCTCGAGCAGTGCCTTTGCCTTTGCGCATCTCATGAACGCTATCTCTGCGCGCGGGCTGCCACCCATTACAACGTGTATGTCGGATCTTGTAGAGCCCACAAGCCTTGTTATGTACTCAGCCACGTCATCAGGCATCTTCACATCGTTGAGCATGGACTGGAGCTGTATAACGTCATCTTTGCTCAATACCTTGTTGACTGGGGCTTCCTCCTTCTGCTCTTTTATGCGCAGCATCACGGCTTCTTCATCTGCTGTCGGGTATGTTACCTCTATTCTCATTAGAAATCTGTCGGAAAGTACCTTTGGTAATGGTGTTGTGCCCTCGATGTTGAGCGGGTTCTGCGTTGCTATTGTTATGAAGGGTTTCTCTAGCTGCATCACCGCGTTTGAGATGGACACCTGACGCTCCTCTAGTGCTTCTAGCAAAGCCGTTGCCGTCTTAGGTGGAGCCCTGTTAAGCTCGTCTATTAGGAGTATGTTATTGAAAATTGGACCCTTCTTCAGCTGAACGTTGTGCTGGTCATCAAGGTACGTGTACCCTATAACATCACGAATGTCAAGATCCGGCATTCCTTGTATTCTGCCAAACGAACCGTCTATTGTCTGGGCTATCGCCTTTGTTATTGTGGTTTTTGCCACTCCGGGTACTCCTTCAAGTAGGATGTGGCCGTTTGCTACTAGTGCAACCATTATCAGCTTTATGGTGTCTTCCTTGCCTGCTACGCGCTTCTTTACCTCTGTAAGTATCGCAGAATAGACCGCCTTTGGATCCATGTCAAAACCTTTATATACCCAATTAACAGAATATTACTCGTAAGCTATTGCTGTGAAATACTAAATACTTAAGCATAGGTTGTGGTAGGGATGATCGGAAAGAACTCAAAGCATAATGGACACGCTTCTCTGAATGAAGTACTGGGCATTCTGGAGAGCAGGAAGAAGGAGCGCGAGCTCACTTACGAGCAGCAGATCGCCCTGGAGCACGCTACAAAGTTCGCCTCAGGCAAGGGCTCGGAGCAGGGCACAAAGAAGGCGCTGGAGGCCCTTGGAACCCTATCGCAGCAGACCATAATGATGATACTGAACATAATGCCCAAGAGCGAGATGCTTCTAAAGCAGATATTGGCCGTAGAGAAGAGGTCGTTCACAGAAGAGGAAGTGAAGAAGGTACTTGCCATAGTAAAAGAAGCGAAGTAGGTTTGAATGCCTATACGTGTATTGACATGCAACAACCAGAAGAGAGACGTGAGGAGTATGCATACGTGCTCGACTTCATGTCTACTGGGAAGTCTTTTTCTACAAAATCCGAGCCTGTAGCGCAGCTTGTAGGTGAGGAGTGGTTCACGCTTCTAGAAGTGACACCAAAGCCCGGGGTCACCATGGCTCTTGGTGAGAGGGTATACATAGGAAAGGCAGAACGTGAGAAGGTCTCGTTGATAAAGTCAAGGGTAGCATACGACGATTTGACACAGACGGCGAAGAACGAGCTTCAGAAGACCGTAATGAAGATCATAAAGGATAACGAGAAGAGGTTCGTCGACGTGTTCAACAATGCTGGGCCTCTTAACATACGCCAGCATTCCCTGGAGCTGCTTCCTGGGGTTGGCAAGAAGCACCTGGAGGCGATACTGAAGGCACGACAAGAGAAGAGCTTTGAGAGCTTCGAGGACATCAACAAGCGGGTGTCGCTCCTCCAGGAACCCACGAAGCTGATAACGGAGCGCATAATGAGAGAGTTGCAGGGCACCGAACGCTTCTACATGTTCACAAAGCCTTACGTAAAGCGCGAAGGAAGATACTGATTCGATGAGCAGGAAGGTGCAGCTGACGGTCTGCGCTGTGATGGTGCACAAGAAAAGAGTACTTCTAGTTCTCCACACAAAGCTGAACAAATGGCTCTTCCCAGGCGGCCATATAGACGAAAACGAGACACCAGACCAGGCAGTCGTCCGCGAGGTCAAGGAGGAGACAGGGCTCGACTTCAAACCAAGCGATTATGGGCCTATAGATTACACTTCTGACATAATTGAGAGGAATGCCGTTCCGTTCCACGCGAATGTGCACAGTGTTGGGGACCACGACCACTACGTTAGCCTTTACATGGGCACCGTTGATTCAGAAAAGCTGGAAATAAGCCCAGAAAGCAAGGATGCGCGTTGGTTCACAATAGAGGAAATAGACCGGCTTGACACAAATGAGAACATAAAGAATGTTGCGAAGTATGCGCTCTCGCGCAAACTCTGATTATCTTACCTTCTCTAGGTGTATTGAAGGTACTATTAGGGTTCTTTCCGCACTCATTATCCTTACCTTAACAGCATAGGCAGATCCCCTTCTCTCTGTGACGGTTCCTACCCTGCCCCTGTACCTTGGGTGCGGTATGTTGTGCATGCCACCCTTTGGCACTATGGCTACCTTTTCGCCTACCGCGAACTGCTTTATTATGGTGTTAGTGTTCAGGGTTGAAGGCTTGTGGTGCCTTGCTAGGTGCCTTGTCTTGCCTACAAGCAGACCCTGTGATCGCTTTGACATATTATCAATGCAGAGAATTTGACGGTGAACATATATATACTTTTAGCTTGAATTGCTTCTGTGTTTAGATGGCTACAAGTAGTTCACCAAAGAAGAACGTTATACTGAAACCTACGTATACAATAGTAAATATAGTGGCGAATACAGCGCTGAATACAGACCTTGACCTGTACGGGCTGGCAAAGCTGTCAAGGGACGTAGACTACGAGCCGGAGCAGTTCCCTGGGGCAATCCTCAAGGTGCACGACCCCAAGGCAGCCTTACTTCTCTTCAAAAACGGCAAGATAATCTGCACAGGCGCTAGGACCACTGCCGACGTCAGAAAGGCAATAAACCACGCGATAGACCTGATAAAGAGGTACAAGAGCGGCGCGCGGGGTAGATAAAAGCTTAAGTTGGCTTTAGACTTTTGACGTATACAGTGATAAAAGGCTCTAGAAGAAGCCTTTAAATATTTTTCTAAACGAATATTTGCATTTGCGTTATGCACTATTATGCGTATTCTGCAACAACCCTATTCTCATCCACCCGTGGCGTATGCATTGCATACGCCCGACTTTTAGACCCCTGAGCGCGAGCTATGTGTAGAGAAGGAGACTTTCCAAAATGGCAAATTTTCTCTGCATTTTTGTCATAAATAAGCTTGTATAAATATCTGGGAATGCATTTATTACATCAACGAAAAGGTAGACAATATGTTGGATACTAGACCACCTTCAGAATCTTTAATGAGGCAGGATCCGCTCCAGAAGAAGCTCGGAGAGGCCTATCCTGGCGCTGGCATAGAGATATACACGATTTACAATAAAAGCTTCTTTGGCAGATTTGGGGATATGGCCGGACCAGAGTTTGCAGACTATCTGCTTGCCCCTACAACTGTAAGAATTCTTGGCGATTACAACCGCAGGCTTAATTTTGAGGGCGTAAGCCCAGAGTACAGCCATTGGATGCGTGCCCAGCTAATAACTATGCTAGGTGCAATAGGCTACCTTGGAGGAGATTCAAGAATGGCTGCTGCTGCAGATGTAGCATCTTCAAAGACGATCGGAATGCCAGAGATGTGGGCCATAGTTAGGAGCGAAAGCCCAACAATACACCCTGTTGAGCACCTTGGTGATATCGCAATGAAGATATCGCACCTGACAGGATCGCCGAATTCGAGCCTCTGGACAGATGTATTCGACAAAATTGTAGAGGCCATGAAAGCGGCAAGTGATCAGGGCAAATTGGACGTAGTCCTTCGAATAAACTCTGTATTGGACAACACCCTGTTGGCTGTCACAGACCCGAATATGACATACAACGAAAAGACTGTTACGCTTAAGAGCATGGCAAACGACATACACGATGTTGTCAGCGACCTTGGGCTTCTGCAAAGGAGATAGCCAGCTACTTTTGGGCAAAGACAAGATATCCGGTGTGCCAGACACCCTTTGTTGATGGCCTTACACCTTGCTCCCTTACAAGAATATCTCTTACTATCGTCTCGACCGTAAGTGCGTTCCTGAACTTCAGCTTGTTCAACGTATCGACGAATTTTTTGACCTGCTCTGTGTGAGGCAAATACCCCACAACATAGCCGTCTTTCTTCAGTGCTTTATGGGCATTCTTGAGGGCTTTGTCCGAATCTGGCATATCGAGAGTCACTATATCTACATCACTTTCATCGATCTTCTTTGTGACGTCTCCCTTTTTGAGTATAAGATTCTGCAGTCCTTCAATCTCGCGGTTCCTCTCCGCTATCTTGAGGAACTCTTCCCTGTTGTCGTAACTTGTAACCTCTTTAGCTAGTCTTGCAAGTGACACAGCAAGCCAGCCACTGCCAGTGCCTGCATCAACGCATACACTGTTTCTGCTGACCCCAGTATAAGCGAGTATGATGCCTATGTCCTTCGGCAGGATGACCTGTGGGCCGCGCTTAAGCCTCTTGTAATGCTGTGGAACCAGAACATCATTCGAATCCTTCATCCTTTTGCACCCTCTTTTTCATCTTTCTCTTTGTTACCTTCTTGACCTCCTCCTTTACTTTAGTCTTCTTTGCCTTGGCCTTAACCGGCCCTGCGGTAGGTGGAGGTGCTTGCTGCATTGGCTCTTTCTTTGGCTCTGCAACCTTCTTCGGTTCACCGAAGGGCGCCCAGTCCTTCTTCGTTATGCAGTTTGGATCGAGGTCCATCTCGAACGGTCTTCTTGCACGTCTTATGACCTTTATTATCGGAGTATGGCAGTGTTCGCACGTCCTTCCTGTAGGCTGAATCAGCGCCTTCTGAGGCAATGAATATGTGTTCATGCACTTAGGATAGTTTGCGCATGCTGCAAAGGTCTTGCCTACCCTCGATCTCCTTATCACAAGGTTACCGCCATCCTTGGGACACTTGCCAAGTATTTCGCTCTCGTATTGCGCCTTCTTCATCTCTGCAGCGATCTGCTCCTTGTGCTCATCAAACATCTTTAGTGCCTGGAGCAGCATCTCCTTGCCTTCTTCCAGGACCTCGGACTCTTGCTTTGATCCCTGCGATATCTTCTCCATGTCCTCTTCAAGCTGACGTGTTGTAGCCTCATCGACTATCATCTTGCAGTTCTTCTCCAGCGCTTCGTAGACGCTCATGCCGAACTTCGTGACAGAGATGCTAGTGCCCTCTACATAGCTTCTTTTGAAGAGCGTGTCTATTATCGAGGCCCTTGTTGCTTTTGTGCCAAGCTCCCTCTTCTCGAGCTCCGATATGAGGCCAGCCTTGGAGTATCTCTTTGGCGGCTGTGTCTTCATCTCTGCGGTCTCGACCCTTGTCGCTATGGCTTTTGTACCTTTCTCGAACCTTGGCAGCTCTTTTTCCTCCAGTTGCGTGTAATCATAGAATTCCAGCCAACCCTTTTCTGTTATCTTTGCCCCGTTTGCAACGTATTTCTCTCCAGCGAAGTCAGCTACTATGCGCAACCTGGCAACAGTTGCTGCGTCTGCAAACACGGAGAGGAACCTCTTTGTTATCATATCGTAGAGCCTTGCCTCTTCCTCGGTCATACCAGATGGAGTAACACCTGTTGGAAAGATTGAAGGATGAGCTTCGTCGGTCTTTGCCCCCTCTTTTGGAGCAAACTTTTTCTGCTTGATCAGCATTCCTGCAAGCCTTGAATAGTTGGGGTTCTTCGCTATGTCCGATATTATCCTTGGAAGGCCAAGCGTGTGCGGCAGTTTCTGCGATGATGTTCTTGGATACGATATGTATGAACGTTCGTAGAGCGACTGCGCGATCGCTAGAGTTTTTGATGGATCTATATGCAGGGCCCTGCTAGCCTCCATCTGCAGCGAAGTCAAATCAAACGGAGGATATGGATTGACCTTGCGCTCTGTAGCTTCAACACTTTCTATAATGCCATTTGTTGCATTCTGCTTTGTCTTTTCGTGTGCCGCCAGGGCAACCTTCTTATCAAAGATGTCGCCACGCGCGTTAGAAAATTCCGTGCCTTGTATTGTTGCGGTTATTCTCCAGAAAGGCTTTGGAACGAACTTTGTTATGCTGATCTCATGCTTGGCGAGCAGGGCAAGCGTTGGCCCTTGCACCCTTCCTATGCTGAGCGACTTTCCACCGAAGCTTCTTCCCGCCAGCGCGTGCGTCAGCGCCCTGCTGAGGTTGATTCCCCATAGCCAATCCAGCATGTGGCGCACTTCACCAGCGTAATAGTTGTTAAGGTCGAGCGGTGTAAGGTGCGAGTACGCCTCTTGCAGGTCTGCTGTTGTGGTGGTGGAGAACTTCATCCTCTTTGCCCTGTCACCAAGATGGCTCTTGCTCAAGAACTTGATTATGTTTGTGCCTATCACAGTGCCTTCTGTGTCGTAGTCGCATGCGTTGATGAACTTGTCGCACTTCTTTGACAGCACTGCAAGTGCATCAAGGTACTTCTTTGTATATTCTGAGAATGAGCTGACGGAGTGCGAGGGCGCCCACTCTATCTCAAGAACGGGATACCCTCTTGTCTTGTCCTTCTGTGTTATTGTGAAGAGGTGGCCTACAGCTGCAGCGACATAAAGCGTATCCTTTCCGTTCTTTATCTCATAATAGCTGACGCGTTCGTTCGTGTGCTTCTGCTCCTGCTTGCCGTTCCCAAGGGCCATGGCAAGGCGAAGCGCAACGCTGGGTTTCTCTGCTATCACAAGAGTGTCCATTCCGACCACTTATCTTCTTCTCTTTCTGCCAGATGGTCTGCGCGTTTGGGTATTAGTATAACGCACTGCTGGTCTCGGTATCTTTGATATCACTCTGACGTTCAGGATTCCTATTATAAAAGTGATGACCACAACTATGTAGAAGCCAATGCGCGCCCCATAATTTATAAATACAATTATTGCAATTATAAAGAATAGGAGCGTCAGGCCAGATAGAAGAAAGCCTAGCGACTCCCGTCTGTATGCAGGCATACTACACCATCCGGTATTTCGATGAATATCTACCTAGTCATATTTATAACACTTATTGCGGCTCTGATAGCCTCTTTTTCGCAAACCCTTTACAAGAAGAACATGACCAAGCGCCTCAATAACCTGAAAGATATATTCAAGGTATTTCTCAAAATACCGATACTTGCTGGTGCGTTGGGTTATGTATTGAGCCTTGGCGTGTACCTCTTTGCTCTATCAAAAGCACCCCTGTCGGTTGTCTATCCAACATTTGCAAGCACGTTCATCTTCGTGACCATACTCTCATCTTTTGTGCTCAAGGAAAAAATGGGGAAGATGAGGATAGCCGGCATGCTGGTAATATTCTTCGGGATAGTTGTCGTTGCACTGACCTTGTGATACTATGAAAGAGAAGAGAAATAGCGCGTTAATCCTTGTTGGGACCACTCTGCTCGGTGCCTTGGGGCAGCTTCTATTCAAATATGCATTTGTGCACAATTCCATGTTCATAGAGTGGTTCGCGCTTGCGGTTATTGCTTATGGTTTCTCCACGATAGGTTACTTCTATGTTCTTAGCCGAGTACATCTATCGTGGGCCTATGGGATAGGTGGCCTTGCTTACATATTTGCGACCTTCTTGGCTTACTTTGTGCTTGCGGAGAGCATACCCCCGCTTAGATGGATAGGTGTGATAATAATAACAGTTGGAGTGGTCCTGATAGGGTTTAGCTGATAAAAATCAGTGCACTTCAAGCTTCTTTACTTCAACCTTGCCTATAGGGGTTATGTTTGAGGCTTTTGCTGCCATCTCTGCCTGCAGCCTTCCCTCTATTACTGCGCCGGTTATTGCGTCTGCAGAGTTTTCTTTAGAATAAGCGTTAACAAAATCAATTATCTCCTTTCTTATCGCCTTCAGCCTTGCGTGCGTAACTCTAGATCTTGTAATCGCTATTATCTTTAGCACCATCTTTGTGTTGTCCTTTGTTGTAATTGGCACAACGGCGGTTGCCACTCCTCTATATCTCCTCACCAGCGAGCGTATGTAGCTGTAAGGCTGCTCTATAGTGACAAGCTTCGTATGGGCCGAGTCACCATTGACTTCCGTAACCCTTACAACGACATTGCTGAACGAATTCTGCGGATTGTGCGTCAGCTGTTCCAGGCTTACCCTGAGCTTCCTGTTAGTAACGTGCTTCTCGTCATCAGCAGGCATCTCGCATATCTTCTCCTCGTTGAAGAGCTTCGGAGCATGCACTACGAACCAGCGCTTCATTTTCCATTTGTCAACGGTTCTTTGTAGTGCCATGATCACGCCTTGCCCCTGATTAATAGTTCAGCAGTCTGTGGGTCGTACCTCCAGCCCCTTGGAAGTCTCCCTTGATTCAAATAATACTTTGTCAATCTCCATATCTTCGATTCGACTCTT
Organism: Microcaldota archaeon; assembly: GCA_021789815.1. Taxonomy (GTDB): domain Archaea; phylum Micrarchaeota; class Micrarchaeia; order Micrarchaeales; family Micrarchaeaceae; genus JAJZAB01. Next base: position 10,408 of record JAJYIZ010000007.1, read on the forward strand.
CCCAATCGTATTCTTGCATGGACGTCCTTTTTGTTCGAATTCAGGTGAGCGCGTATTCCCACAGCTTTCTTCATGAGCTGCAGCATATCTGAAGGAATCTGCCCCACGAGTCCCTTTTCCTTTAGTATCTGGAGCATGCGCTTTCCAGTAACCTGCTTTATGTACATTACCTTGTGCTCCCTCTTGAGCTTTTCTCCTATAAGCGCAGGGTCCATGCCCTGCTTTGCATACGAAACAATGAGCTCCTCTACCTGCTCCTTTGGTATGCCGCTTTCGTCCTTTGCGTTCTCCATTAGCGGCTTCCTTGAGGCGGATTTGCCCTTCTTCTTCGTGTGCATTCTTGCCATTGCTTCACTAGTTTGTTTATACCGTTATAGAGACAGAGAATTCCTTTGCCTTGTTTATCTCTATGCCGCGCGCCTTGAGTATAAGCTTCAGCTCGTCCTTCGATGCAACGACGGCACTGTAGTATTCTTCTGGAATGTTTATATTCATTGCGGTGATCTCTTTGTTGAGGGCTATCCTGTGGGTGGCCTTCTCCTTCCTTACGCTGCTTATTACCACGTTCAGGAAGGCCCCTACGTCCTCATAGTCTATCTGGACAGCGCTTTTCTGTATGAGCCCGTTTATCGCGTAGTCGCTGCCCTTCTCCCTCTCTGCGTACTTCGGGAAGCTGCTTTCGAATATGCTTGCTTTGCTATAGCTTGAGTTCATCTCTTCGCAGATGAAAGGCACTATAGGCGCAAGCAGTTGCAGAGTTGTCTGGAGAACATGCTTGAGTGTGAAGAGCGCTGCTCCCTTGCTCTTCTCCATCCTCTTTTCTTCCGAGTAAACCCTGTGCTTCACATTCTCTATGTAAAAGTCAGCGAATTCGTGCCAGTAGAAATCTATTATGGAGTTTGCGGCCTCGTAGAAGTTCATCTCCTCATAAGAATCGGTTGCCTTCTTTATTGTGGAATTGAGTCTATTGAGTATCCATATGTCAAACGCGTTGAGATCCTTGTGCGGTTCCTCTTTTGGAATCTTGCCCTTCGAAAGCGCGACGTTGACAAAGTTGGCCGTGTTGTACAACTTTATCAGGAAGCTCTTTGCGTAATCTATGTCCTTGTAGGAGAACTGCTTGTCCTTGCCTACTGCCCCGGTCATCGCCGCCCACAAGCGTATCGAATCTGCTGAATAACCTTTTGCAAAGAGCTCATCTGGAGCGAAGCCGTTGCCAGCGCTCTTGTGCATTATTTTTCCATCGAATCCGAGTATCATTCCGTTGATGAGTGCTTCCTCCCATGGCTTTTCTCCAGTAAGAGCCCAGACCCTGAAGAGCGTGTAAAATGCCCATGTTCGTATTATCTCAGTGCCCTGCTCCCTCAGTGCGTTTGGAAGTCCCCGTTCTACAAGCTTCTTGTTCTCGGGCCATCCCAGTATTATGAGAGGCGTGATAGAGGAGTCGACCCAGACGTCGCATGTGGCACTCTCGCCCACAAGGCTTCCTCCGCATTTTGGGCACTTATCAATTGGTGCCTTGTCGGTTGCCGGGTCGACTGGCAGTTTCTCCCTCTTTGCAGGAACTATCGTATCGCATTTCTCGCAAAACCAGAAAGGTATTGGCGTCCCGTATACCCTGTTTCTCGAGATTGTCCAGTCCCAGTCTATGAAGTTTGCCCAGTCATAGAGCCTCTGCCTTCCAGACTCTGGATGCCACTTGACTTCGTTGGCAAGCTGTTTTATCCTGTCTGAGTGCTCCTTTATCTTGATGAACCACTGCTTTGAGTTTATGAATTCCACTCTTGTTCCGCATCTATCGTGCGTCTTTACAGTGTGCTTTATCTTCTCTTGCTTTACCAGGAAGCCAGCCTCCTTCAATTTCAGGAGTATGGCCTCACGCGCTTCGTCAAGGGGTGTACCTGTGAGGTCACCCGCGTTGAGCAGGTTGCCCTTCTCGTCTATAGCCTCTATCAATCCCAGATCGTGCTTGTGGAACAGTTCTATGTCTGCTTTGTCGCCGAAGGTGCAGATCATCTCCGCGCCAGTTCCAAAGGCAGAGTCTACCTTTTCGTCTGCCACTACGGTTACAGCTCCCTTGTAGATCGGAACTTCAAAGCTCTTGCCCACAAACTTACTGTACTTCTCATCATTGGAATTGACAGCTATCGAAACGCACGCATGCAGCAACTCTGGCCTCGTTGTTGCTACGATTATTTCTGCTTTGCCCTTCTTTGCCTTGAACGTTATATAGTTGAGATTTGTTTCTTCCTCCCTTTCCTCTGTCTCTGCATTGGCTATCGCGCTGGTGCAGCTTGTGCACCACATCACCGGGTGTGTGTCCCTATATACGTACCCTTTCTCATGCATCATAACTAGAGACAGCTGCACCTTTTTCCTGTACTCCGGGTCTATAGTTGAGTACTCCAGCTTTGGATCGAATACAAAACCCAGCCTATCTATCTGCTCCTTCATCCTCGAGATGTTTGCCTTGGCTACTTCGAGGCATTTGCTGTAGAAGTCTGCCCTGCCCAGGCCCTTGCCGTATTTCTTCTCCACAGCCCTCTCTGTCGGGAATCCTTGTGCATCCCACCCGTTCGGGAGCAATATGTTGAATCCCTTCATCTTCTTGTATCTCCCGACCATCTCCAGCAGGGCGAAGCTGAGCACGTTTCCCATGTGCAGCTCTCCGCTAGTAAATGGCGGCGGTGCGTCTATCGCATAGATCTGCTTCTTTGTGTCTTTGTCATCAAAGTAGAATGTCTTGTGCTCCTTCCAGTACCCCATCCATTTCTGGTGCAGTTCTTGTGTATATATTTCACTGGGCATGAAACTCGATGCTCTCGCTCACAGAAAAAGTTGACCAGACAAAAACTAAAAGCCTGGTAGGTTATGACACAACTTCTCCGATCGCGAACCTTGCCTTCACGTCCGTGATTCTTACCTTCACCTTGTCGCCCTCCTTGGCGCCCTTGATGAAGATGACAAACCCGTCCTTCTTCGCGATTCCGTCACCCTTCGACGCGACCGCTTCGACGGTCACTTCGACCTCGTCGCCCACTTTTACAGGCTTTGGCAGGAAATAGTTGGACTTTATGTTCATTCCGCCTTCTCTCCTCCCTCCTCTTCTTTCTCCCCGGCTTTCGCCGCCTTCATCTCCGAATTCGTCTTCCATTACATCTGTCTCATACGTAGAATTAGCGCTTTACGCCTTACTCCGTATATGTGAAGAACAATAGGGATCCTGGTTTTAAAAGCTTTTCTGAATGTTACATGAGCGCCTATGGATGGAAAAGTTTTCTGATTTTTCGCTCGGATTTTTAATAATCTACAGAGCTTTGAAGAATGCTTCCATGCTTCTGAATAGGTAGTCTGGCTTCGCACCCGCGAGCTTTTCGAAGCTGGAGAATCCATCCGCTATGGCGCAGGAGTGCACCCCTGCATACTTCGCTGCCTCTATATCGTTAACCATGTCGCCCACGTACAGTGTCTTCTCTTTTCTGGCGTGAAGCGCTTTTAGTATAATTTCAAGGCCGAGAGGATTGGGCTTTAATGTATTGAGGCTCTGCGCACTGACCATAACTGTGAAGTAATCCTGCAACCCCAGATAGGAAAGTTCCCGGGATATCCTAAAGTTGGCGCCGTTGGTAAAGAGCGCTATGTCTGCTCCATTTTTCTTTATCTTGTTGAGTGCCTCCCTTGAGTAATTCTGCAGGCTCGGCTTCAGAAAGTAGAGGGAGAGATCTGCTAGCACTGCAGGTATTCCGGACTCTGCTTCTTTGATACGTATGTGGCGCCTGATTTCCTTGCCCTTCAGGCTGTTTACGTCCCGAGGTTGTTTTGTGGAATACTTGTCTATAAGCTCCATGCTTCTCTTCTTTCGGTACGCCCAGCCGGGATTCAGCATCTCGTTCAGCTTCATCAGCAGCTTAACCCTTGCAAGCGTGCCGTCCCAGTCGAATACGAATGTATCGTACTTCCTAAGAAGCCCCTGGCCCTTCATTCCCATGCGACCTCTATGCTCGGCCTCATGGGCAACGCCCTTGATGCACGCTGCGATTTTGATGCTGATTCTAGCTCTGCAGATACCTTTGCATCGAACTTCTTTGATATGTAATCCTTTGCCTGGTTGAACGCAGCAAGCATGGAATCCGCCTTTATCACCTTTGCCTCTTCAAGAGTCATAAGCTTGCTCGCGAACTGCGACAGGAACTTCGAAACCTTCTCCTTCTCGTCGCCGCCCTTCCATTGCGAGATTACGTTTGATATGCTCTTCTGCTTTGCCAAAGCGTTGTACGCCTCTGTTTTCCAGTCATCGGCTACGATTATCTTTATGGAACCCAATCTCTTTCCCTTGTTAGCAGGCATCTTTGCTGTCAGTTCTACAATGTTTGTTATGTCATCTATGGTATTCATTATCGCCTGCTCTGTGGATTCAGCCTCTTCGCTTATCATGCTCTCGTCGCAGGTCGGCCACTTCTCCTTTGCCACAAGTGTGCTCTTCCCCAGCATCTGCCATAGCTCTTCGGCAACGTGCGGCATAACAGGAGCAAGCATCAGTGTCACCTTCTCTATAGTGTCGCGCACGACTATCTCATTGTTTCCTCCTCTTTCAAAGTACCACTTTAGCTCTGCGATTGTATCGTAGTATACCTTGTTGTAAGCGCTCCTGAATGATATCTGATCCATTGCTGCGGTCGCATTCTTTATCTTTGAATTTAGTTTTGAGTACAGCCAGTAATCTATGTGGGCAAGCTCGGCTGCGCTCATCTCGTCTAATCTCGCTATTGTATCGACAAGGAACTCATTCTTCTGCTTGACGCTGCTTATTGTTGATTCCTCGAAGTTCGTCTCTGTGTCGAGGTCGGCAGTAGCGATGCTCGAAAACCTTACTGGGTCGGCTCCGTATTTTGTAATGAGCCCCCTGACAGGCATGGTATTCCCTATGCTCTTGCTCATCTTCTGCCCTTCGTAAAGAAGCAGTCCGTTTGGCACTATCTGCTTTGGATGATATTTGCCATCTAGAATAGCCACGTGGTTGAATATGTACATTATGAAGTGGTTGTTTATCAGGTCAGAGCCGGAATGGTTCGATGTGTTCTTGTACCAGTACTCAAAGGACTCCTTGCATTTCTGTATCACGGTCTGGTCTATCCCTGTGAGGCTTGCCGCCTTTGCAGGATCGCCTTTGGCGCATACCACATAATCGAAGAACTCTGGTTTCAGTTGCTCTGCATTGACCTTGTTGTCATTGAGTATGTTGACAAATGTGTAGAATACCATGTATATTGTGGAGTCGGAGAGCGATTCTATTATGTGCGATGGATTCAAAGGAAACGGCGTTCCGAGTCCGTGGGCCCGTTCAGCAGCCCGTAGGTCAAGCCACTCTACCAGGTATTCGAATGTCGGTCTTAGCTTATCTGGGAGTATCTTGATATTCGGGAGTGCACTCCTGACCTGCTCCTTCCACTTCTTATCACCGTAGTTTATGAACCATTGATCTGAAACGACCTTCACAACAACGCGCGTGCCGTCTCTGCAGTAAACCGGCTCTTCGTTAGCCAGTATGTATATCTCAATCGCATCATTGCTCCCTATCAGGTCATTTTTTATCAGGTCTCTTGCTTCGGATTCCGGCCTTCCTGAGTATTTTCCGGTTATCATAACTCCGTAGTGCGATTCATCCTTGTATATTTCCTTTGTTGCCCGTTCAAGTTCATCATCCATAATGCTTAAACCGGCATTAATCAATTTCAAGTATCCGAGAGCTGGCACTTCTGGGTGCTTTATTGTGCCTCCTTTTATCTCTATTACCTTCTTGTATTCCAACTGTGGAAGGGGATAGCCACTTTCCTTCAACCTTTCAAGAGCAACATAGTCGAATGGCGCGTGTGCTGGCACGCTCATCACTACGCCTGTGCCCACATCAAGCTTGATGAAGAATCCTGGAAGAACCGGTACCTCCTCTTTTGTAAGAGGGTTTATCGCCTTCTTCTTTAGAAGTTCCTTTCCTTCTATCTCTCCTTTTACGTTTATCTTGAATTGGTTGCTTAGGACGGCTACAGCCTCTTTTGAGATGTAGTATTGTATACCAGATATCTCTGCTATAGAATAGGTAGCGTTATCGTTTACGAAAATGTTTGTCACGCCATATATTGTTTCGGGCCTGTAGGTCCCGCACGGGAAGTATATGTCTGCGCTTGGATCTTTGAATTTTATTACGGTCATCTCTTCTATCTTTGGCTGGATTCCGCCCTTTGTGTCGTGGCCGCCCACAGCGCTGTTGTCAGATGTGCACCATCCCACAGGGTGGGTTCCCTGGGTTAGGAAACCTAGCTGCTTCAGTTTTGAGAATTGCCATTCTATGAACTTGCTGAAGTTGGGGTCTATTGTAGTGAATTTCCTGCGCCAGTCTATTCCTAGGCCTGCTTCGATCATTCCCGCTTCTGTGTCTGCAGCAAAGTAGTTTGCCAGGTATAGAGGATCAGCCATTTTTGATATTTCTGCGTCGGGCACCATGTACACATTCTTGAAATCGTCAATCAACTCTGGGTCTTTGGCGGCAAGCCGCTTCGCCATGGCCAATATTGGTATGCCTGAGTAGTGGAACCCGTTTGGGAGAAGCACATTGTAGCCCCTCATGCGCATGTATCTCGCGTACGAGTCTGTCAGGCTGTATGTCTTCATATGGCCAGCATGCATGGGCGAATTGACATACGCAAACGCGTAGGTTATGAGCATTCCTTCCTTGTCGTTCGGCTCCGCTTCGAATACCCTAGCTTCACGCCAGGCCTTCTGCCATTTCTTCTCTATTGCTGTGTAATCCAACATGTCCCTACCGGTAATCAGCGCAGATACTCAATTAATGACACAAAGATATATATCTTGTTTCTGGCATTGTTGACTTCATGGAGCTCTTATTTGTCAGGATAGCCAGCCTTATAGCGATATCACTTTTGTACATGCTATTTGACCTGTTCAACAAAAGAAACATACCGAGCATTTTGGCTTATGGCGGTTTGGCATATGGGCTGCTGCTCACTCTGCTCTATCTGAATGCTACTTCGATAATAATGAGTTTCGGCATAGCCGCGGCGGTGCTTGCGATAGGCTATGGAATCTACAGGGCAGGAATGCTGGGTGCCGGTGACGTGTTCGAGTTCGCAACTCTTTCCCTTGTGCTTCCATTTCAAAGTGTGCCTCTGATAATCCACAATTTCCAGTTCGGGCTGCCTTTCATAATCTCCCTGTTTTTGGGAAGCGGGATAGCTGCACTAATCATGGTGCCGTTATACTACATACCGCGCGCGCGCAGTGCCATGAAAAAACCAATAGGCAGGGCTATAGGCAGGCCGCAACTATTTAAGGCTGCACTGGTCGGTACGGTGTATATTCTCTTCCTTGGCTTTTTGATTATAGTATTGGGGACAAAATTGGGCGGAGTAATTCTAATGGCGATAGTCGCGGTTGGTTCTTTCTCGGTTATACTATTCGAGGTTCCGATAACAAATTCGATGGCGAAGCGTATCTCTTACAAAGGTTTTGAAGAAGGTGATATGGTGGCGCTGAATCTGATGGAGAAAAGCGAGATAAATAGGATTAAAAGGCATGTGCACTCCTTCAATAGGCTTATAACAAAAAGAATGATCAAGGAGATGAAGGATAAAGGCGCGAGATACAGGATACCGGTATACAAGAACGCCATTCCGCTGGCTGCTCCGATTTTTATCGGTACATTATTGTCGATTCTTTTCGGGAATCTGATACTGCTGCTTCTGCCTTTCTAGCCATACGTCCTAAGTAGTACACCCATATTTTAATGTGCCACAACTTAGTTCATTTGGACAGCTGGGTGGACAAACGCAAAAGTAGTGAAGGTTGTAACACACACCACAACTACAGGCAGGTAGAGAGGTTGTGCTCGTCGTTGTTGTAGTGGTTGTAGATGTAGGTGGCGGGGTGTAAGTGAAGGTTATGGTATTTGATGCAGATACACCAAATGAGCTAGCAGTGACCGTTACAGTTATGGGCGCATTGCTCTTTATTGTTGAATAGGCTATGCCGCTTGGGTTTGTGGTAGCGTACTGTGGATAGAGTAATGGTGTGGAAGAGCTCTCGGTGAAATTTACTGGGGCGCCTGCTATGTTTGTGCTAAGAAACGTGACTGCCGCGCTCAAGGTCACTGGCACATTTGTTGCAGCACTGGATGCGACGCTGAGTGCTACAACGACGTTTGAGGAGCTTGCTGCTTTCTGCGCGTGCGCTCCGAATGTCCCTACAAAGGTCTGTGTTATTGGTGATGAACACGATGTTATTGAGGTAAGATTTGCACCAAGCCCGCAGTATGAGGCATTGAGATAGATTTTGCCCGATATGTACTGGTTCAGGCTTATGCTGTTGGCCACTGTAAGCTGGCAGAACAGGCTACCTCCGGAAGGAACAAAACCAGGAGAGCACGCCACCTTTGACGTATTTGTACCGTTAACGTTTGCAAAGAGGTACGGGGCCTGAATTGGATACTGCTGTGAATTTGTTAACAGAAGCGTGAGTATTCCCGCATGCGTAATCGAGTTCGGACCAAGAGTTATGTCTTGGCAGGTTACAAAGAATGTAAACGAGCATGAGTTTCCTGCTATCAGTGTTGGCTGTATTACATAGAAATAGAGGAGTGCTATAGCGAGGGCTAAGATTAGTATGGCCCACCCATAGACTGTCAGATACTCTAATGCTGCTTGAGCCCTAGCTTGCTGCAATTGCATTAAACCAACTATATTAAAGGATGAATGCCCGTTTATTTAAAGCTTGACGTGAGTCGGATGAGCAAGATCGGAGCATTCTTCAGGCTGACAAGGGTAGAGCATAACCTGTTGCTAATCGTCGCTGTGCTGGTCGGAGAGCTGATAGCTGGAGGCCTTCCTGTTTTGCCCGTTTTGATCCTCAGCCTTGCAGCACCTGTCTTCATAAGCATGTCATCCTTCGCCATAAACGATTATTTTGATGTTGAATCCGACAGGGCAAACAAGAGAAGGGACAGGCCGATAGTCAGCGGTGAGATCAGCAAGAATGGCGCACTCGGGATATCTGTTGCATGCATGATAATAGGGATCGGGGCTGCACTATTCATCAACGTTTATGCTCTGGCCATTGCACTCATCTTTGGGGCCTTAGCAATTCTATACAGCTACAGGCTCAAGGATGTGCTGCTGCTCGGAAATGTCTACATAGCCTTCACCTATGGTATAGCTTTCGTCTTCGGCAACCTCGTTGTTACGAAAGTCCTGCTTCCTGGGATAATAGCGATATTCTTCATGACCTTCCTTGCGGGCCTTGCAAGGGAGATACACGGAATGATAAGGGACTATCGCGGCGACGTTAGGGGGCGCAGGACAAGAAATCTTGTTCATTACACAGGCAAAAAAAGATCCGCACAGATCGCTTTCATCCTTTATCTGGAATCTGTGCTTATAACCATCTTCATGTTCTTCTTCATTCAGCCCTTCAGATTCAATGCGTATTTTGCATTGCCAGTTGCGGTAGGCGACATCCTGGCTATCTACGTTGCTGTTGTATGCGTATTGAGGAGCGATACTGGAACATTCAATTTTACAAGAAACCTTACGCTCCTGGGCATGGGAATAACAACTGTGGGCTACCTTCTTGCTCCGCTTCTCTTTCTTGCTGTATAATCAGTTTACTGCCTCTTGCTTGAGCTGCTTTGCCTCTATCTTTGCTTCAAACTCATCCATCTTGTGGGTGAACTCCTGGTCGCTCTTTATGTCGCCGCGTGCCTTGAGCACTTCCCGTGCAAGAAGGTAATACAGGAATGCCAAGGATTTCCTGCCCCTGTTGTTGCACGGTATTACTACGTCTATGAACTTCGTTGAATTGTCGGTGTCGCTCAGTGCAACAATCGGCATGTTGACCTTGCTCGCCTCGTTGACAGCCTGCTTTTCGTTCCTCGAATCACTTATCACTATCAACTTTGGTTCCATATAGTCGTTCCTGTTCGGGTTTGTGAAGACGCCCGGTGTGACCCTTCCCTTCATGAACTTTGCCCCGATGAGCTCTGCGAATTTCTCTGCAGCGACTATTGCGTATATTCTGGAAGCTGTCACAACGACATCCTTGGCGTTGTATGACGCGATCAGCTTTGCAGCGGTGCGTATTCTAGTGTCTATGGTCTTGAGATCCAATAGATATAACCCATCTTCTCTTACTCTATAGACGAACTTCTTCATCCCAGGGCTACGCATCTTTGTAGCGATGTGTATTCCTGCCTCTAGATAATCGTTCTGGTTTGCCAAGAGTTGTTCTTCTTCCATTGAATCACAGTGGGGCCGCCGAGATTTTCAGATATTATCTTTTGAACTCGGGTCGCCACCACCCCAAGGTGGAAGCCTACCAAGCTAGCAGACGGCCCCCAAACTTCTTTGTATCATTCGCTTATATTCCTTATCATTATTTCTTTCCTATCTTTATGAACTCATCTATGAGTTCTACGTTGCTTATGAACATGCGCCTGCAGCAATATCTCTTGACACCGAGGTCATCGAGCACGGCTCCCGCATCCTCGTGCTCCTTATTAACACGTCTATCGTACTCCTCCCATTTGTCCGCGACCACTGCGCCGCAACTGAAGCATCTTACAGGCATCATCATGTTATCATCTATACGAGGTCTGGAACCTTGCCCTTGCCTTAGGTCCCCTGAACTTCTTTGGTTCAACCCTTCTGTAATCATCAACCAGCAATGATCTGTCGTATCTCATGTATTCCTTTCTTATTGTATCTGTATCAGCGAATTTTGAAATAGCTTTTGCTATGGCGCTCCTGAGCGCCTGGGCCTGCCCGCTCGATCCACCGCCATGGAGCCCTATCTTCATCTCCATCCTGCCGGCGAGTTCCTTCGTTATGCTCGACAGGTTTATCGGCTCTTCAGCAACGCTCTTGTAGATCTCGTTCTCCATTGCGTTTATGTCATGCCCATTGATGAATATCCGGCCATTGCCTTGCTTCGCGGATGCCCTGGCGACCGCCTCTTTTCGCTTGCTCTTCACGTTTATTATCTTCTCTGCTTTCTTCGCGCTCCTCCTTCTAGGGGTGGCCTTCTTTACCTTTGTGGCTTTTTGCGCTTCCTGGGGCTGCATCTGCGCTGCGTTCTCCGGCGCAACCATCTGCATCATCTCCTGTTGTTCTGCCATTCGTTCACTTGCTTCTCTCGTATCCTAACAATCTTGATAGTTCTGCTATTGTTACGTATCCCACATATAAATCCTTTGGGCTCTTTGATTCTATCTCAATGGGCTTTGCCTTTGAGAACTCTTCTGGGACGCCCATATAGACCTTTAATCGTCTGTAAGCGTCCTTGCCCCTTGGCATCCTGTAAGGGAGCATTCCTCTTACTATCCTCTTTACAAGGAAGTCTGGCCTTCTAGACCAATATGGAGAATGTTCTGGGTTGGCCTTCTCCTTTAGGTCAACCCTAGTCTTGTACCTTTGCAGTATCATCTTCTTGTCCCCGCTTATTATCGCCTTTTCCGAGTTGACTATAACTGCCGTGCTTCCAGATAGAAGGCTCTTCGCTACAACGCTGGCGAGCCTACCAAGGACTTTGCCGTTAGCGTCGTAAACTATTGTCTTCTCTGCCTGCATTCTATCACTTTATTATGCTGATTCTTTTCTGCCCGATCATCTCCCTTATGTCAAGCATTCTGCAACCCGCGCTTGCCAGCAGGTCCGCTGCCTTCTTTGAATATTCCAGAGCGGCAATGTTGATCTTGTGATCCATCATGCCAACCGATAGCACCTTGCCAGGCACGACTATGTTGTCGCCTTCTTTTGAATATTTGTTTATTTTATAGAGGTTTACGCTCGTCCTTCTTCGTGCAGGAACAGCGAGCAGTGTATGGACTCTCTTCCAGAGCTTTGGTGATTTGTCTGAAGTAGAAGCACTGCTAAGCAGGTCGAGCCATTCCTTTACATCGTTTCTTTCTACGTTTATCTTCATGCAATCACATTGCGGAGGTAGGGATTTGAACCCTAGCACTCCTAAGAGACTGACACCTCAAGCCAGCGCGTTTGACCAAGCTCTGCCACCTCCGCCTAAAGCTTCTTGACCTTTGAGGATAGTTCCTGCAGCTGCTCTTCTATCACATCAAAAGCCTTATTAATAATTTGCCTGGGCGGCATCTGGCCGAATGATTCAACGTAAAATTCGAAGGTGTCGTCGTCCTTCTGCTCGTAAGTCACAAGGCCTGGGCGGAACTTTGCATGCTTGAGCCCTATGCCCATGCGCGCTTTGGCCTCTACCCTTATGCGCTGCTCCTCCGCGAGCTTTATTATTGGTATGTCTGGATTTGCGACCTTGACCTCCTTGTCTGAAGATTCGAGGCTCTTTGAGTATACCGTCTTGGGGCCGGTTGCTTCAAGCGTAAATAGTATCTCGTCTGTATCTGTGTAACCCTTCAGTGGTGTTGTCAATGGGACAAGCCCTATTCTATGAGAGATATACTCATCGAATATTGCGCTGGAGTTCTCGTAGAACGTTATTGAATCAATTGCGAAGGTCGGAACAAGCCCGCCCGCGGCTCTCCTTATCGCGTTTGCGTACATGTTCGTGGATTCCTTAAGAGTGAACCTAAGAACGTTGCCTCTGTCTTCTAGTATGTCGATTTTCATTTCGCTCACTACGGCGTCAAAGAGCATGACAATTAGTTAAAAGAATTATATACGAGAATATTTATAAAGGTATTCAAAAGCTCTATTGTTGCGTGATCGATTGACGTTTGAGAGCATCTTCTTCAGCGAACTTCATACATCGGGTTTCGGTTCGCAACCGTATCTCAAAACGTTCAAGAAACGGCCGCACGTATCGAAATCAAAGATAGATGCGTATTCCAATTGCGTGTATCTGAAGGTAGGGGATTTTTTCTCAAAAGCAGGCTACAGCGATACAGACAGCAGGTACATCTCAGCGACTTCTATGACGTACGACATCTTCATGAGCATCTATGATGTTAACACACAGAGCGTCGCTGCAGCCAGGTTCCTTGAGCTGACCAGCGACCTCAACACAAAGTTTGGAAAGTTCATAAAATCCCTAAGGAGACCGAACCTGGAGGTGCGCTTAATAGGCATGCAGGATGCAGAGTCTGCGCTGCCGCTTTACGGCGTAGCAGATATGATTGCACAGAACAGGCTTTCCGTGTATGAGATAGACCTTTTTGGAAAGAACATACGCCACATAGCATTTGACATTAGTTCTGGCATGAGCTACAACGTGCTTATGGAGGACAAAATATACAAGCCTGGAGAGCTAGCCAGCAAAATGACCTACGAGCAGTTCGAAAAGAGTCTCAGGGGCTGAGCGCTTTTGTGTAAAGATCGGAGTGCGTGGGACCGTGCTCGCCCAGCACGCTACTCTTCAACTTTATCTCCTTGCACGTGAAACTGCCGAAACTGTCCTCGGAATGGCTTGCAATGAATCCTTTGAGGTAGAGAACGTCCTCTTTGCTCGGGTCCTTTATCCTCGCTATCGTGGCGTGCGCTGCAAAGTCCCTGTCCTCTAGTTTTATCTTCAGTTTTTCGGCGCTCTCCCTTAGCACCGAATATATCCTTCTAAGCTCGACTTCGCCTTCGAGAACATTAGCGAATATTACCCTAGGAACTCTACCGAAAGTTCCAATGCCACCGAATGACAGGTTGAACTGCGGCACATCTATCTGCGAAATCGCCTCTGTCATTCCTTTTATTTGGGCATCGTTTATCGAGCCTAGAAATAGCAAAGTCATGTGGATCTGCTCCTCTTTGACCGGTCTTGCAGAATTGCACTCCATTTCTGAGGTTATTGCTGTTATCTTTTTCCTTACGTTTGGAGCAATCTCTATTGCTATGAAGGCCCTTGTGCTTTCCATGCGATCCATTATTACAAATCACCCAGCATAAGGTATTTTAATATGCTGGAACTAAATGTTGTGTGCAGACTAAGTATATTGTTATCCTAGGGTCACTGCTGAGCGGTCTTGGCAAGGGAGGAGTGACAGGCTCCATCTGCAAGATCCTCGGTTTCTACAACTACAAAGCTCTTCCTGTAAAGTTCGACGGCTATCTCAACTATGACTGCGGGACCATGAACCCATACAGGCACGGCGAGGTCTTCGTTCTCGATGACAAGAGCGAGGTCGACATGGACTTCGGCATGTACGAGCGTTTCATAAACATAGACCTTAAGGGCAACCTATCGATAACTGGCGGCAAGCTATTCAGCAAGGTCATAGCGAAGGAGCGCAGGGGCGATTATCTTGGCGAAGACGTCCAGATAATACCGCATCTTACTAACGAGATACTGAACATGATAAAGAATATCTCGAATTCCGAAAAACCGGATGTTCTCGTGATAGAGGTCGGCGGCACAGTTGGCGATATAGAGAACAGCTATTTCATAGAGGCGATGAGGCAGCTTGCGCTTACAGAGAAGGTCGTGTTCGTTGATCTCACATACGTGCCGAAGCTTGATGTTGTTGGCGAGCAGAAGACGAAACCCGCGCAGATAGGGGTGAGATCGCTCATGCAGCTGGGCATACAACCGGACTTTGTGATATGCAGGAGCAACGAGGTTATTGGAAAGAAAGCAAAGGAGAAGATCGCGCTCTTCAGCAGCATAAGCAAGGATCGCGTGATTGACGATTCTGACAAGGGAACGGTCTACAACCTTCCGCTCCACTTCATGGGGCAGCGTTTTGACAAACTTTTGATGGAGGACCTTCAGCTCCGAACCCGAAAGATCAACAGGAAGAAGCTAAACGAATGGAGCAGGATGGTCGATAGGGTATCATCGCCAAGGAAGCGCATCAATATAGCGATAGTCGGCAAGTATACGGATCTAAAGGACTCTTATGTAAGCGTGAAGGAGGCGCTGATCCATGCCGGTGCGCAGAACAACGTCATGGTAGACTTCAACTGGATAGAATCTACAGCGCTTGAGGGCCACGACCTCCATGCTCTAGAAAACGCAGATGGCATACTTGTACCGGGGGGTTTTGGAGTTAGGGGCACAGAAGGAATGATAAATGCGATAAGATATGCGCGCGAGAACAAGGTTCCGTACCTGGGGCTCTGCTTTGGAATGCAGCTAATGGTAGTGGAATATGCAAGGAATGCCTGCATGCTCAAGAACGCCACCTCATCGGAATTCGACAAGAAGGCGCGTTACAAGGTGATTGAGATTATGGAATCACAAAGAGACCTCAAGGAGAAAGGGGGAAACATGCGGCTCGGCGCATGGACTGCACGGCTGAGGAAGGGCACACATGCATATGAAGCTTACAAAAGCACAACGATAAGCGAGAGACACAGGCACAGGTACGAAGTTAACAACCGTTACAGGAGTATTCTTGAGAAGAATGGCCTGGTTGTCAGCGGGACCACACCGAATAATCACATAGTAGAGATAACTGAATGGAAGGACTCTTTTGGGATTGGAACGCAGGCGCACCCGGAACTCAAGTCCAGGCTTGAAAGACCTGCTCCGCTCTTTTTGGAATTCATCAAGCATGCAGCGGCAAGAGCCTAGCGTACGAATATCGCTGTGTACCTCAGAACAGCACCGAACGCTGCCCCCAACACAGGTATCTTATTGGTCATGCTGCCGAGTATTCTCGTGTCGTTTCTGTCGACACCCCTTACAAGACCCAGTATTATCGGGTATATTATAACAAGCTCTATCGCAGCAGTTATCAGCAGTGGTATGTAGTTGGACTGCCATATGATTATGAGTGGTACGATTAGGAGCATCGAGATCCCGTTGGCCGCCATTATCCTGAGCAGTTTCATTATGTCAAATCCCAACCTGAAGAGCTTGTCGCTGCTCCTTATGTACAGTATATTCGTCAGTATCGGCACTATTATGAACAGGATGAGGACAAGCCCTATCCCTTTGAAAAGAGGTATCAGTATGAAAATCAGGACAAGCTGGGCTGCGCTTATTATCATGTTGTACTTGAAGACCTTCTTCACCTTGTTCGCGCTCATCAGGAGCGTGTTTGCGTATTGGCCTGCCAGCGCTATAAGCGCGCCTATGCCCATAATCGCTATGAAGAGCGGCGCGATTCTGTAGACGCTGCTGAACGCAACGTAAGAGAAGGGCTGCGCGAGCACCACTATGAAGAGCAGTATCGGAGCCAGCAGGATGAACGAGTAGTACACGGTATGATTGTAGAACTGGCTTATCTTGGCGCGCACCCTCTTACTCGCCAGAGTTGTAGAATACATAGAAAGAAGAGAAACGCTTATCGAGCCTGCTACTATGTCTATGAAGGAGTTAACCTTAGAGGCTACTCCAAGGTTTCCTATCACAACGGTCGTGGCATACGCGCCGACAACTATGAAAGCAAGATTGTATACCAGAGACATAGAAGTAAGCGATACAGATATCGGGACCGAGAAACGGAATATTTTCTTTATCGAGTCTATGGAGGGCATGACCAGCATCCTGAGACCGTTCTTGCTGTATATAAGATAGAGCGAATAGAGGAACCCTGCAGAATATCCTATTATCATTCCGATTATGGGAGCTGCTGCGCCGAATCCCATGAACACGAAGAGAACGCTGAGTGCCGACTGAAGCACGGCCTGGACCGTGTTGGCGAGCGCGAGGTGCAGACCCTTGTTGAATCCCAGAAGGGCGGAATATGATGCACTGAAAAGCATCGATGATATTATAGACACGGCAGCTATGTCTATCACAAGGGTGTACGATGCGTTGTGGAAAATGTTTGTTGATATCATGCCGCTGAGCGCGATTGTAGCGACAGCGATGGCTAACGACATCACTATTGTCACAAAGAACGAATTTGCAAGTATGTCTTCTATGCTGCGCTTGTCGCCCTTGTAGAGATACTCAGGAATGAATCTGTTCATGGCTATGCCAACGCCAAAGTTTCCTATGGCTGCGCCGAACCCGGCCACAGCGAGCGCAAGGGTGTATATTCCATACAGGCTGGGCCCCAAGAGCCTTGCAACAACTATGAACGATAGCCCGAGGAAGATTATCGAGATCGCTTTGCCAACCATAACGCCGGTCGCGGTAGCTGCCGCTGCAGATCCTATCTTGTGGGTCTCCGGATCCACATGCGCAGGTTTTCCGCTTCTTCTTGCCATACCTACCATTTCATTATTGATCGAAAAGCCAGGGTGACTATCCTTGGCTTGAATTTGGACTTACCGCGCTTTCTTTCCGGGAAGTTCGGGTATCCGACCTCGCCGATCCTTGTCTTGTTACCTATTATTCTTAAAATATCGAGCAGTGTCTTGTTCCCCTCGTACACGAACGCTCTTTCATTATTCCTTATCAACCCTTTAAATATTTCTGTCCTAATCGCAAAGTAACCCGATGCCATATCGCTGCACGTTGGGAGCCCTCTTATTTTGTAGACTACAAGAGCAAGTAGTATCATCGCTTTTGAGAGGGCCCTCCTTGTAAAGCTGCGCTTGCCGTGCCCGTGGCGCACCCCTATTACAAGATCGTACATGTCTAGACCCATTGAAAGTTTCTTTATCCTGTTTAAGGGGTGCTGGAAATCCGCATCCATGGATATTGTCTTTGGGGTCCGCACCTGCAACGCTGCGTCGAGTATGCTTGCTGTTGTGCCGTGGACCCCTTTTCTGGACCTGTCGAGGAGCCTTATCCTTCGGTTTTTCTTCGACATCCTTTTTACTATTCGGTCTGTAGAATCTTTTGATCCGTCGTCAGGCACTATTATCGAAATGCCAGGATACATTCTTGTGACTGTGTTGAGAAACTGTGCTATGTTCTCTTTCTCGTTCAAAGTAGGCGCTATTATCGTAGTGTCTGAGTAGTCCTTGCGCATGGTCGTACCACGGCCTTACAGGAAATGTAATTCCGCATACCGAAAAGGATATAAAGATTTTTATGCTGTTCGACCACAACTTACTATATAATAGGGTGTCCGTTTGGCCGAAAGACTGCTCGTTCTCGCTGTTGACATTGACAACGATCTTTACAGGAAGGCTAGGATAGCCGGGCCTGTTCTCGGCAAGGATGCCAACCTAAAGGCTGCTGCAAAACTGGCACTTGCAGACCCGCAGGATCCAGATTCAAATACCATATTTGAGGCTGTAAAGAAGTACGATGAGCTGAAGAAGAAGGGCCATTCTGTTGCTATAGCAACAGTGACCGGCGCAGAGAAGGAGGGCTTTGTTGCCGACTCCGCTGTCGCAAGGCAGCTAGACATAGTTATAGACAGGTTCAAGCCAGACTCCTGCGTTCTTGTAACAGACGGAATGAGCGACATGCGCGTCCTCCCTATCCTTAAATCGAGGATAAACGTCAACAGTGTAGACCTAGTTCGCATGAAGCAGGCCGAAGACCTAGAAGGTGCGTACTTCACTGTATTTGAAAAACTTAAGGAACCCCACTACGCAAGAATAGTCTTCGGCATACCGGCTGTGCTTATACTGCTCTTTGCCATCAGTTACTACTTCAACTACGGATGGCAGCTGCCGGCCGCGCTCATAGGCGCATACCTATTGGCAAAGGGCTTCGGAGTAGAGGAATCTCTTGTGAGCTCTTTCAGGGGATTGGGCTTCAGCATAGAGAGGCTTAGCTTCGTCTTCTACGCCAGCTCGATAATATTCTTTGTGCTTAGTCTGATTATAGGCTATGGAACATACACAAGCACGCTGACCAGCACCACAGATCCTATAACGCTTGTAGCATCTGCTGTTGAAGGGTTCCTTATACTATTCCCAGTGTCGTTGGTTCTCTACCTTGTCGGCAGGGTTCTCGACTTCGAGAACAGGAGGCAGCGCTATCGCGCGATTACCCAGGGCACATACACAGGTTATGGGATAATAACGATCGCGATAGTTTACCTGACGGCAGCGTGGCTCATAGGCCAGGTCTACTTCTGGCAGTTCCTGTTATTCAGCGGGATTGCGATTGTCTTTGGTTATCTCGTATCGTGGCTCAGCACAGCCTTGAGGAGCCGCGCGATAAAGAGGGCGCGCATGAAGGACAAGCAAGTGATTAATGACATAGGCGCTTACATAGGCAAGGTCGCCGCAGTAGATGCAAAAAGAGGCATAATGCTTGTCAAGACCGAGTACGGTAACACGATCCGCTACGAGATAGACAGGATAACGAGCGTTTCAGAGAGAATAATAGTGAAGTAGTAGCCCCCCCTTCCCCTCTTCGGAAAATGCGTCGTAAAAACAAAAGAAAGGTTTAAATATGCCGAATTATAATAATAAAACAATCGTCCTTCATGAGCTTATTGGCCTGAAGGTCGATGTAGTAAAAAGCCATGACAGATCCAGACAAGGACTGAGAGGATTCGTAGTCGACGAGACGAAGAACACCCTCTTGATCGAGACTCCTTCTGGCAGGAAGGTAATCCCAAAGTTGGATTCGGCCTTCAAATTTGCCTATGGCAGAAGCAGGTTCGTGGTAGACGGCAAGGAGATAAACTTCAGGCCGTATGAACGCCTCGAGAAGAGCTTCAAGTTCTACAAGAAGCGTCGCCTTTGATGGCGTAATTCAGAGTAAGTGATCGTTTGGAATGCAAAGACCCAAAGTGCCCAATCCATGGGAATCTTAAGACGCACGGCTACCAGATAGAAGGAGTGGTGGTCAGCGACCGCGCCAAGAAGACCGTCATAATAGAGAAGGAATACAGCACATTCCTCAAGAAGTATGAGAGATCGCTTAGAAACACATCAAGGATAGCAGCGTACAACCCGGAGTGCATAGACGCTAAGACCGGCGACACTGTCCAGATAGCGGGAACCAGGAGGCTTAGCAAGACAAAGTCATTTGTCGTCACAAAAATAATCAACCGTGCATCCAAATGAAGAGCATATCAACAAAGATATCGAAGTCGCTCATTCCTAGCTCTGTGCTAACCTGCGCAGACAACAGCGGAGCGAAGACGCTCATGATAATAAACAAGATCGGCAAGGCTGGCAGGAAGGGCAGGCTCGCAGCCTGCGGCATAGGTGACATCGTAATGGTCAGCGTGAAGAGCGGCAACCCACAGTACCTGAAGAAGAAGGTGCGCGCTGTGATAATACGCCAGAAGCAGCCGATAAGGCGCGCGAACGGCATGAGAGTACGATTCGAAGACAACGCCGGCATACTGATAACGGAATCAAACCTGCCGGTAGGCACAGAGGTCAAAGGAGCAATGGCCAGAGAGGTCGTAGAGCGCTACATAAAACTTGCAGGCATAGCGTCGAGGGTGGTCTGATGAGCAGCAAGCCAAGAATACAGAGGTTCGAGAGGTACAATGCGCCTATGCACATCAGGCAGCACTTCCTTCATGTACACGTGGACAAATCACTAAGGGAGAAGATGCCGGTCAAGAGGCGAGCAATACAGATTGCAAAGGGTGACACCGTAAAGATAATGAGCGGAGCGAAGAGGGGAACTACAGGAAAGGTTCTGCGCGTGAGCCTGCGCACAGGCAGGGTCTTCCTGGATTCGCTAAAGAAGAAGAATGCCAGGGGCAAGGAGTTCAACATAGGGATAAGCAGCTCCAACGTTTACATTACAGAATTAAACCTGTCGGACAAGAGGAGGGCGGACAAGCTCAAGCTGAAGCAGACGCCAAAGCAGAAAGAGCAACAGGAAGAAAAGCCCGCACCTGAGAAGAAAACCGATAAGGCAGCAGAATCTATAGTTAAGGCATCCGCAGGCGCGATGGAAAAAATACAGCACGATGCACAGACGCAGAAGGGTGTGGTCTAATGGCTAGAAAAGGAAACAGCAGGCATCTGAAGAGCAGAGTGGCTCCAAAGTACTACTTCGTGCACAAGAAGGAGCGCGTCTTTGTGACAAAGCCAACCGCTGGAAGGCACACTCTGAACAAGAGCATATCGCTTGTTGTGTTTGCAAGAAGGGTAGGCCTTGCGCAGACGAGCTCGGAAGCCTCAAAGATGATAAAGAGAAAGGAACTTCTGGTGAACAACACCCCGGTTAGGGATCCGAGCTATCCGATAGGGCTAAACGATACAATCAACATAGTGCCGGCTAAGCAGACCTACAGAATAGGAATAAACGAGCGCGGACAGGTCTCTATAGAAAAGGCGGACGTGGCAGGCGAGAGGCTTTGCAGGATAGTGCAGAAGTACAGGACAAAGAAGGGAGCATTGATGATAAGGCTGCATGACGGCACAGTCATGGCAGCAAACAAGGATACCAACACAAACGACTCTGTTGTACTGGATAACGAGCATGGAATCAAGAAGGTGTTGAAGCTTGACAAAGGAAGCAGGTGCGTTGTGATCGACGGCGTGCACGTAGGCAGCACCGGAACCGTAAAGGATATAAGGCCAGGAACGGCAACGTCACAGCCAACGGTAAAGGTTGAACAGAAGAGCGGCGGCGAATTCGACACTCTTCTCAAGAACATAATGGTAGTTGAATAGTATGGAAGGAGAAAACCCTATGAAAGAGATAAGGATTGAGAAGCTCGTGCTCAACATAGGTACAGGCAGCGAGGAGAAGCACTCAGAGGCAGCTAAGCGCCTGCTAGAGCTTATGACAGGAAGAAAACCCGCAGAAGAGATATCAAAGAGAAGGGCGCCGGCCTTCAAGATAACGAAGGGCCAGATAATCGGGGCTTTCGTAACTGTAAGGGGGCGTGAGAAGGAGGACCTTCTGAAGAGATTGCTCGACGCTGTAGACAACAAGATAAAAGAATCCGGAATAACTCCGAATTCGTTGAGCTTTGGGATAAAGGAGTACATAGACATACGCGGCATAAAGTACGATCCAGCTATAGGAATGCTGGGCATGAACGTTAATGTTACATTCAAACGAAAGGGAATGCGTGTACGCGAAAGAAAGAGACTGTCATCGAGCATACCGGAAAGGCATGCGATAGTTGGCAGAGATTTGATAAAGAATTACATACAGAAATCGTTCAATGTAGAGGTAGTGTGATACTTATGCAGGTAAGACTCGAGGAAAAATACAAGGGCAAGGGAATGCGGAAGTGCAGGATCTGCGGCACGGCGAGAGCTCTGATCAGGTCCCACAACCTGTACATATGCAGGCGCTGCTTCCGCGAGGCAGCCCCAAGCCTGGGCTTCAAGAAGTACGGATGATTTCATGGACAAGTTTTCAGAAGCGATAAACACCATAAAAGCGAACGAAAGGATAGGCAGGGCAGAGTGCACGCTCTATTCTACAAAGCTCATAAAGGCTGTTCTTGAAGTAATGAAGAAAGAGTCATACATTAAGGACTACGAAGAGTACAAAGAAAGGCACGTAAGCAAGCTGAAGGTAACACTATCGAACAAGATAAACAACATAGGAGTTGTCAAGCCCAGATACGCGATAGGAAAGAACGACATACAGAGATACGAATCGAGGTACATACCGAGCAGGGATTTCGGAGTACTGATACTCACGACCCCGAAAGGCGTGATGACAAACAGGCAGGCCAAGGAGAGCAACACCGGGGGCCGATTGCTGGCATACTTGTATTAGTGAAAAGATGATAACACTGCAGATTCCGGAAGGCATAAGCGCAAGGGTCGAGGGAGACTTTGTCATAGTCAAGGGCGGCCTCGGGGAAAACAGAAGGCGCTTCAACGACGCGCTACTGAACGTGAGCGTGGAATCCGGAAACATAACGATAAAGGGCACCGATGCAAAAATTCTGAAGAAGAAGGCGCTCGTTTCGGAGGGGTCGCTTGCAAAGGAGCTGAAGAACGACATGGCAGGGGTAACGAAATATTTTGAGATAAAGATGCAGACGCTCCACGCGCACTTCCCGCTCACTACAGAGGTGAAGGGCAACGTCATGCTGATAAAGAACATGATCGGGGAGAGGGCGGCCCGACAGGCCAAGATAGCAGGCTCGGCAAAGGTAGAAGCAAAAGGCCAGAACATACGCATCTATGGGACCATGCTTGACGATGTGACACAGACTGCAGCAAACATAAGAAAGGCCAGCAAGATCAGGATGCGCGACGAGCGCGTCTTCCAAGACGGAATTTACTACGCTATGGAGGAATGATCATGATTAAGAAAACTCACCCAAAGTTCAATGTGCCAAATTTCGGGGCTAAGAGCCGAAAGCGCGTAAAGGAACGCTGGAGGAAGCAGCGTGGAATAGACAACAAGAAGCGCACCAAGAAGAGCTTCATGGGGGCAGAGCCAACGATAGGCTATGGAAACCCAGAGGGCCTCAGGGGAGTGAGAGCCTCTGGAAGAAGACTGGTACTAGTGCACAACGTCGAACAGATGAAGGGCATAAATGATAAGGAAACATACGAAGTGGCGATAGCCCACGATGTCTCAAAAAGGAAGAGGAAGGAAATTGTAGAGGCAGCCAAGGGCACGGGAATAAGGATAGTGAACAGTGGTAAGCTATGAGCATCGAACTTACTAGGAGGATAGCAGCACGCGAACTCGGCAGGGGCGAGAGCAAGGTCAGGATAAAGAAGGACGGCCTGGAAGACGCCGTGAAAGCGATAACAGCGGACGACGTAAGGGCTATGATAAAATCCGGAAAGATCTACGCTGTGCCAGAAAAGCATAATGTCAGCTTCAGGTCGAAGGCCATCAGGGTAAAGAAGATGAAGGGAAGAAAGCGCGGACCGGGCAGCAGAAGGGGCACGACAAAGGCAAGGATGAGCGTAGATTACAAGAAAAGGATACGGGGCCAAAGGAGGGTGCTGAAGATTCTAAAGCGCGACAAGACAATAGATAACGAGACGTTCAAGAGGTTCTATCTGCTTGTCAAGGGAGGCACGTTCGCAAACAAGGGATCGTTGATAAACCACATCAAGAGCACTGGGATCAACCTGACGGATGAAAGGGCAAAGGAATTGAGGCACGTGTGATATCATGTTCAGACACATAAAGGCGAGAAGAAGAACATCGGTAACAAATTACAAGAGGAGGATAGCCCTGCTCAAGGGCGGGCTGCCAAGGATAGTGGTAAGAAAGAGCAACCGCAATGTTATAGTGCAGGCAATAACATACGGACCGAAAGGCGATTCCGTGATAGCATCTGCAGAATCGAGAGAGCTTAGGAGCCTTGGGTGGCCATCAAGGGTCAACGCGCCGACGGCCTATCTGACAGGGCTATTGCTAGCAAAGAAGGGCAAGGGAAAGATAAAGGAGAATGCGGTGCTCGACATCGGGTTGTACAAGCCTGTAAAGTCGTCTGTCGCGTTCGCAGGAGCGAAGGGTGCAGCCGACGGTGGCATAAAGCTGATAAACAGCATAGAAATAGATGAAAAGAGGCTCTCTGGAGCGCACATAGCGGAATATGCTAAGGCCGGGGCCGGAAACAAAACACAGTTCACAAAATACTCAAAAGAGAACGTTGATGTAGCGAACATGAATGCACTTTTTGAGAGCGTGAAAAAGAAGATATTGAGTGATTGATTGGAAAGAAGAAGGTACGAACCTGAAGAGACAAGATTCGACATAAATGCGTGGGAGCCACGGACAGACGTAGGCAAACGCGTGAAGAATCACGAGATAACTTCGATAGAGCAGATCTTCCATGAGGGCAAGCACATTGAGGAGACAGAGATCGTAGACGCTTTGATACCCGATCTCAAGAACGAAGTGATCGAGATAGCGAGCGTACAGCGTATGACCAAGAACAATAGAAAGATGAAATTTAGGGTTACAGCTATAGTCGGCGATGGAAGGGGCCACGTTGGGGTAGGCAGCGGAAAAGAAGCAGAGGTAAAGGCCGCGATAGACAGGGCCGTAAAGAACGCCAAAGCAAATATGATACCGATAATATTCGGATGCGGATCATGGCAGTGCGCGT
Source organism: Microcaldota archaeon (assembly GCA_021789815.1). GTDB lineage: Archaea > Micrarchaeota > Micrarchaeia > Micrarchaeales > Micrarchaeaceae > JAJZAB01. The sequence goes on from JAJYIZ010000007.1 coordinate 35,204, forward strand.
GCGGTACAGGACACAGCATACCGATGATAGTCAAGGGCAAGTGCGGAAGCGTAGAAGTAATACTCAAACCAGCGCCTAGAGGTCTCGGCGTAGTCGCAAGCGAACCCGTAAAGAAGATGCTGGAACTTGCAGGAGTGAAGGACCTGTGGAGCTTCTCCAGGGGAAGGACGCGTGCCAAGTACAACACCCTTCTTGCTGTTTACAGGGCCCTCAAGAGCGAGAGTTCCATGAAGAACTCAGCGTTGATAGAGGCGAAGAGCAAGTGATTCTATGGAAGAAAGATTCGTTAACCCCGGTGAGAAGCTTTCTATGGAGGAGGAGTACGCAGCTTCCGAGAACACGTATGTGGAGGACGGGACCGTGTACGCGGCATCTACCGGAATGCTCGTAGTTAAGGATGGTGCGATAAGCGTAATGCCATTGAGAGATGTGAGGAAGATAGAGAGGGGCATGATGGTAGTCGGCAGGGTTACAGATGCTATGAAGAGCGTGATATTCGTAGCGATAGACAGGGTATCATCCAGCAACAAGGAGTACTTTGCTCTCAAGGATGGGAAGATAATACTAAGGCAGCAGAGGCAGTTTGATAGGGGAGGTCGCGGAAGGCCGCCGTTTGGAGACAGGGGGGTCAGAAGGGAACCACGAGAAAGTGAAGAAAAACCATGCAGGACCGGAGATACCGTGGTCGCAAGGGTGCTCGCTGAAGAGAACGACACCTATGTATTGAGCCTGAACACTCCAGAGGCCGGTGTTGTATACTCGATGTGCAGCATGTGCGGTAACCCTATGGAGCTTGGTGATTCGCCAAACGTACTTTACTGCCATTCGTGTAGGCGCGGCGAACACAAGAAGGTCAGCTCCTACTACGGCAAGCCGGAAGAGATAAAGAAGTATTTCGATAATGGTAAGTGATATAATGGATGTTAAGATACTGAAGGATGAAAGCAAGGAGCTCATGATAGAGTTCGAATCTGGAGACCTTACGCTTCCGGATCTTTTGGCTCATGAGCTCATGAACGATTCTGATGTCTCTTTTGCAGGAGTATCAAAGGAGCACCCAGAGGTTGGAAAACCCATACTCGTAATAAAGACCTCGAAGAAGAGCGCGTCTGCCGCTTTGACAGGAGCGATAGGGAGGGTAAAGGATAGATC
>JAJYIZ010000008.1 GCA_021789815.1 Microcaldota archaeon
CGTGCGATGGCGCCTTCTTCAAGAACAACGATGTTGTGGTTGTTGGAGGTGGGGATACGGCCATGGAAGACTCATTCTTCCTAACAAGGTTCTGCAAGAGTGTGACAATAGTGCACAGACGTGATAAGTTCCGTGCAAGCAAGATAATGCAGGACAAAGTACTTTCGCATCCAAAGATAAAAGTGATTTGGAATTCAGAAGTCCAGGAGATACTTGGGAAAGAGAGTGTAACTGGAGTAAAGCTAAAGGACACATCCGGCAAGGTAACAGAGCTTCCCGTTCAGGGCGTCTTCATAGCTATAGGCTATTCACCAAACACAAAATTCCTAGAAGGCCAGCTCAAGCTTGACGAGATAGGTTATGTAATCACAAAAGACGAGGTGCTCACAGATATAAAGGGGGTGTATGTAGCTGGTGACAACTCAGACAGATTCTACAGGCAAGCTGGCACGGCCGCAGCAAGCGGCATAAAAGCGGCATTGCACGCTAGGGAGTATCTGCAGAAGGAGATGGGCAAATAGCTAGAAGAGGTTCCTTTGCCCCTTCACACTTATCAAAGATGATACTCTGACGCCTATCTTCCTTACAGGTTTTTCTCCAATAAGCCCGCCCAGCAAGGTTCTTGCAGTGCTGAGCACAAGGTCTTTAGAGTCTGAGTAAGTATTGAAGCTCTTGCTCTTTATCCTATCTGTGAAGTCCGCATAGCGGGCCTTCACGCCAATTGTCTTGAACATCAGTTTCTGCTTCTTCACTTCTGAAATCACCTCATCCGTGAGGTTGTTCAGCATGCTATCGATATCATTCATCTTTGTCGCATTGTTCTCCAAGGTCCTCTCCCTGCCTATCGACACGACGCTCACGTTCTCTTCTACCGTGCTTTCATCGGTACCATTCGCTATCAGAAACAGTTCCCTTCCAAAAGAGCCTACAGAATCTATGAGCATCATCGGGTCCGCTTTTGCAAGGTCACCTATCTTTTTTATCTTGAGAGTTGCAAGCTTCTCTGCAGTCTTTCTGCCTACTCCGGGTATCTTCTCAATATCTTTGTCCTTGAGGAAATCCTGTATGTCCTTCTCTTCAAGCACCCTAATTCCATTTGGCTTTGCGCTGTCGCACACTATCTTTGCGAAAATCTTTCCCGTGCTGACGCCTATGGTGCACGGCAGGTCAAAATTCTGTTTTATTTTTTGCTTGATCTCCTTTGCAAGTTTCAACGCATCCGGATAATCCGCTACGTCCAACTCCATCGCCGCCTCATCTATGCTGTCGACCTCCATCCTGAATCCATATCCTGACAACATTTCCATTATCTTTGCAGATATTGATTCGTAGTAGGGTTCATCTGAATAAATGTACTTTATGTCAGGCTTGAGTCTGTAAGCCATAGATGTAGGCATAGCACTATGTATCCCAAACTTCCTGGCTTCATAGTTCGCGGCTTCCACCACCCCCCTGAACTTGGTCTCTTCAGGTGAAGTCCCGGTTATCAGGGGTTTTCCTCTCAATTCGGGATGCCTGGCCTCTTCACAGGCAGCGAAAAAATAATCCATATCAACGTAAAGAATAAGCCTCAATGCAAACCCCATTTGATTATCCGCTTAAAACATTATAAAGTTTCTCGTCAATATTGATGTGGTAAAATGAATGGCCTGAGGGAACCTGCCGTAGCGGGCAGTTTCTATCCTGCAAAAAGCGACGAGATAATAGGATTCATAGAGAAAGCAATGGGCCTAGTGGAAATCAAGGAGGACGTTTCAGGCGCAAAGGCGTATGTTGCACCCCATGCCGGGTACATCTACAGTGGGAAGACAGCCGCATATGCTTACAAGGCGCTTTCTAAGAAAGATGATATAGAAGACATAGGGACTATAGTCATTGTAGGGCCGAACCACACTGGCCATGGGGCCCCTATCTCTATATCTGTTGAAAATTGGAAGACACCTTTAGGAATCATAGAGAATGATATCGAACTCACGAACGAGATAGCAAATGCAGAAGGAATAGCGAAGGATGAGACAGCGCACCAGTACGAGCACTCCATAGAGGTGCACCTGCCATTCATACAGCACCTCTTTCCTGGCAAGAAGGCCTGCTTCATCTGTATGGGAGACCAGAGCATCGAAGCTGCAGTGCTGCTTTCTAATGCAATAACGCATTCAGCGAAGAAACTAAAAAGAAACATCACAGTGATAGGAAGCTCTGATTTCAATCACTATGAGCCTGCAAGCACCGCCAGCAAGAAGGACGGGCCCCTGTTCGAGCAACTTGAGAAGATGGACTACAAGAAATTCTACGAACTGAAGGAAAACTCGCACGAGAGCTCATGCGGATATGGCCCAATAACCGTATCGCTGCTCTACGCAAAAGACCACAAAGCGAGGAAAGGTGTGCTCCTATCTAACACGAACTCCGGTGATACGAACAGGGAGTATCTGAGCGTAGTGAATTACGCTGCGTTCACATTCGTCTAATGCACACCCACAATCGGCATTGCCTCCTTTGCATTCTTTTTACCTCCATCATTTTATGATGCCTATACCTGCGAAGTCCTTGCCAGAGTAAAGAACGAATCTTCCGAGCTCCATCGTCTCATCGAAGCGTTCTGCGGGTATTCTTCTTGCAAGCTTCAGTTCAGCAACTATGGCGTTGAGAGGTTCTACCTTCCCAGAGGCGCTCTCCTCGCCAGTTGTTGTATCGACGTGCTTCAGGACCTTTACGCTCTTTGTTTCCACATTTGTCCCGTTGAACCTTATGCTCAGGTCCTTGCCTAATGTCCTTGTTACAAACACAAGAGCCGTTATAGTATCTCTTGGCACTGGGCAGTACAGACCGCCGCAAATAACAGAGCCGCGCAGATCAGAATTTACCTTTTTTGCAAGTCTAATTGCGACGTTCTCCCCGACCCTCGCTTTTTTTGCTCTTTTGCCCTTTACTGTTATCTCTGTGACCTTTGTGATTATCGAATCAGGTGATATACATACATCATCACCGATACCAACTTGCCCTCTGATAACTCTGCCGACTACAAGGTCCTTGTCGTGTTCAAGGGAGCCCTGCACAGCCAGCCTGAGCGTCTCATTAGCTCTGGCCTTCCCAGGCTTTGAGTTCTCATAAAGCAGCTCGAGTATGGATTTTCCTTTGTACCACTTCATTTTCGGGCTCTTTCTTACAAGGTTTTCTCCCCTGTATGCAGAAACTGGAACGAAGTGGATGTTATCCTTCTGGAAGCCTATCCTCTCTATAAAACCGGAAAGCCCGCTCTTTATCTCCTCAAATCTCTCTTGATTGTACTTCACCGTATCCATCTTGTTTACGGCGACAACCAATTGGTCGATGCCGAGCATCCTAGATATGAAAAGATGCCTCTTTGTCTGGTCCCTTATCCCCTCGTCTTTTTTTGCTGAAACTAGAAGCAAGGCTGCTTCCCCATAAGAGGCCCCGCTTATCATGTTCTTGATCAGCTCTTCATGGCCGGGCACGTCTATGAGCGCAAAAGCCAAGTCCTTGTACTTGATCTCTGCCCTTGTCGTATCATAGGTCATCTCCTGCTCTCGCTCTTCTACAAAGCTATCAAGGATGAAGGCGGGCTCAAATGCCTTGCCAAGTTTTTTGCTATACACCTTTGCCTCGTTTATTCGCACTTGGGTTGCGGACTTGGTCTGCATCAACAGGCTTCCTATAAGTGTAGACTTTCCGTGGTCCTTGTGCCCAAGCAATGAGATATTAACTACCTTCATGGAAAAACCTACATGTATCCGAGCGCTCTCAAACGCTGCATCACATGTTCTCGCTCTTTGTCCATGCTCCTGCCGGATCTTTCCTCAATTTTTGTGGTCTCAAGTTCCTTTACTATGTCATCAACGTTCCTGGCATTCGATTTGACTGGTATTGTGCAGTGCGTGCATCCAAGGCTCCTATACCTAAAACCGTTTCTTGAGAAGTAGAGCGGATTGACAGGTATCTTCTCTTTTTTGATGTAGCTCCAGACATCCACCTCATTCCAGTCCAATAGCGGATGCACCCTTACGTGGCTTCCATCTTCAAGTTTTGATGCATAATCATCCCATAACTCAGCCTTCTGGTTCTTGTAGTCCCACTTGAAGTTCTGGTCCCTCTCTGACATGTAGCGCTCCTTCGCCCTGATGCCGTGCTCGTCCCGTCTTATGGATACTATAAGTGCATCAAAGTCGTGCCATTTCATGACCTTCTTCAGCGTGTCTGGCTTGTTCTGGCCACAGCAGGCCGATCCTACGGAGTCAGGTCTTATGTCACTGTACGCTACTATCAGGTTCAGTTTCCACTTCTTAGCAAGATACTCCCTGAAAGCGTACGTCTCAGGAAAATCTATCCCATTGTCTATGTGGATGACCGGGAAAGGCACCTTACCAAGGAATGCCTTCCTAGCCAGAGCGAGCATGGTCGTAGAATCCTTACCCATGGACCACAAGGCGGCTACATTCTTGAATTTCTGCTTCGCTTCTCTAAGTATGTAAATGCTCTTCTCCTCGAGTACCTTTGTATCTTGTTTTATCATGTTACCCACTCCTTGTAGTCCCTGTTAGTGTTGAGCAAGCCTTTCAGGTATATAGTGGCACCCTCAAGCTTGCTATTATTCTTCATCGTTATCGGTATCCTGAACATCGGTATGTACTTTGAGTCGTATATCACGACGTAGGCGCTCTTCAGGTCTGCGAGCTTTTTCAGCTTCTTTGGATAGAACACCTTGTAGTACTTCGCCTTGCTCTTCTTGAGATAAGCGCCAAAAGATTCCCAATGCTTCTTGTCGGGGTGTGCTTCCAGATCCTTCACTACTCTGTTTTCCTTCATATTCGCCATCTTATCAACTTAATTATCTATAATCTTTAAATTAAGTATAATTAAGTATAAAAAGCTTTGCTTTCAATTATCTATAGATTAAATGAAGGTGAAAAGGGAGAACAAGATAACATTTACCACTGTCTCGATACCCTTGACGCTCTTCAAGAAGACCGAGAAGCACATCGAGGGCACGGGGTTTCCATCTGTGTCTAGCTATGTGGCCTTCCTGCTTAGGATGATACTCAGCGACAAAAAGACCTCTGACAAGTCGAACTACGAGACAGAAATGATAAAGAAGAAGCTCCAGGAGCTTGGTTACATCTAACTGTTCTTTATATAGTTGATAACGTTATCTGGATCCTCTATAGGCTTGACCCTCTTAAAGATCCTCACCACCTTGCCGTTCTTTATTATGTAAGTATTCCTCAGAGTCCCCTTCCCGAAGATTCCTTTGTCGCCATAAGCACCGTACGCCTTATGTATCTTGTTTGTCGGGTCTGACAGGAGCATGAACTTTATGTTGCACGCGCTCTTGAACTTCCTGTGAAGGTTGGTATCGTCCCTACTTACACCTACGACCGTCGCATCGAGCGCCTTGAACTTGTCAATCTTCTTGGAATATGTGATTGCCTGGATTGTGCACCCAGGCGTTAGGTCCTTTGGGTAGAAATACAAAACAACGTACTCTGTATCAAAGTCCTTGAGGCTGTGTGTCTTTCCGTCAACTCCCTTTAGTTTGAAGTCAATAGCCTTTGCCCCCTCCCTCATCATATAATCGTTAGTATTTCACGTCAAACTTTTATATACTCTTTGCTAATCTTAGGTTAATGAACTTTAATCTAGGTGGGCTCTTCAAGAAAAAAGAGAAAGGAAAGGTCACAATCACGTCTGTCAACATAAAGTGGCACGGCCAGATGCACGCCATGGAAGGCCTTGAGGTAAAGGAGAGCACCTTTGTTATAAAGATACCATTCCAGAACAAGTCCCAGCAGGATGCCCTGCCTTTCGAAGCGCTAAAGGAGAAGTTTAAGGCACAGGAGAAAGCTCCAATACGCATAAACTCGATTCAGATATCAGATCCGTTCAAGTTTGTTTCGGTCGAGCCAAAGCTACCAAGAGACATTATGAGCAGCGAGAAAATTGAGCTCATGATAACTGCCCAAGCTCCAGATTACACTTACTCAGGACCAATAACTATAACGCTTGTTGCAGAGGAAGCAAGCATGATAAAGGTCCAGATAAACAAGGTCATTGTCAACACCCCACTAAAGAGCGTGGAGATAGAGAACTCGGGAGTGATACTCAATATGCCTAAAGGCGCAGTCTTCAAGAACAGCATACAGATGTACAAGGCGATGAGCTACGGTGAACGGGTCGACAAAGTCACCCTTCAGAAGCCGTTCGAATTCGTGAGCTGCGATAGGAAGCTGCCTTTCACAATTAACGAGCCGAGCAGCTATCTTGTTACATTTTACATAAAGGCCCCGGAAGTTGACTACGCGGGTCCTATGGAAATAACGATAGAGTAGTTAACGCCTCTTCAGGTCGTCCTTCAGGAGTTCTAGAGTAAGGCGGGAATCTCCGATCACTTTTACCCCGCCCTTTTCTGGCTGGACCTTGACCTCCATCCCTTCTGCTCTCACATACTTCATAACTTCCGAAGGGTTTACGCCTGGTATCGACACAGCTGCCATTTGATCGCCTTGGCTTACTGCTCATTCGACAATTATTTATAGATTCCTTTTTTTCTTTAGGAAGAGAATTATCAGATTATTTAGCGTGCTCCTTCGCTATCAGGGCTATGTTCGCAAGCATGGCCTCAAGCTGTATGCGCTCGTTTGCCCCTTCGACTATCCTGAAGTTGGATTCGCCCATCTCCGCTATTATCTTGAGCTTTGCCCTCTCATCAACATTGAGGCCCTGCACTTCCTTGTAGCACTGCGAGAGTATGTCCTCTGCGCTCATTCCGTGCGAGAGTGACAGGTTGTCAAGCTCCTTCCTCGCGTTCTCGAAATCACCCGTTACAGCATACCTGAGCATGGATGCAATCTCTTTCGGTCTCGCCCTTGATGCTATTTCATATATGTGAGTCTCAATGATCTTGTTTCCTTGCATCGCAGCGCTCTGCAACGTGTTGGTCACCTTTCTCAAGTCGCCATCGCCAACATAGACAAGCGCCTCTACGGCCTTGTCATCTATCTGCAACTTCTCGGCCTTTACTATCCTATCTATGTACTCTTTCATCTCAGGCTCTCCGAGCTGCTTGAATCTGAAGACAACGCACCTGCTCTGTATCGGCTCTATTATCTTGCTGGCGTAGTTCGCGCTTAGTATGAAGCGTGTTTCACCAGAGTACTTCTCCATCGTCCTTCTCAGTGCATGCTGCGCGTCAGCAGTCAGCGCGTCCGCCTCATCGAGGAAGATTATCTTTACAGGAACCTTCGCCAGGGATATAGTCTTTGCGAACTCCTTTACCTCTCCTCTAATTACGTCTATTCCCCGGCTGTCGGACGCATTGAGCTCCTTGAATGCGCTTGTTATTGCATCTCCATAAAGGTCATGCGCCATAGCCAATGCGCATGATGTCTTTCCTATTCCTGCTGTGCCGGCGAATATCATGCTTGGGAAATTCCCGCGCTCAACAAACGATGAAAGCTTCTGGACTATCGCCTTCTGGCCTATTACCTCTGACAAACTCTTCGGCCTGTACTTCTCCTGCCATGGAAGATCCAGAGTACTCATTCTAACCCCACAGGTTACATAAAAACAGTCAGCAAAAGCAATACTGCGGGAAAGTATTTATTACCTATCCTTAAAGAAGTAGGTGACGTTATCCTATAGGGGGCTGTACGCTAACCTGGAAGACTTCCAGCTTTGGGAGCTGGATATCTGAGTTCAAATCTCAGCAGCCCCACTCTTATTTAAGAAGTACACCTCCATCAACAACGATCTGGCTTCCTGTCATGTACGATGACATGTCAGAAGCGAGGAAGAGCGCGACCTTTCCTATATCATCTGGCTCGCCAAACCTGCCCATAGGGATTCTGGCAAGGAATTCTTCGAGGATTTTCTTTGGGTCTATGCCGCTAGGCATAGGCATGCTCTGCTGCATCTTCTGCACCCCTGGGGTAAGGATTCCACCAGGTGCAATCGCGTTTACCCAGATTTTGTAGGGTGCAAGTTCGAGCGCAACGTTCTTAGTGAATCCCCATACGCCGTGTTTTGAAGCATCATAGTGCGCCAGCCCAATTGCGGATGGATGCAAGGCATCTATAGATGTGACGTTTATTATCTTGCCGCCTTTCTTCGCCTTGATCATCTCATTGGATACATACTTTGTGCAAAGGAAAACGCTCTTCAGGTTAACGGCCAGAACCCTGTCGAAAAGATCAAGGTCCATCTGCATAACAGGGACCTCTGGATAAATTCCTGCGTTGTTGACAAGTATGTCTATGGATCCGAAAGCAGACATCGTCTCTTTCACCATTCGCTTTACGTCCTCTTCTTTCGAAACGTCTACCTGTATGGCTATCGCCTTGAAGCCCTTTGCCGTTATATCCTGCACCGTCCTCTTTGCGTCATCCATGTGCAGGCTTGCAACAGCCACGTTGGCCCCTGCCTCTGCAAGCCTGTATGCTATTCCATAACCTATTCCTATTGCACCGGTAACAATCGCGTTCTTGCCCTTCAGGTCAAGTAGCCTGTTTGCAGACAGCATTTCATGCACCCAAAAATACAACCCAAACAAGGCTTATAAAGATGCTTGTATCCTGTTAGCTCTTCGTCTTTGCTCTGGCGACCCTTCCTTGTGCGTCCTTCAGGAATGCCTCCACATTGCTCCTAAGTTCTTCGATAGAGCCAGAGTTTGTCATCCTTATGTCAGACATGCCCTTCATGCTTGCCTGGCCCAACCCCACAAGGTCGTTCTGCTCCCTCTCAAGGAATTCCTTGTAGCTCTTTGGATCTATGCTGACACCCCTACCCGACAGTCTTGCATACCTTGTCTCTGGCAAGGCGACAACCTCAACAACTACCAGTCCATCTCCGAATGTATTCCTGAATACTTCGAGCTCTGCGCTGTTCCTGAGCCCCGCTATGACTGTATTCGAATCCTGGTCTATCCTTTTGACCATGGCCTTTGCTATAGCGTCCATCCCGTGCTCTGCCTTGAAATCTGCTGCGAGCTTCCATATCTCCTTGCCTTCGGGAAACCTTCCCTGCAGTCTCATCTGGTGCATGAACTCGTCGCGCATCTCCTCAACAACGAAGCCGTGCTCGTGCAATATGTTGGCAACGGTGCTCTTTCCGGAGCCTGGCATTCCAGTTATGCAGATTATCATGCTCATCATAGTGCAGTCATGCTATCTAGGACTGTCCATTGCTCTATCGTCATACCTAGCGCCTTACCTCAATTGTCGGCTTGGCATCATCGCGCTGGCTCAGCAGGAACCTGCGCACAGCGACCGGACTGAGATCCCTCAAAGGTATATCTTTGACGATGTCACACTCTTTGCCTGACATTGGTGCGTCCGCCTCCCATCTCTTAAGGCTTACCTGGGTGACGGCTCTTGCCGATGCTCCCAATTCAACCCCCGTTTATGAGACACTTGAAAAGTATTTAGACCTTGCGAGCGGTCAGGTGACCTTCACTCTCTTCCTGTAAAATTTCTCGAACATGCTCTCTACGTTGCTCTTTGCAGAATTCCTGGCAGAATGCACCTTCTCTATCCTGCTTTTCAGTTCTCCTGCTGCCATTACCTTCCTCTGCTTCGCCCCCTCGACGCGCTCTATCTCCCTTACGGATCTCTCTAGGCTCTCTACCTTCTCGTGGATTGCATCTCTTTTACCGTTGAGTATCCTTATCTCATCGAGCAGTGCAGAGATGCTGCCGTTTAGCACGAAATCTGCAGCATGGTAGGTATCTTGTAGGTTCTTGACCTGAATTCTATTCTCATTGATCTCCTTTCTGAGCGATGCAACGTGCTTTGAGAATTCTGAAAGCGCCTCATTGCCAAGCAGCCTTCCCGCAGGGTCATCAAGATAATACGACAGGTGCATCTTCGACATTCCATGCTCGTACTTCCTTGCAGGTTTATCCAGCGGCGCAAGGCGTGCCGTTATGTTGTTCTTTGTGTCAGTTATTGCCTTGTCTATGGTACTGATCTGCAGCCTGCTATCAGCAAGCTCTCTCTTTAGGCTATCAATCGGGCTGTCTGCCCCTGCAGTATCTCGATCGGTACCTCCCTGCTCCATCTCCTTATCTATCATTTGCAGCTCTTCTGCCTCTTTGCTGAACGCCTGCAGCTTTTCTATCTCCTTCATCGTCTCTGTGTATTCGTTCAGTTCGCCTGCGCGTGCATCGAGCCTGGCGCCAAGCTCCTTCACGTTCCTCTCCATTGTTGTAAATGCATTCTTGAATCCGTTCAGCTCATTTGAATAGGCCTCGAGGACCATCCTGAACTTGTTGTTTATCTTGAGCACCTCATCTAGAAGAGTCCTCGCCTGAGCAAGCTTTGAGCTGTACGATGAATACAAGTTCTTCGATTCAGCAGAGGTATCGCTCTTTATGATTCTTCTAAGCGCTCCTATGTACTGAAGCTTCTGGTCTGCTATGTGCTGTTCGCTTGTCGCCCTCCACATCATCTCCATGTCTGGTTTTTTTGCGCTCCTTTCGAAAGAGTCGCACGCTGATAGGAAAGAATTCTTCGCCTGCTCTATCGAGTTTATCAAAGAAGAAGATCTGTTGTCTATAGATGATATCTTTGCATCAAACGAATCATTGAGCAGTGCCTCTAGATCGTCTATACGCGCCTCTTTTTCACTTCCACCGAAAAGCATTGCTGCACCCTGATAATGGTATAAATAGCTTCTCAAAGTATTAATGGCTTTATGCCAAAAAGCGGGGGTAACCATCTGGCAGGGCAGAAGAGCCCCTATCTCATTGAGCATGCGCACGACCCCGTTGACTGGTATCCATGGTCTGATGAGGCTTTCGAGAAGGCCAAGAAGGAGGACAAGCCGCTTTTCATCTCGATAGGATACTCTACATGCCATTGGTGCCACGTGATGCAGAAGGAATCCTTCCAAGACAAGGAAGTCGCAGAATTGATGAACAAAACCTTTGTCAACATAAAGGTCGATCGTGAGGAACGACCAGATGTAGATAGCACATACATGCAAGTATGCCAGATGATGTCGGGTTCTGGAGGTTGGCCCCTAAACGTGATAGCAACGCCGGACAAGAGACCCTTCTACGTTACGACATATGTGCCGAAAGAACCAAGATTCAACATGATAGGAATAACGCAGCTGATCGAGAGCCTTGACGATGCGTGGAAGAATGACAGAGAGAGCATACTGAAGAGTTCGAAGAGCATAGAGGATGCACTTTCAAAGAGCGCAAAAAGGCCTGCTGGAGAGAAGATCGACAGTAAGATATTCGATGATGCATTCAAGAAAATGTCAGAGATGTTTGACTTCGATAATGGTGGGTTTGGCGAGGCACCAAAGTTTCCAATGGCACTAAACCTCTTGTTTATGCTGAGATACTGGCACAGAACAGGCAGCAAGATTGCATTGTCAATGGTCGAGAGGTCATTGCAGTCGATGAGGATGGGAGCAATCTACGATCAGATAGGTGGCGGTTTCCATAGGTACGCAACAGACATGATGTGGAACATGCCGCATTTCGAGAAGATGCTATACGACCAGGCGCTCCTTACAATGGTATACTCTGAGACATACCAGATAACTGGCAAGAGGGATTACGAATCTACTGCGCGGGATACGATAGACTTTGTGCTAAGGGAACTGACATCGAAAGAAGGCGCCTTCTACACCGCGCTCGATGCCGACAGCGACGGAATAGAAGGAAAATTCTACACCTTCACATACGATGAGATATACAATGTATTGTCACCTGAGGAACGGGAACTATTCTTCGCAGCATTTCCTTTCAAAGAGAGCCAAGGCCTTACTATATTGCACATGGACGATAGCATAGAGACCATAGCAAGAGAATTCGGCATGGACAAAGAAACAACGAAAAAGAAGCTAGATATAGCAAGGAACAAGCTATTCGGCCTGAGGCTAAAGAAGAGAAGGCCAAACACAGATGACAAGATACTCACAGATATGAATGGATTGATGATAACTGCTCTCGCAAAAGCAAGCACGATATTTAATGATGATAAGTATTACGCAGCAGCAAAGGCTGCTGCTGATTTCGTGATAAAGAGGATGATAAAAGGCGGAAAACTCCTCCACATGATAGGTTCAGCAAATGAAGGATACCTCTCTGATTATTCTTTCATGGCATTGGGACTCATCGAGCTTTACCAGGCAGGATTCGAGACAGAGTACCTTGAAACTGCATTGAAGCTAATACAGAGCGTCAAGAAGCGTTTTCTCGATAGGAATTCTGGAAGCTTCTTCTCAACCTCCGATGATGCAGAGGTTGTATTGGTAAGGGAGAACAGGATTTACGATAACTCTGTGCCCTCGGGTAACTCTGCAGCATTATATGCATTGCTGGCACTTTCGAGGCTGACCGGCATGCCAGAGTTCGAGGAATCCGCAGGAAAATTGTCAGACGCTGTCTCGAAGGACATTTCAAAGAACCCTTTCTATGCGCCCTTCGCACTTTCTGCGCTTTATCTCGCATTGAAGAGGTCGTATGAAGTGGTGATAGCTGCAGGAAGCAAATCCGAAGCAAAGAGATTTGTTTCTGAAATAAGAAGAGTATTCCAGCCGAACGTGTTCGTTGTCTTAAAAGACCAGAAAATAGATAAGATATCGGAGTTCACAAGGTCTATGAAAACAGAATCGAGCGCAACAGCATACGTCTGCACAGGCAACGTATGCAAGAGCGCCATGACAGATCCCAAGAAGGTCATAGAAACAATAAGCGAGAAGGAGTGAGTGGATGAAGCAGAAAGCGCACGAGATGTCGCATTACTTCAACAGAGATGCAGATTTCATCACTCCAAAGAGAGAGAAGTTGATAATAAAAGAGATTAAAGAAGAAACAGGATTCATCGCCAAAAAGATAATTCACAGCTCTCTCATATACAACAAAAAGAAAGTGAAGGACCTGGTCTACGAAGGAAGATACAAGGGAAGGAGAGCAATCCTGAAGGTCCAGGGGATAGAACCCCAGTACCACGAACCCGACCTAATACGAGCATTCGAAAGGCAGAACAGAAGCAAACTTATTGTTGCACCAAAGATCTACAGAGAAAGGAGGTGGAACAAACAAAGAAGATATGGATACTTCATAATGGAATACATAGAGGGCAAACCAATATACAAATCTCCGTTAGCAACAAAGAGCGAGATGAAGAATTTCTGCAGGTTCTATCAGGAATTTCACACAAAGGCATTGAGAAGGCCACTATTCAAGATAGAGGGCCAGCTAAGGCCAGGGGCTCTAGGATTCGAAAGTGTCGAATACTGGAGAAGGATGTGCGAAGACACTGGGAGGCTCAAGCTAGAGGATTACGCACCATATCTTATGAGATATTATCCATTGATCCAAAAGCATGCAAAAGATATTCCAATGGTATTCACGAACGCGGATCTCTTCCCTTCTCATGTGTTCAAGCTAAAGGACGGAAGATATGCGATGATAGATTTCATGTCTTTCAGGTACGTAAGGAAGTGGGTAGACCTTACTATGAACGTCTGGAACGCTTGGATGGAGATTAAGGACAGCAACTTCACAATAAAATCTCTGATAAAGCTTGTCGAAGAATGGAAAAGGGCCTACAAGCAGATCCCAACTGTGAAGAAAGATAAGCATTTCGATCATACCTTCTACACGCTTATGCTGAATAGGTCCATAGGAACGATTCTTGCTGATCTGGGTGCAGCGGCAAAATGGGGAGAGAAGAAGAACGAAAGGTTGCTAAAGAACAATATCAAAATACACCAGAAGCTCTTCGACTATTTTGCAGAAAAGATGGAAGAGACGCATATGGAAGTGGAGTCAAAATTCTAACAGAAAGGTATTTATATTTCTCTAAAAAATCCGTAATAGAGGAATAGTAATGACCGGGGGCATAGTCTTCATAGCAGAAGTAACGCTTTATACCGACTTCCAAATTAGTACTGGTGGTGGGGGCGGAGGAGCGACACGACCAGTTATAAGAACATTATAATCTAATTTTCTCTTTAGATATGTCTACATTATTTTAGAATGCCAATAGAAATCCTCTACAATTTCTTTATTTTTCCACCAATATCATAATCTATTTTCTGAACAGCGGGGAAAATTTTATACTCATTCACAAGTAGTTCGTATTGGTCTGTATACTGTTCGTCAAATCTTCTATAGCAGAATGAACCTAATATAAATTTTTGTACTATCAGTATTTGTGGGTTTACGCCTTTTATTTTTGAATTCATGTAACTCTGAGTTTTTTGCAAATCTTCTTCATCAAATACTGGTAAGAAGAAAATTCCACTATGCGGCATTTCAATATCACCGACCATCGCATATTTGCTAGCCAATTTACCGTTCCTAACTATTTCTTGTAACAGATCAGGCCTTCCTCTTCCAAATTTTATACCATCAGTTATCTCCAGTATCACTATCGCATTAAATTTTATGGGTAGGTTTGTAGCTCCTATTGTCGTTCTGACTATATAGCCTCTACTTTTCAATTTGTAATAAGAGTAATCCGCGCCACCTTTATCGAGTTTGTTATCTTCATCAATTTTTGTAAAACTTTTATCACCATTTGTATTCAGATCTTTCAGTACTACTATATCTCTAATCGTAAGATCTTTGTAAATTTTTTCCTGGCGCTTTTTCTCAACTTGATCTCTAATCAGGTCTAAAAACGCGTCGCGCGTAGGTAAGAAACCAAAGGAATCTAAATACGGTGTGATAAACCATCGTGCTTTATATTTTCTAAATAATGGTTCAACAACTCTGATCTTATGCGCGAATGCACCAATCTCCAAATTAGTTTGTGCATACAAAAAGAATACGACATCGTATCTTCCCGAGGTGAGAAGAACTAATTGAACTCTTCCATCCTTTTCAAAAGCAGAGCGCAGCTCTTCTTGCTCCGGTATACTGCCTAAAAATTTTACAAAACCGATGAATTTGAGATATCCTAATTTCTCAACATTTATCTCAGTTATATATTCTATACCGAGTTTTTCTTCTAATCGTTTTACTCTATAATAAATAGCCTGTTCCGAAAGTCCGAGTTGCCTTGCCCAATACGCTAAGTCAGCTCTCGCATTCATGCTAAGTATAGTTAACAATTTAGCGTCAATTTCATCGGTTGTTAGTTCCCGTATAGTAGTTTCCTTTACACCCTCTATTTCTTCCGGCTTTTCGTGCCAGATTATCTCTCCGCCATGGGCTGCTATCAAAGACTTCGCATTCTCAAGATCATCCTTCGCTGACAACTTCTTTCTTATGAATAAGCCATCATCTGTTATTTTTCCCAAATATTCTGCTATGGTCTTTGTCGCCTTCTTTTTTGGATCCCACTTTCCCGATTGTCTGTAGACATAATACCCATTCTTTATGGACTTGAGCGTAATGTAGCCTGGCTCCTTCGCCTTCACCTTCTCGAAAGCATCCTCGACAGCCTTGGGTATTGCCATATATTAATTAATATCTCTTATAATATTTAAACTTTATGTTAACTATTATGAATGTTGATAACACAAGAAATATTTATATTATGTAAAATTTTGGCAATTTCTCTTGGTAGATTGGCACGCCAGCATACCTCTAATCAGACTATAAATATATACTTCTTCAAACATAGGATATACCGGTTGGGGGTAATATGAGATCAGGGAATAATCCCAAATCAGAGCCTAAATCTCATCACCTAATTACCTACAAGGATTCCTTCCTCTACCCTATAAAACGGAATGGATCTACCCACAAACTTAGAATATCCCTACAAGGGCTCTTCTACCTGGTTCCATCCCCAACCAATTCCCCACAAAACGAGAACCTTTCTGTGAAAATGGTAAAGTTTACAGGAAAAGATCTCGGGATTTAATGAAGTCTCATTCTAAAAGGAAAAATTCCTTGCAAAGATTCTATCTTATATCACCTAGAGAGAACGCTGATGCCACCTCTCTTGTTGAACGCCTGCTTTCTCTCAAGCCCGTTCAAGAGGTCTTCCTCACTGACGGCGACTTCGGATATCTTGTAAGGGCGAAGTTCTCTCGGCAGAATGCACCAAATGATATAGTCGACTACATGGCCAGGAAACTTGACAACAAGTTCGGCAAGGTCGTTAGCTATTATCAGTACAGAAAATAGCTTCGTTTTCTGCAGTATTCAACCCAGTATTTATATGCTTTATTGCCATTCCTATCGTGTTTAGTTGAAAAGGGTAGACCGCTCTATGATTGATGGAATACAGTTCGTGCACTGCGCGATTCCAGACCTAGCACTCAAAGATACGGATACAAAGTACAAGCTCAACGAAGGGGTGACCCTGCCGCATCCAATTGCGGTGAACGCTGCAAGCGAGGAAAGCGCACTTGAACTATCACGCTCCATTTCTGATACCCCTATAGCATTCGATAAGTCAATATTCATCAACGGGAAGCTTTCATGCAGTCTGAAATCCAGCTATCTTGTTGGCGTGCGTGACGGCGTAGAAGCTGCAAAGGCGATACGCCTTGACAGCAAGGCGATACCATGCATGGATGCATCTGAGGCGCAGGACCTTGACATCTGGATTACGCAGCTCAGGATAGCGATGTTCCTTACAAACTCTGCAAACCTTCACGAGTTGGGCAATGCCCCGATATACAAAATGAAGTGATACAATACCAGATGACACAACAACGCAGGCTAGGAAACTTCAGCACATACAGATAGTGCTTGAGAAGAACACTCAGTACAGGGACAAGAAGACCATGCTGGAGCTGGTCGACATAGAGCCTAAAGGAGGTCCAATAAACCAGAAAAATGTTGACACAGAGGCAGATCTTCTTGGAAGGCCGATCTCTGCGCCCATCTTCATATCCGGTATGACAGGAGGCCATCCAGAAACCCTAGAAATAAACAAGAATATCGCAATGGCTGCTGCCCGCTTCAACATTCCTATGGGCGTAGGCAGCCAGCGCGCAATGATGGAGAAGGATTCTCTTGCGTACACGTATGACGTCAAGAAGTTCGCCAGGGAGCTGATACTGATAGGCAACATAGGAGCATCGAAGCTCCTTGTTTATGATGACAAAAGCGTTCAGCGCGCGCTCGACAGGATCGATGCGGATATGCTTGCGATACATACCAATCCAGGGCAGGAGAGCATACAGCCCGAAGGCGACCTCAACTTCAGGGGCGTAATGAAAAGGATATTCGAGGTCTCAAGGAACATTAAGCAACCAGTCGTAGTCAAAGAGGTAGGCAACGGAATATCAAAAGAGGTCGCAGCATCGCTCAATGGGCATGTCTATGCCATAGACGTGCAGGGTGCAGGCGGCACAACATGGATAGGTGTAGAGACCTACAGGAACAAGAGCAGGTACGGAAACGCATTCTGGGACTGGGGAATCCCTACGGCGTTGTCTGTGCTCGAAGCTAAGAGCGCTTTCAAAGGGCCTGTCTGGTCGAGCGGCGGGATACGTACTCCAAAGGACGTTGTAAAATCAATAGCAATAGGAGCAGAGATCTGCGGCATGGCAAAGCCGATAATAAGCAGCGAGAGGAGTGCTGGAAGCGACGGTGTATATCTTTTTCTAAGCAAGCTTATTACGGGCGTCAGGAATGAGATGGCAGACCTGGGATTCTCTTCCATCAAGGAGCTCAGCAACGCAAAGGTCTCTTTCAGGGAGCCTCTAAACAGCATACTGAAACAGAGAAGAATCCTAAAACAAAAATAATATATATCTCAAAATCCCAAAGGATTCGATATTATGGTGCATGTAGATCAAGCTATGTTAAATCAGATCTCAAGAGAGGCGCAGCATCTTCAAAGGGAGCTAGAGAAGTTCACAAGCAGATTCGAACAAACTGGAGAGAAAATAGATGCCCATAAAGAACTGGATCTTAGGTGGAACTTGGGTAGCCACCTAAGGACTATAAGGAATCATCCGCAGGAGCAGATGTTGAGCAGGCTTTTCGGAGTCGGTGTTCATTCCCTAACTGGGCTTAGCCAAGAAGAGTTTGCTAAAGTATATGGTGTTGGCGGCGAACATCAGCATAGGGTTCGTTCCCTGCTTTCTGCGAAGGCGCCAGAGGCTAAAGAGGCTGCTGTATCTGTGCTAGGTATGATGATCGACCAGAACAACGGAAGGGCTGTAAACCTCTCTGTAGCTGTAGGTTACACCGAGGCCGAGGCAATGGCCTTTGTAAGAGTATCAGCAGATACAGCACAGCAGCCTAGAGGCCCTGCATCACCTCAGCCACGCTTCTGATAAGCAGATAGATTGATATTGTCTACTTAACTATTCTGTAAATTATATTGTCAGCTTTTTCTTGATATATCAATTAATATCCAAATTAATCGAAAGCTTTTTATATCTTTATCTTCATAATATGAAGGTTGGGGTACTATGCAGAGAATAGAGATCAGAGTGATCGAACGTCCTGATGATGACGACCCTGAGAAGATGCTTAGATGGTTCGTTGCAGTCCTGGGCCTTGCAAGCGACCAGAAGTCAGGAATTGAAGAGCAGATACTAAAGGACTTTGCATATGCTGCAAAGGAGGGCATAGACGGCCTATCAAGCTCAGAACTGAGGTTTGACAAGGAGGTGCCAAGAAGCACTGTAATATACCATCTCAACAGGTTCATCGATTCAGGAGTGCTTGTCAAGAAGGGGCGCAAGTATCATCTAAGAGCCAACGAAATGGAGAAGGTTGTCCAGGAACTGGAGTATGACATAGAGAGAGAAATGAGAAGGATGCTCGATACAGCAAAGGAATTCGACAGGCTTTTCACAGCAAGAAGCGGTGAGGTGATAAAATTACCGAGAATGAAGAGACCAAAGGAGAAGTAGAAGAAAAGAAAAATGATGATTACGCCGAACTGAAGGAGCGGATGCTCAGGCTCGCCGCAGAATTCGACAACTACAAGAAAAGAATCAAGTCTGACATGGAGAAGGCCGAGAACGTCGGCAAGGCAGAGCTTGTGAGGGATATGCTACCGATACTGGACGAGTTTGAACTCGCAATACTTACGATAAACGGATCGCAGGACAAGACGTTCACAAAGGGAATAGAGATGGTATACTCAAATCTATTGGACGTACTTGAGCGGGAAGGGCTAGAAGAGCTCAGCACAGACGGAGTGTTCGATCCATATAAGCATGAGATAGTTGTATCGAAACCGGACGGAAAGAAGAAAGCTGGCACGATACTAGAGGTCATAAAGAAGGGTTATGCTTTCAAGGGAGTAATGCTGAGGCCCGCCTCAGTGATAATCGCAAAGGAAGAGGACAAAACTGATGCTAAATAATTGGTGAAACAATGGCAAAAATAATCGGAATAGACCTTGGAACTTCGAACTCAGCGGCGGCCGTTCTGGAAGGCGGCCGCCCTGTGATAATACCGAGCAGCGAAGGAACCTCAATGTACGGGAAGGCCTTCCCCAGCTTCGTGGCTTTCACGAAGGACGGCCAACGCTTGGTGGGCGAGCCTGCAAGACGTCAGGCTATCGCAAATCCAGATGGAACTGCATTCGCTTTCAAGAGGAAGATGGGAACAGACTACAAGTACAAGATATTCGGGAAGGAATATTCTCCGCAGGAGCTGTCTGCGATACTCCTTCAAAAAATAAAGAAGGACGCAGAGGCATTCTTGGGCGAGGAGGTCAAGAAGGCCGTCATTACGGTGCCTGCGTACTTCAACGACAACCAGAGACAGGCTACAAAAGACGCAGGCGAGATAGCCGGCCTTGAGGTAGTGAGGCTGGTCAACGAACCAACAGCCGCAGCACTGGCATATGGTGTAGACAAATCAAACAGGGAGATGAAGATTATGGTCTACGACCTTGGTGGCGGAACACTTGACGTCACAATTATGGATTTCGGCAAGGGTGTCTTCGAAGTTGTCTCCACAAGCGGAGACACTCAGCTTGGCGGCACAGACATGGACAACGCGATAGTTGACATGCTTGTAAAGGAGATAAAGACACAGACAAGCATTGACATAACAAAGGACCACCAGGCAATGCAGAGGCTTAGAGAAGCAGGAGAGAAAGCGAAGATAGAGCTCTCTACGACACTGAGCAGCGAGATAAACCTGCCGTTCCTTTCAAAGGATGCAAAGGGCAACCCAGTTAACTTCACATACAATTTCACAAGAGCGAAATTGGAAGCACTGGTTGTTCCAATAATAGAAAAATCTGCAAAGTCTGTGATGCAGGCGCTCAAGGACGGAAAACTTGAGCCGAGCCAGCTTGACAAAGTTATACTTGTGGGGGGCCCTACAAGAATGCCGATAGTGCAGAGGTACGTCGAGCAGCTTCTCGGGAAGAAGGTTGAAAGAGGAGTAGACCCTATGGAGTGTGTGGCACTTGGTGCAGCAATACAAGCAGGTGTCCTGACCGGTGAAGTGAAGGACATAGTCCTTCTCGACGTTACCCCGCTATCGCTATCCATAGAAACCCTTGGAGGAGTGGCAACAAAGCTGATAGAGCGTAACACAACAATACCTGTGAAGAGGTCGCAGATATTCACAACAGCGGATGACATGCAGGATCGTGTAGACATACACATAACCCAGGGAGAGCGTGCACTATCGAGAGACAACGTAGACCTTGGAAGGTTCACTCTAACAGGGATACCACCTGCGCGTCGTGGAATACCCCAGATAGAGGTGACGTTCGACATAGACTCGAACGGAATACTACATGTCACCGCAAAGGACATCAAGACCGGAAAGTCTCAGGGCATGGACATAGTTGCTCCGCACAAGATGAGCAAAGACGACATAGAGAAGAAGATGGAAGATGCGAAACAGTTCGAAGAGCAGGACAAGAAAATAATGGAGCAGGTCGAACTGAAGAACGGTGCAGAGTCACTCATCTACACGACAGAGAGGTCTCTGGAAGAATACAAGGACAAGGTGCCGAAGGACGTGGCAGAGAAGATAACCAAAGCAAAGGACGAACTATCTGAGGCAGTCAAAAAGGAAGACTACGATGAGATGAAGTCGAAGATGGACGCCCTGAAGAGCGCGCTTGAGGAGATCGGCGCTGCTATGTACAAAGGTGGAGAGCAAGGCCAGAGTACAGAAGCAGGGCCTGGCCCAGAGTCTGGGGCGGATCAAGGAAGCGATCCAAGCGCAACAGACACAGACTTCAAGGTAGAGAAATGATCTAGATGGATAAGGACTACTACAAGATACTCGGTGTGCAGCATAATGCTAGCCCTGACCAAATAAAGAATGCATATAGGGAACTCGCACTGAAATTCCATCCGGATCGCAACAAAGACAAAGGAGCTGAGGAGCACTTCAAACAGGTGAACGAGGCCTATGCTGTCCTGAGCGATCCAGAAAAGAGGCAGCAGTACGATGCGTACGGACCGGATGCATTCAGCCAGAGGTACACACAAGAAGATATATTCAGGAACTTCAACATCGAAGATGTACTCAGGCAGATGGGCTTCCAGTTCGGATTTGGTGGAAATCAAGATTTATTCAGCATGTTTGGCTTTGGGGACCAGGGGGCATCTAGGAACATTGACCTCGGCAGCGACATACTCGCCGGAACAGAGGTTACTTTGAGAGAGGCCGCTACCGGAACAGAAAAGAAACTGCATGTAAACCACGTCAAGAGGTGTGAGACATGCAGTGGAAGCGGTGGTACCGGCATCACAAAATGCAAGAGATGTGGAGGAAGCGGCCAGGCAAGGACTACAACAAGGACACCATTCGGTGTAATGCAGGTGGTGACAACATGCCCGGAATGTGGTGGCAGGGGCAAGACCGTTGAGAAGGTCTGCAGAACATGCAAGGGTCATGGAAGGGTGCGCACCGAAGACAAGATTGATTTCAAGATTCCACAAGGAGTTGACAACGGAACAAGGCTGAGAGTCAAAGGCATGGGTGACTATGGTGCAGATAGAACCGGAGACCTCTATGTCGATGTTAAGGTATCAAAAGATAAGATATTTACAAGGCAGGG
This sequence comes from Microcaldota archaeon, assembly GCA_021789815.1. Taxonomy (GTDB): domain Archaea; phylum Micrarchaeota; class Micrarchaeia; order Micrarchaeales; family Micrarchaeaceae; genus JAJZAB01. Next base: position 21,942 of record JAJYIZ010000008.1, read on the forward strand.
CAACGATCTGCTGCTTGAGCTGCACGTTCCGTTCTATGTTGCTGCTTTGGGAGGAACAACAACCGTTGAGACTCTAGATGGAAACGAGCACATAAAGATAGAGCCTGGCACACAGACCGGGGCAAACATCTACCTGAACAACAAGGGGATGCCGAAGTTCAACGGCAGCGGGCATGGGGACGAGATAGTAAGAATAATAGTCGACACTCCAAAAGGACTGAGTGCAGAGCAGAAAGCCTTGCTCGAGAGGTTTAGCGAGCTCGATTCTGGCAAGAAACCTGATAGCAAGAAAAAATTCGGAATATTTTGAGGTACTAAGATGAATTATGTATGCCCGATGCATCCGGAAGTACGCTCAGACAAGCCTGGACGTTGTTCCAAATGCGGAATGCGCCTTGTACCTGAAAAAGAAAAACAAGAAGCACACCCTGGTATTAAACCAGAGAAGAACAACTACGACCGTCTTCTTATAATAATCGGCTTGATATTGCTTGCAACAATTGCGGTAGCGATCAGGGATTTGCAGCATGGCACATTCACGTGGAACGGCACAGTTACCAACTTTATGGCAGGCTTCTTCCTAGTCTTTTCTGGATTCAAGTTGATGGACATAAGGGGATTTGCTGAAGGTTATTCTACGTATGATCTGCTTGCGAGAAAATTATTTCAGTACGGGTATATCTATCCATTCATAGAGCTTGCCTTTGGCCTGGCGTTCTTAGCGTCGTTTCAGGTCATGAACGTGACGATTATAGAGATTGTGGTTATGGCATTTAGTGGAATCGGAGTTCTAATGAGCATGCTCAAGAAAAAGAAAATTCAGTGCGCATGTCTGGGCACTATAATAAAACTCCCATTAGGTACAGTAACCCTTGTGGAAGATTTCGGAATGGCAATAATAGGGATTGCACTCCTAGCCCTAATCTAATCTATTTAACTACCTTATAGCGTAGTTGCACAGTGTCTGGAGGCAGCTTCTTCACTCCAAGGAGTTTTAGTTTTGCTTTGAAGAAATCCTCATAAAAGAGCTTTATTCCTGTACCAAAGACAACAGGATCAACATCGAGCCATACCTCATCTATGTACTTTGTCTTCATGAAAGATCCGTTGAGCTTTCCACCTCCAGCAACAAGGGCCTTTGCAAACTTCATCTCTTTGAGGAGTTGCATTGCCTCCGCAGGTGATTTTACATATGATAGGTTATTGCTGCTTTCTGCTGGTGAGAAGTTTGATACTACAATCACATAGGGATTGCCTATCTTTCTGAACTTATTGACCCTTTTCATTATCTGATAGGTGCGTCTGCCTATGACTATTGCTTTGAACTGTTTTGCATTCTTGCGATAATTTTTCCAAGCAGCAGATGTCCACGGCGTTTCATCTGTTTCTGAAGCTATGTAGCCATTTATTGTCTGTGTCGCGTACAGTACAAGTCTCATTAATCCGCCCTAAGCCTCTCAACACCAAGCAATTTAAGGGTTGTGCAAAGATTAGGTTGCTCACTTGAGCCTTATCGTATCGAGGTTCATCGGTGCCCTTGCATCGACGTGCATCATCCTTCCTATGGTCCTTGCAAGATCCTCGCACTTCTGCTCCTCCCCATGCATAGTGAATACCGTCTTTGGCTTTGGCCTTATGTTCTCTGCGAAGCTGACAAGCTGCCTTCTGTCGCTGTGGCCGGAGAATCCTTCGACAGTGTGCACCCCAAGGTTGACCTTAGTTGGCACGAGTTTTCCGTCTTGGTCAGGCAGGACAACCTCTCTCAGGCCGTTCTGCAGACGTCTTCCTAATGAATTAGCGCTATTGTAACCTACGAATATAACTGCATTCTTTGGATCGTCTGCAAGCATTCTGAAGTAATCCACGCTTGCCCCTCCATTGAGCATTCCTCCGCTTGCCACAACTATAGATGGACCCTTCTCCATGAGCTCTGCCCTTTCTCCCTTTATCACTTCAAATATCTCGCTCTCGAATGGTGACCTGTTATTGAGTATCCTGTTCCTGAGGCTCTCCTTCAGGTATTCCGGATAAGCAGTATGGATTGCGCTAGCCTCCAGTATCATGCCGTCAAGGAATACAGGTACATCAAGCTTGTACGGGCCTTCGTTCGCAAGGTAGCTCTCCAAGACAAGCTGGATTTCCTGTGCTCTTCCCACTGCGAATACCGGTATGAGTACCTTGCCCCCGTTCTGTATTGTCCTCTTTATTGTCTCCATGAGCTGCCTTTCTGAGTCGTGCCTGTTCGGGTTGATATCCTGGCTTCCGCCATAGGTGCTCTCTGTGAATAGAGAATCCACCCTTGGATATCTCACGTTTGCAGAATCGAATAGTCTTGTAAATCCGTACTTCATGTCACCAGTATGCACAAGGTTGTACATTCCTTCACCTACGTGAAGGTGCACGGTTCCGCTGCCGAGTATGTGGCCAGCGTTATGATACGTGAGCTTTATCTCATCTGTTATGTTCGTTACCTCTGTGTACTCCCTTGTTATCGTATGCATCAGCATCTTTCGCACATCTTTCTCCTCATACAATGGAGTTCCTCCGCTCCTTATGACAAGTCTTACATAATCCTTTAGCAGCAGGGCTGCGAGATCCCTTGTTGGGGGTGTGCAATATACTGGTCCATCATACCCGTACTTGAAAAGATACGGGATGAAGCCCATGTGGTCCATGTGCGAGTGAGTGATTATCACTGCATTGAGCTCGTTTATCGAAAGGTTTGCGCTGTCTAGGTACGGGAAGGCCTTGTTCTGGTCAGAGTTCGTGTTTGCGTCAACTCCCCGTATGGCGGGCTCTGGGCTCAGTCCGCAGTCTATTATTATCTTTGAGTTCGGCGTCTCGAGCAGCAGGCTGCTCCTGCCGACCTCTCTGAATCCTCCAAGAGCTGTGGCCTTGAGCCATTCGCTCTTCGCTATCACTTTGTTGATGTCTTTGCCGACGTTTGTGAGGAACTTCTTCCTGAAGTCCTCTTCATTGAACATGAGCTGCCTTACTCCAGATATCGTGTCGCTGTTCATCGTAGGTGTTCTCAAAACCTTGGGGCACCATCCTGTCTGGATCGATATGCTCTTTAACGTTGATCCACCCTTGCCTATCACAAGGCCGGGCTTGAGCGCCTCTATGTACACTTCAGAGAACCTCGGCATGAACCTTATGTTCGATACGACTGCCTCTGGAGGAATGAGCGATTTTATTGTCTCCTTAGCCTTCTCTGGGTCCATCAGGTGCGATTCATCGCTTCGTATGACCAGCTTCTTCTTTATCGATGATGCTATTCCTCTGACAATCGCATCGTCCTGGTATACCGCCTTCGCGTTCTTGAGATATATTACGATGTCAGGTCCTTCGAACTCTGCTTTTACAAACTCGGCTTCGCTAGGCAGCATCTCTTTAATCTTGTCAAAGAGCTGGTCTAGCTGCTCCTTTGACCTTTCCTTAGCCTCTTTTTCGTCCAAAAAATTCACTGGTAGAACTTAGCCTTATGCATTTCAACGGCCGGTTGGTCCAATTATTTGCCGGCGGTCATCTTTTCGAGGTCCTTGCTCGTATACTCCGAGTATCCGGACTTCGTTATTGCTGCAACGATAATTCCGTCGCCGGATGCCGAGTCCCTCCTCATTGCTATCCCGAGGGCCTTCGCCACCATCTTTACCGCTTCTTTAGTCGTCAGTCCTTTCTTGTAAGCGTCCTCTATGTAACCTAGCGCGGATTCAGATCCGCTGCCAACCGAGGTGAACCTTGATTCCTCTGTAACCCCTCCCATGTAGTCAAGGGAGTAGAGCTGCGGGTCTTCGCCGTCCAACCCTCCTATTATGTTCCACGAAAAGTAGGGAACCATCTTGTTCTGCTGGAATATTATCGAAAGAAGCGATGCCGCTGACTTTGGTGAAAGTGGCCTGCCCTCATTCATCTTGTAGAGCTCGTTCTGCGCCTTGATTATCCTTATTATCTCTTGCGCGTCTCCCACTCCCCCAGCAATCGTCATGCCCAGATTATTATCAATCTTGAAGACCTTGCGCGTCTCAGAGTTAGCGATTATGTTGCCGGCCGTGGCGCGCATGTCGCCTCCGATCACAATCCCGTCGCTGCAGACAACTCCTATTGTAGTTGTACCTTTCAGATACTTGATATATTCCGGTTTCATCGCTTATACCCCAGAAATGACGAATATAAAACACGCTTAAGCAAAAGTTTGCTTAAACCCCTCGCCTGATATCTATCAAACAATTAAGTATATAAGGCTATCTATAATCGTCGATTGTTTTTTGATTTTCAAAGTGGCGTGGAAAATCCTAAGCAGTGGGTGGACAACTGTCTGCTCAGAACTCCAGCTGGCTTCCGTTGCCTATCAGCTCTCGTATAGCGCCGCTCACTTCGGCGTATGCGAAGGTTCTGTAGACCTTTGTCACCTTTACCCTATAGTTGTTGCCTATGCGCGTCTTTGCGTTGTTAACAAAGACAACTAGGTTGCCAATCCTCCCTATTCCTTCCCCTCTGGCACCCTTCGCGTTCACGCGCAGGTCATACACCTCTCCTTCTTCCACCGGTCCTATTCCTATTTCGTCCATCCTCTACACCCTAGCATGATCTGTCAAGCAATGCGGCCCCCTGTTGCAAATATCAGCCGCCCTTTTCTCCCATCTGATAAGATAACCGCAGGAGAGTTTTTAAAGCTGTCCTGTAGTTTCGGTGAAATTTCCACAGATGTCGTAGGTCACCGAAAAGGTTTGCGCTACGACGACAAAAAGAGAGTGTTTCCTCTGCATGCAAAAAAGAAAAATTTCTGCAAGAAAAATAATTTGCAGAAAAATTAAAGGTTCACATCAATGTTCAGCTGGTCCTTTAGTTCCCTGTACCTGTTCCTGATTGTGACCTCTGTCACGCCAGCCACATCTGCTACCTCCTTTTGAGTTCTCCTCTCTCCGCAGAGCGCTCCTGCTATGTAAACTGCAGCTGCGCTCACCCCTGTTGGGCTTCTTCCTGACACGAGACCCTTTCTCATTGCCTGCCTTAGCAAGTCAACGGATTTCTCCTGAGCCTCTCCGCTCAGTTTCAGAGAATTCACATATCTTGGAACATAGCTTATAGGATCCGTAAGCGGGATCTTTAGGCCCAATTCATGGGATATGACCCTGTATGCACGGCCTATCTCCTTCTTTGGCAGACCAGATATGCTTGATATCTCATCGAGTGTCCTTGGCATTCCTGCGCTCCTGCACGCTGCGTAGATGACTGCCTGGACCACTGTCTCTATTGGTCTTCCTCTGATCATGTTGCTCTGCACGCACTTCCTGTAAAGAAGTGCAGCGTTCTCACGGATATTGTCTGGCAATCCTAAATAGCTTGATACTCTGTTGAGCTCTGGCAGCGCTATCAGGTAGTTTCTCTCGCTTGAGCTAGATATGCTGGCGCGCTTGTGCCACTTTCTCATCCTATAGAGCTGAGCCTGCCTCTTTGAGGGAATTCTCACGCCTCTTATGTCCTTGTTGTAGAGGTCTATCTCTGTGACAAGTCCTCTGTTTGGCTTTGTGTACTTGATCGGTGCACCTGTCCTTGCACGCGCGTTCCTTTGGTCAGCGTCGAATGCCCTCCATTCTGGTCCTGTATCCGTTGCATTCTCTTCTATAACGAGCCCGCAGTTGTTGCAGACACGTTCACCTCTTTCGCTGTCGAATATTATGTCAATAGATCCGCAGCTCGGGCACCTTCTCTGCACTTCCTGCTCAACAGGCTCTCCACCAGGCATTCCTGGCAGCTGCGGCCCTGGAAGATAAGCGCTCTCGCTGAACTTGCTTCTTGGCCTTCCCCTGCGCCTCTTCAGAGAGCTATCCTCTATGCTGAGCTTATTATCGTTAACCACGATCCTTCTCGTCTCTGGGGCGTGGGTCTCCTTCTTAGATGCCTTACTCTTTGTTGCCTTTTTCGTCTTAGCCATTGGTTTCACCGATTCGATACTTTTGTGGTTTGCTGTAACAGGAACTTTTTTAAAGTTATCTAAAATTAGCTACTATTATTTGGTAGGCATAGATATATAAATCTTTCGGTAGTTTTACGTCGTTAGTTCGTTTTTTTTGAGGCACGCCAAATCGCTTAGTTAGCCTGCAGGGAAGGAATAAGAAGCTTAGGGCACCAAAGTCCTGCGAGTGCTGATATGTCAAACGACACGACCGTCAGAAGGGTTTTTGTACAGTATTCGGTTACCGCGCCGCCAGATGTTGGAATCGCTTTCTCGAGGGCTGTCGACAGGATACTTCGCGATTCAGATACAGGAATGGCTATGGCAGATCCACCGGATCGCTCCATCCACGTGCACACTACATTAGGGGATCGTGGGTTGTATGGTGTGCTCAGGAAGGCCGTGGACACTGTGCCTGCGGAAATGCGCTCCGCAGCAAGGGGTTTAACCGTCGGTTATAGGCTAGTGCAGCCCAACGAGGGCGCCCTCCACTATCCAAAAGCAGGCCCATTCAGACTTCAGGACATAAGCACTTCCGGTCAATAACCATATGCACAAGTTATTTAAGCGTTCTACATGTATATGCTCTAGGCGATACAATGAAGATAAGCGAGATCTACAGCATGGACATATATGGCGACAACGGGCAGTACCTAGGAGAGGTTCGTGACGCTATTGTGGATTTGGAGAAGGGAGAGGTGAGCAGGCTTCTTATGCAGGAATGGAGGAACTCTGACAGAACAGAAGTAAGAAAGATACTCCAGCAGAAGAGCGTGCTCTTCAAGAACGTCAAGAACATAGGCGACGTTGTGCTAGTCTCTGGGGGAACAGCATCTCCAAAGCAGGAGAGCGCATCGAGCCCAGAAGTGATAGAGCTATCCAGATAATCACGGCGCTCTAAGCAAACTATATATATGTGGTAGTGGTCACTCTCCTACGATTCTGTGCAAGCTGTTCAAAAAGATAAGGGCGTAGAGACGGAGGTCGCATGGATGATGAGGAGGGCCTCAAAGGAGAGGCAATCCCAGGAAGAGCGTATGGCCCTTGCTGTAAGAGACCTGCACATAGCTGCATACCTTTTGCCGGAAAGCCCGCTAAGGCACAGGCTCTTGCGCACAGCTAAGGTCGTAAACAGACCAGCCGGAAAGCATAAAAGAAGGCAGTCTATAGTCACGCTAAAGGATATGGCATACACAATTGCAGAAGGCCACGCGCTTCCAGAGAGCTGGCAGCCAGACCCCGAACTATTCCAGAGGATTTCAAGTGACCTGAATGCAATGTCTGGCGTAGAGAGGGAGAGGAGCGAAGACAAAAATCGCGGAAGGACCAAGCGCAGCAAAGAGGAGCACACCGCGATTGCAGACGGACTCGACAACATCTCAAAAGCATTTTCTCATATGGGCTTGGCAGGCCGACAATCTGAAGCTGCAACTAAATGGGCAACAAGCGCAATGAAGAAGTTGCCATCTCTGCCTTCTGTATGGCACGAGCACAGAGTAAATAGAGAGAAAATAGAGCGAAAATAGAAGACGCGCGATAATATGCAACATAATATTTTGACTCCGTCGAATGATACCTCTCAAGATAAGGGGAACGGCACATACGCATCGGACTCAAGGGCATACAAGAGGGGTACAACGCAGGCAGAGGCAAAAGAAATGCTTGCGCTTTCAGAACGTATGCCAACCTCAGAGTTTCTTGGCACTCTTAGACACAAGATGCGTCATCTCCTACGCGCATTTTCAGCAACATCAGACCCCGTTGGAAGGAGTTGGTCCATAAGGGGCATGGCCACATTTCTGATGGAGAACCGCAGAGCCAAGGTCAGCGATGAGAGCGCTGAACTTCTTGAGAGCATGAGCAAGGGGTTCATGGTCATATCTGAGGCAGAGCTGGAGCTAAGCGTCGTCAATCACGGCATAAGAAGAACAGATGCACAGATTGCAAATCATACAAAAATTGCAAGGAGCACAGGAAAAATTTCATCTGCATTGCACCAGATGGCCTTGGACCATGCTGTAACCGAAAGTGTTGTGGGGTTTGCAAGTGAGGCCGTCGAAATGGTTAGTGAAATAGGAAACACGCCAAGGCATAGGGTTAGAAAGCCCAAACAACCAACCACGGCGTTCAGGCACATTAGGCGCGATGTTACCTGACTCAAGAGGATTTTGAATAATAATTAAAAGGATGCGCCCGCATCAATATGGGGGTTAAATTGGATTTCTTAAAGGGCATACGTGAGGAGGACCCAGAGGTCTACAAGGGAATAATCGACGAGCTAGCAAGGCAGAGGGACGGCCTTGAGATGATTCCATCTGAGAACTTCACAAGCCCTGCTGTGCTGCAGGCTATGGGTTCTGTGCTTACAAACAAATACTCTGAGGGTTACCCCGGCAAGAGATACTACGCTGGTAATCAGTTCGTAGATGTGGTAGAAAGAATCGCACAGGAGCGCGCAAAGAAGATTTTCGGAGTGCCGCATGCAAATGTCCAGCCGTATTCAGGGTCACCGGCAAACCTTGCAGTGTACATGGCGCTCTGCCAACCTGGCGATGTAATAATGGGGCAGAACCTGCTTGATGGAGGTCATCTCACACACGGATGGAAGACCAGCGTAACCGGCCAGATATACAAAAGCGTGCCATACCACGTTAGGGCAGACGGTTACATGGACATAGATGAAGCAAAGAGGCTTGCAAAGGAGAACAAGCCAAAGCTCATATGGGTGGGTTCGTCTGCATACGCGAGGGAGTTTCCATTCGAAGAGTTCTCAAAGATAGCAGATGACTGCGGTGCTTACCTTGCTGCAGACATATCGCACATTACTGGTCTCATAATAGCAGGAGCGCACAAGAGTCCGGTTGATTATGCACACGTAATCATGACAACTACCCACAAGACGCTCAGAGGTCCACGGGGAGCGATATTGATGGTCACTGATAAAGGTCTAAAGAAGGACCCGGAGCTTGCAGAGAAGATTGACAAGACAATTTTCCCTGGCATGCAGGGAGGGCCGCACAACCACATCACAGCAGGTATAGCGGTTGCACTAAAGGAGGCTGCGACTCCGCAGTTCAAGGAGTACGGCCACCAAGTTGTTAAGAACTCGAGGGCACTAGCGGATGAACTGATGAAACGAGGCATAAAGCTAGTGACAAACGGCACAGATAATCACATGGTGCTACTGGACCTCACGAACTTCGGCAAGGGCACAGGCATATTCGTGCAGGATGCGCTCGACGAAGCAGGAATAACTGTCAACAAGAACACAATACCGAAGGACCCTGCATCGCCGTTCTACCCAAGCGGAGTGCGCATGGGAACACCAGCGATAACAACAAGGGGAATGAAAGAGAAGGAGATGCGAGAGATAGCCGCACTCATAGCAGAGGTCATAGACGCTGTAAAAGATTACCAGTTGCCGGAAGACAAGGAAGAACGACAGATATATCTGAAGAGCTTCAAGGAAGGGATAAAGACGAACGAGAGAATAAGGAACGTACGAGGAAAGGTGCTGGAAATCTGCAAGCGCTTCCCGCTTTACCCCAATCTCTCATTTTAAATAAATGTTCTTCACTATCCTATCGGCTCCCTTCGTCTAGTCCGGCCAAGGACATAGGGCTTTCAACCCTAGAACCCGGGTTCAAATCCCGGGGGGAGCATTGACATATAAGTTCTTTTAAGAGCAATTTTCCACATCAAAAAAATTTAAGCGGAAAACACGGGTTCAAATCCCAAGGAGGGATTTGAAAGTGTCTATATAGACCAGCTTTGCACTTTTGAGCCAAAAGATAAATTAAAAATGCAAGATAGATATTAAAAGTGCAGATGATTAAGGTGTATCAGATAGTATGAGAGGTTGGGTTGCCTTAATCATAGTGCTTGTTATCGTAGGAATTTTCTATTATACTTATTCTAAGTCTAATGGGTTCTCAGGGATTCTAAGCTCAATTGGGTCGTCATCGCCTTCTATACAGCAAATAGACGCAAATCCTAATGGTTATCTTGGCAAGCAGGTGACTATTGATGGAACCCTATACCAAGGTGATGAACTATCAAACGGCACTCAATTATGGTTTATCCAGGATTCACAAGGTTTCAATATAGATGTAAAGTTACCAAATCAAAACGGTAGAAGTTGGATGTCTGGTGCAAAATACAGTATAAACGGCATTGTAGCGGAGGTGTTACGTTGTACATGCAGGGCAGCAGCAAATTTACCTCCATTAAGTTTATCTAACGTTGGTAGTGCGGCAGAATGCACAAGTCAAAGCACATCATATCAGAGTTGTAACGCCTCTTATGTCTACTATGTTGATGTTACAAGTGCTACTGAGCAGACTTAGGTTCTAAGGGAGGTGACTTTCTAATAGTTTATCCTCCTATCTCTGACTTGATGCTAACAGTTTTCCTATTGCTGCGGAAAGGAGAACAACTAAGGCTACGATAGTGCCAATTGTTTCAGTTCCTATTATAGACATGTTTATATTTTATCGAATTAAAGCTTATAAAGAATATGCAAAACATATCTATTACAAGAGAAGAGGAGTTATATTTCACAGGTCGGGGGAGCATGTTGTGATATTTTGCTTATAGTATTTGAGGGTGTAGACGGCGCTGGGAAGACAACCCAAGCGCGTATGCTTGTCAGCTACCTTAGAAGCAAGGGAATAAAAGTAGCCCTGACAAAAGAGCCGACCCACGACCTGATCGGTTCGATAATACACAAAGCGCTTTACAGCTTGGGTAGACCCTTGGTCAAGAACAAGCAGGCAAACCTGCGTGCGCTGCAGCTTCTCTTCGTTGCAGACAGAGCGATGCACCTTTACAATTACATAATGCCGAAAGAGAAGCAGAATTATGTTGTGATATCTGACAGATATCTTCTTTCTACAATAATATACGGCATAGCTTCCGGCATAAACAAGCGCTGGCTTATTGAGCTAAACAAATACTTTCCGGATCCAGACCTGACAATACTTATTGATGTAAGGCCTGAAAGGGCCGTGCAGCGCCTGAACAAACGCGATGTGACAACAGAATACTTTGAAAATCTTCCTTTCATAAGGAAAACGAAAAGAATATATCTTCAAATGAGAAGCTTCCACAAGAACTGCTATGTTGTTGATGGAGATCCCGACAAAAAGCACGTTGCAGAGCAGATAAGGAGAATCGTTGACTCAAAACTGAAAAGGCGATAAAGTGAATAACACGAACCGAGTCCTACTTGTTCTGGTAATCGCGGTTGTTATGGCAGCCGCGGACGCAACTGTCGTTCTTCTTGCGTTCCCAGACATGACGCAGCTGCTGCATACGGATGTCTCGTTGTCGATCTGGACAATCCTTGTTTACATTCTCATAACAGCCGTTATGACCACACAGCTGGGCAAACTCGGTGACATATACGGACGTGCAAAGATGTTCAACCTTGGCCTTGTAATCTTCACAATCTCGTCTGCTTTGTGCGGCCTCTCACCGAATATACTCTTCCTGATAGGCTTCAGAATCGTTCAAGGCATAGGCGCCGCGTTCCTGCTTGCTAACTCTGGTGCAATAGTCGCAGACACGTTTCCAAAAGAGAAACTCGGCCGCGCATTCGGCTATATCGCTGCCGGCTGGGGCGGAGGTTCCCTCATGGGAATAGCGCTCGGAGGCCTTCTCACAACGCTTCTTGGCTGGAGATACATCTTCTACATAAATGTGCCGATAGGAATTGTTGCAATAATATTGGGCCTAAGGTATGTCAAGGACAAGATCGTAATGAAGAGGCACCTGGACATTTTTGGGATAATCTTCCTTGGCATAGCGCTTACGCTCGTTTCCTACGACGCAATAAAGTTCGCGGCCTTTGGGTTCTCTGTTCTTGATGTTGTGCTGATAGCCATTGGTGTGCTTATGGTTGTTGCGCTTGTCTGGAAGGAACGCAACGCCAAAGATCCAATAATAGATATCAAGGCATTCAGGAGCAACCGTGTACTCTCCTTCTCGCTGCTGGCCGCTATGGTTGTAGCCATGGGCACCTTCTCTGTGCAGTTCATGATGACGCTCTATCTGCAAGGGATAGTCGGACTTACTCCTCTGTATGCCGCGCTCCTGCTCTCACCAGGTGCAATAATAGGGTTCCTGTTATCTCCACGCATGGGAAGGCTATCCGACAGGGTAGGGGCTAGAAACCTAGCAACGGCCGGAATAGTTGCTTTCGGTCTTGCAATCCTCGTCTACATGTCTGTGGGCCTTGGATACCATCCAATACTGTTCATACTCGCATCTGCACTATCGGGATTTGGGGTCGCGATGTTCTATCCGGCAAACAATGCAGCCGTCATGGCTAATGCTCCTACTGGCGCATACGGCAGCATGAACGGGCTTCTCAGAACTCTTCAAAGCATCGGGGGTCTGCTAAGTTACATACTAGTTGTTTACATCGCAGCGTCCGCTGTGCCTAGATCCATCGCCTTCCAAGTCTTTGTTGGTACTACAACTCTGCTTGGCGGCCTTACAAAATCATTCGTTGTCGGGATACAGACCGCGCTTGCCGGGACCCTCATACTGATGATCTTTGCTGCGTTCCTATCGCATGCAAGGGGAAGGGAAAAGGGGACCAAAATCTGAACAGTTTTTATACTTATACGAGCATTTATCATTGATTCTATGCCAGGGGGTGTAGTGCCTGTTATAGACACATTCAGCGAGAGCGAGCAGAAGGTACTTGCTCCGTATTTCACGAACATGGACAAGAACGTTTTTGTTCTTGTGAACCTTCCAGAGGTTATAAAGGGCACGCTCTTCTCAAGGTACAGCAGGTCCGACAAGAGCATAAGGCGCATTCTCTTAGATGAATTCATCACAAACAAGGACATCTTCACAATCAA
>JAJYIZ010000009.1 GCA_021789815.1 Microcaldota archaeon
GCTAGCAGCTTTCATGCTCTGCTCTATACTCTGTTTGAGCCTTGCGCTGCCGTTGTTTATCAGCCATCCGTTAATCAGGAATTTCTCCTTCACTGGCTGTGCCCCGTGGTCAGATACGACCATGACGGTTGCCTTCTCTCGCTCGGCCCTTCTCTCGACCCATGTCAGGAAGTCTGATACTCCTTCATAGAGTTTCAATATGTACTGCTCCCAGTTTGGAAGATTAAGGCTGAAGTGCTGTATCCTGTCCTGCTCTGTGAAGCAGACGAACGTAAGATCATAATCCTTCTTTTCTATAAGATCCTTGCTCACCTTGCTCCTCTCCTCTATGCCTTCAAGGTATCTCTCTGAGCACTCCTCCAGGGTCATCTCGCCGCTTCTCATCTGCCCCTCTATCTCTGGTTCTCCTGCAAACCCATGCGAATCGGCAACCTCCTTGACATACTTAGAGCTGAACCTGCCCGGCAGAGGATACCCGGTAATCATGTCTATCCCCTTGGTCTCTGTTGGCTTTACAAGCATAGCCGGGGTTATGACAAGACTCTTCAATCCCCTTCTTCAAGCTTCTCCCAGAACGGTTCCTTTATTTTTGGATCGTAATACACGAGCGTCTTTGTGTACGATGACTCTAGCTTGAAGAATTCTGGCACCCCGTGGTCGCCAGGCCTGTATCCAGTATATATGCTTGGCCAAGAGGGTCCAGTCATGGGCGGTATCGTCGATTCTAGGTCCATTAGCGTACCGTCCTTGATTAGGTGCTCGAACCCCCCGAACCTGCGCTTTTTGTAGTAATTCTTGATTATCCACAAAGGCGCAGAGTCTATTCCTACTATATAGAGCTTCTTCCTCTTCGCTTCGCTCATCCTTTTCACTCAAGTATATTCTCTAATCGATTTTTTAAGCGTGCTGTTGGGTTTTTGCCACTATTTTTGTTTAACGAGAAGAAAAAATCCGAACCCGGTCGAAAGGTTTAAAAAGGATTGCTTTTTTTCATAACAAAGTATATATATCAAGAATCAGTAATATCTCTGTCCTACACCGGACGGGGAATTCCGGGCAAACAATTAATAGATATACTCAAAGAAAGTTTGTGTGCAGGGATGGCGGAGCTTGGTCAAACGCGGCGGACTCAAGATCCGTTGGCTTAGGCCTGCGGGAGTTCAAAACACGTGAACAAATCTCCCTCCCTGCATATTCGAATGATGATGAAAATGAGCAAGAAAACAAAAAAGACGTCAAGGAAGGCATCTGGCGCTGCGCGCAAGCTTAGCGAAGCAAAGATATTCGAGATTCCTAATTATGCACAGACAGAGCAGTTCACGAGCTCTGCCGCGTGCGCTCTGATGGTTCTTAAGTACATAAACAAGAAGACGCAGCTCAAGAAAGAAACAGAGTTTGAGATATGGCAGCAGGCAGTCAACGGAAGCGTCTGGCACGGCTCAAGGTACGGGCTTGCTTATGCGCTTGCGAGGAGGGGTGCAAGGCCTCAGATAACCAGCAATGTGAAGGATGAGGGCTACGAGAAGAAGCTTGCGGTCTACGAAGGAATAAACCTCGATACACTGAGCGCCTCATTCAACGAGATAAGGAACAAGTCACGCGATATGAAGATAAAGGAGAGCTATGGTACTGCAAGCCTCAATTCGATAAAGAAGGCGCTGAACAGCAGGAAGATACCTATAGTTCTTGTCAATGCTAACACAATTAACCCATATTTAGAGTCGTCTCCTCATTGGGTGGTGGTGAAAGGCTACGATAAGGATACATTCTACATAAACGATCCTTATTCTGACAGCACAGTGACAATGGAACCGGACGCGTTTAGGTCAGCACTTGGTTATGAGAACGAGTTCCACATGATTACTGTTGATGCTAAGAAGAAGTAAAACTAATTATTAATTAGATACTGTAGGCTTCTGCCTGCTTCTTCATCAGCTGGCCCATTATGCGCTTTCTCAGGCTGCTGCGATCCGCTTCTGCGCCACCAGTTCGTATCATCCTTATCCTGTTCCTTCTCAAGGACTTGTTGTAGCACGGGCTGCATGCAAGTCGCTCTTGGACAGGCATTGATGCAGAGCCATAGGCAGTTGAAGGCAGCACAAACTTTACCTGTCGCCTGTCTAACAGCTTGCCGCATAGGGAGCAGCTGTTCTTTAGCATGTACCTTGCGTCTAGCTCCTCCGCGCACTTGACGCAGTACCTCTGCCTATCGCTTATTGCTATTCTTGTAGAGAAAGGATATATTGCAGAGCCGCATCTAGTGCACTTTTCTTCTGATACCCCAGATATACCATATTCTTCCACATGCCCCACCATTTCCTAGACACCCACCCAGGCGTCCAC
Source organism: Microcaldota archaeon (assembly GCA_021789815.1). Classification (GTDB taxonomy): domain Archaea; phylum Micrarchaeota; class Micrarchaeia; order Micrarchaeales; family Micrarchaeaceae; genus JAJZAB01. The sequence goes on from JAJYIZ010000009.1 coordinate 2,344, forward strand.
CCCTTAATCCCTAACCCCTGTCTGTACTTAAATTCTGGGGTTTCAGATATTTATACCTTATCAATAAAAGCGAGAAGCGGAATTGAGCTAATCTTTTATACACTCCTTTAATGTTCTAAAGTCAGCATTGGTTTTTATTCCGCTGGCGTCGAACTGGGTCCTCGTAGCCTCGAATCCCTTTTCTTTAAGTTTGCGTATAACCTCGTTTGGGCTGACAGACTGGATGTGCATGATTTTCGTCATTATTGGTATCGAATAGAAGAACGGTACATCATATTCTTCATTTATCATTTTTATTGCTGAGATTCCTTCGTAGTCCTCTCTGAAGTGTTTGAGCAGGTTTTCCTTCTCGTTCTTTTGATAAAGACTGCCGAGCCAGAGTCTGCCAGCCGTATCCGTAGGGGAACCGCATTCCTTGCATGGAGACACATTCGCTATAAACCCATTCTCATATCTTCTGAAGCCGCACTTCCTGCAGTAATGCAGATATCCGTTGCTCTTTACTGCTGCAAGGGCGGCAGCGCTTCCGTGTTTCAGCCTTAGGAAGACGCGCATGTAATGGGCGTCCCAGACAGATAGCAGGACCTCTATCCCATAGTTGAACTGGGCTGCTACGCCTGCAACAAAGCCTATCATTATTCTGATTCCTGCCTCTTGGCAGAGCTCGTTGTGCATCGGCTTTGCTCCATAGATCTTCATGCACGCGGATGCGTGCGCCCCGCAGAGTACAGCGCCGTCTGTTGAAGTGAGCATCAGATATGTGCCGTCTTTTGATACCTTCATTGCGTCATAGACATACGGAGCTATCCCCCCAAATGGATCAACATCTATGAAATCGAATCTCTCCTTTGTGGTGTTGGCGAACTCCTGAAGGCTCGTGGATATTATATCAGCCTTTACCTTGTTTGCTGCAGAATTCTGAACCGCTGACCTGAATGCGCTTCTATTCATATCGAGCATTGTTATGTGCTTTGCATTAGTCTCGAGATAGTATCTTATGCCGCGTATGCCCGTTGCTGCTGTTGCGTCCAGTATCTTTGTCTTCTTTGTTGACTTGTCAGCGATGAAGGCAACGCTGATGTCTCTTAGGAACCTTGCCCTTGGGTTAAGGAATGCCTTTCCTTGCTTTATGCGTGCCTTGCCTTCCTTGTACAATTAATCACCAGACATCTCTTTTGCGGCATCAAGAAGGCCGTGTGCATATGATATACACGAGAAGGATGTGTAGAAGTCCTTCTTTGCAAGGTAGCTCTTTGCATCGCTGGCGTACATCTTTGCCAGTTCGACGACCTTTGCGGTCTTGCCGTTCCTGCTGATCTTGAACGAATCTAGGTTCGAGAAGAACGAGTTTATGTCCTTCTCTACCCTCTTTTCTATCTGATTGCCAGGCTCTTCCATTACATCATATTAATAAATCATTTCATCCTTAAAAGATAGAGGGTGAATTTATGGCGGACTTGTGGAGTGATTATACAGACGCGCTTCTAAAGGATATTGACAAGAGCATAGGAGAAAAGTATGATGTTCAGATTCGTGAGCTTCTTGGCAACCTGCCGAAGTATACTGCAAAACAAAACATAGGCATCACGATCAGCAACATGAAAGAAGACGCGAACAACTACATAGACAACGCGCTCAAGGACATGCCAAATGAGACGAGGGCTCTTGATGACAGCATGTCAAGGGTCAGTGCTATAACAGCACAGCTTTCGCAGAACATATCCATGCAGACAAGGCAGCACAACGTTCCGTTTATAAGACCACTGGACATCATCAGGAGTACGGGATCCGACGAGGAGATACAGATAAACACAGTTGACGATCAGCTGATGAGGCTTGTTGAGAAGATGGTTGAGAGCTCTAACATGGTCGCAGATTTCAGCTACACATTCAAAGACTACAAGATAGGCTCCTGGCTGTTTGACAGAAACCAGAAGAATTACATTCTAACAGTATTCGTGCCCCAGAACGATGCGCTTGATTTGGAGAACGGAAGGCAGGAACTGAACGACCTTTTCGACTCTGCAGCAAATTTCGTAAGGGGTTAGTTGCATAAAGGGAAAACGTCTTGTTGTTGCTGTGACAGGCATTCCTGGCACTGGGAAGAGCCACTTTGCCAAGCGGTTATCCAGGTTTTTGGGAAATGCTAAACTGATTGAGATAAATGAGATCGTTGAAAAGAAAAGACTCTTCTCAGGTGTGGATGAGCATGACACAAAGATAGTGAAGATGAGACCTCTCGAGAAGGAACTAAAGAGCCGCATCGCAGCGTTTGATGGACCTATAATAATCGTGGGACATCTCGCAGCGGATCTTAACCTTCATTATGATATTGCCGTAGTGACACGTGCAAGATTGTCTAAACTTGCAAGGGTTTTCAAGAGAAGAGGATACGCAAAGAGTAAGTCAAGAACCAATCTTTTTGCAGAAGCGCTGGATTACTGCGGTGCAAATGTGGAGAAAAAAACTGATGAGCTCTACGAAGTAGAGAATGAATCTGATAAAAGGAAGATTATGCTCTACATGAAGGCTAGAATTGGAGGCAGGAATCCAAAGAGGCCAGAGGCAAGGCAAATATCTAGAGCCAAAGAACTAATTTCCTTGATACACGAGACGGGTATCAACCCTTAGCCTTGTAACCTATGAATTGTAGAACAGCGTCACGCGTCGCTTCCGGTTGTTCATAATGTGGGAAGTGTCCAGCACCCTGTATTATTTTCAACTCGCTTCCCTTTATCATGCTGTGGAAGAGCATCGCATACTTTATTGGCACGGTTTGATCATCTGCACCCCATATGAGCAGTGTTCTTCTGCGTATATTTGAAAGCATCTGGCTTGTGAGCCTGTCCTCCTCGTCATTCGTGTAGAGCATGCTGCGTATCACATACTCCTTGTTGTTGTGCTCTAGAGAATCCTTCAGTATATTTTCCCGCTCTTTGTTGGCTTTGCCGCTTGCTAGCAGGTCCTCGAACTGCTCGTTGAGGCCTGCAGAATCTTCCAGTATCAGGCCCTTGCAGGTGTACGGTTGCGTAGCATAATAGGCCGCGACCCACGCTCCATAAGAATGCCCAAAGATGTAACTGTCGCCGTTATTCTGCAAAGAAACGAACTCGCGAAACGCTTGGAACTGCACACTTACCATGTAGTCAATTTCTGGCGCATCGGATTCCCCGTGGCCCAGAAGGTCCACGAGGTAGATGTCAAGATCATCGGGCATATAGGTCATGAGCCTTTTCCATGCGCGTGTTGTTCCACCTATCCCATGTAAGAATATTATCTTCTCGCCATTGCCAGGGTGGTGCTTGAAGTGTATCGCGCCAAGCGATGTATAAGAAAAGGCGTCCTCAAATGTCTCATAATCCATGTAGGCACTCACTTGTTTTGCTTACCATAGAAGAAGTGTATTCCCCTGCCGAGGGCTGCCTCGGCGGCCTCTTGGATGGCCTCGCTGTATGTTGGATGCGGGTGTATAGTGTCTGCTATGTCCTCTACGGTAGCGCCCATCTCTATTGCGAGAGTTGCCTCTGCGATCATCGAGTTGGCATCCTGGGATACTATCTCGACACCCTTGACAAGGCCGTCATCCTCATATGCAATTTTCACAAATCCGTTTGTCGAATCTAAAGCGATCGCCCTGCCAAGTGCGCTCAGCGGGAACTTTGCAACCTTTACGCCTTCTGTCTCTTCTATGCTTCCTGCTATGGCGATTTCTGGATCTGAGAATATCACTGCAGGTACGACTATGTTGTCGTATGAGGAATTCTGTCCAGCTGCGACCTCTCCGGCAACAACACCTTGGCGTATCGCCTTGTGGGCGAGCATTGGCTCACCAATCACGTCACCGACAGCAAGTATGTTTGGGTCCGAAGTCTGCATCGTGTTGTCAACAGTTATGAAGCCTTTCTCATCCATTTCTACCTTTGTGTTCTCAAGGCCCAAGCTTTGTGTATAAGGAGAGAGTCCTGTAGCGACTACTATCACATCAACCGTGACTGTCTGGCCGTTGCTCAGCGTTACGGTGTTCCCGCTCCTCGAAGCCGGGTTAACTCCAGTAATCACATTGATGCCAAGCTCCTGCATTCTTTTCTTGACAAGGTTAACTGCATCGCGGTCAAAGTGCGAAAGCACATCGGACCTTGCTAGTATTGTCACCTTTGTGCCGAACTTTGCGTAGAGGGTTCCTATCTCTACTGAAACGTAACCGGCACCTATGATCAGCATCGACTTTGGGATTGTATCAAGCATGAGTGCCTGCTTGTAATCGATTATTCCATTGCCAAACTCAAATCCCTTCAATGTTGTTGGCTCTGAGCCCGTCGCTATTATCGCTTTTTTGAATTCAAGCGTAACCCCATCGGTGAGCTGTATGCTGTTGGATGAGAGGAAAGTGCCAGTACCATTGAAAACATCTATGCTGTTGGACTTGCATAGAAAGGCGACCCCGTCTTCAAGTTTCTTCGCAACGCTCATTCGCCAATCGAGCATCTTCTTTGCGTCGATCGAAGCTGATTGGACATTTATTCCGAACTTTTGTGAATGCTGTGACTGATAGAATATGTCTGATATGTGGATAAGGGTCTTCGATGGTATGCAGGCGTAGTTGAGACAATGTCCTCCTAGTTTATTCTTCTCAACAAGAGCGACACTCTTCCCTAATTGCGCGGCTCTTATCGCAGCTACATATCCTCCTACACCTCCACCTATAACTGCGACATCAACTTGCTGTGGAAGAGAGCCCATAACCATGTTAATCAGCCCAACATCTCTAGGAAATCAGGGTCTTCTAGATATTTTATCAAAGCGTTGCCGAGTTTGACAGCCTCAGCGCCATCGACAACCCTGTGGTCGAACGTTATCGTGAAGGGCAGCACCTTGCCCATAGCGAGCTTGCCATTAACATCAAATACCCAGTCCCTTATGGATAACACTCCAACTATAGCGACGTCCGGAGGGTTTATCATGGGCACAGCAAGGAATCCTCCGCCCAGGCTTCCTATGTTCGTTATGGTTATTGTCGTGTCCTTCATCTCATCTATCGTTATAGTCTTGTCTTGCACCTTCTTGCTTAATGCCTGGATATCTTTTGCTATCTGGGTTATGCTCTTCTTGTCTGCTTTCTTCACAACTATGACCTTCAGTCCGTCCTCCGATTCAGCAGCGAGACCTATGTTGTAGTACTTCTTTACTATTATCTCCTGCTTGTCTTTGTCGTAGCTCGCGTTGAAGTGCGGATTGTCTTTCAGCGCCTGGATAAGTGCCTTGATTATGAACGGCAAGAATGTCAGGTGTACATCCATCTCCTTCAACTTTGGCTTCTCTTTTGCAACCAGGTTCCAAAGCTCTGTTGCATTTATCAGGTCCATGTGCGTCGCCCTTGGGATCTTCCAGGATTCTTCCATGTTGCGGGCTATCGCCTTCCTCGTCATAGACATAGGCTCTCTTTCAACTTCTTCATCGTGCTTTTCCTCAAGAACCTCAGAGTATTTCATCTGCGGAGCGGCCTGTTGAACAACTTTACCTGCTGCGCTTCTTACATCGTTCTCCACTATTCTGCCATTTGGTCCGGTTCCCATTATCTTGCTGAGATCAACACCAAGATCGTGTGATAGTTTCCTGACTGCAGGAGTGGCGATTATCTCTTTTGAAGTTTGTTGCACTTTTGGGACAGGAGCAGCTGACGAAGGCTTTGCTGAAGTTGTTGCTGTCTTTGCGGGTGTGCCTTTTGCTGTGCTTTTGAGCTCATCCGGAGTTCCGATCCATGCTAGCGTGTCTCCGATGTGAAGCGTGCCTCCTTCCTGTATATTTATTTTTATTGTACCTGTTATAGGGGACGGAACGTTGACAACTGCCTTGTCTGTCTCTACCTGTACAACAGATTGATCCTCCTTGACCTGGTCTCCATCCTTAACAAGCCACTTTTGGATCTTTCCTTCTGTGATTCCCTCGCCAACATCAACAAATCTTATGTCCTTCAACGGATCACTCAGACATTATCTTATCTATAGCCTGCGACACTTTTAGCTCGTTCGGTATGTAGTACTGCTCGTATCCCGGGTAGGGATATGGTAGGCTTGCAGATGCGACCCTGAGCACCGGCGCATCAAGCTCGAATATTGCCTTCTCGGCTATCCTCGCTGCTATTTCTGCACCTGCACCAAAAGACAACTGCGCTTCGTGGACTATCATAGCCCTGCCGGTCTTCTTCACGCTGTCTATTATCGTGCTCTCATCAAGCGGGTTTATTGTCCTTATATCTATTATCTCAGCGTTCGCTCCCTTTTTCTCTACAGCGTTCCTCACTACCGGAACCATTGTGCCCCAAGTTATTATTGTAAGGTCGTCTCCTTGCTTGATCACGTTCGCCTTGCCTATCGGCACTTCGTATGACCCATCTGGCACCTCCTGCTTGAATAATCTGTAGAGTTTTGTTGGTTCCAAGAATACAACAGGATCGTTCATGTGCGACGCACGTATCAGAAGACCCTTTGCATCATAAGGGTTTGATGGCTCGACAACTATCAGGCCTCCAACGTGCGAATAGTATGTCTCTGGGCTGTCAGAATGGTGTTCCAATGTCCTTACACCCCCGCTTACCGGGGTCCTGACTATCATTGGTATGCTCTTTGTTGACCTTGTCCTGCTCCTGTATCGCGCAGCGTGGTTTATGAGCTGGTCGAACGCGAGGTACATGAACCCTGCAAATTGTATCTCGGGTATGGGCCGCATTCCTCCAAGGGCCATGCCGATCGATGTTCCGATTATTCCTGCCTCAGATAAGGGGGTATCGATCACCCTGTCGACACCATATTTTGCCTGCAGTCCATCGGTAACTCTGAAGACTCCTCCGTCCTTGCCTACGTCCTCTCCCAAAATTACCGTATCCTTATTTTCTCGGAGTATTATGTCAAGCGCGCTGTTCAGTGCACCTACCATGTTTTGCATCATGTTATCATCCCGTACCCTGCCAGAAGTTTGCCGAAACCGCGTCGTCCAGCTCCTCCTTGAGAACATCTGGCATGTAGCTGTATAGGTTCTGGTACATACTTTTTGGGTCTGCCTTGAATGCCTCTGCCTTTTCTACAGCAGCATCGATCTGCTTAAGCTGCGTATCGGCCATTGCCGATTCTTTTGAATCGTTCCATAATCCCTTATTTGTGAGGTAGTTCCTTATCCTAAGAAGCGGATCTTTTGGTTTCCATGAATCAACCTCTGCGTCACTCCTGTATTTTGATGGGTCGTCTGCCGTGGTGTGCATGCTCATCCTGTATGTCAGACATTCAATAACAGTTGGACCTTTTGATGAGTTGGCAATTGCGTCCTTTGTTGCCTTGTAAACCGCTATCACGTCGTTCCCATCAACTTGAATGCAAGGTATCCCTGCTGCTATCGCCTTCTGCGCGAGCGTTGGCGCGATTGTCTGTTCTTTTCTTGGCTCTGATATTGCCCAGCCGTTGTTCTCTATTATTATCACAACGGGTGCCTTCATGATTCCTGCAAAGTTCATAGCCTCGTAGAAGTTTCCTTCTGAAGTGCCGCCATCACCGACATACGTGACAACTGTGCCGCCCGTCTTCTTATATTTCTGCGCAACGGCTATGCCTACAGCATGCGGCAGCTGTGTAGCCACCGGCACTATGTCTGGCACAGCGTTCACATTCTTGCCTATGGTACTGCCTTCCTCATATCCTTTCATGTAAATGAAGAAGGCGTCAAGCGGCAGCCCCCTAACAAGAAATACGCCGTGCTGCCTGAAGTTTGGCACAAAGAAGTCTTTCGGCCCCATAGCCATAGCGCTACCTATCTGCGTTGCCTCTTCGCCAACCAAAGGTGCATATGTAACTGCTCGGCCCTGCCTTTGGAGGCTCAATGCCTTCGCGTCGAGTGCACGGGCAAAGGACATCCACCTGTACATCTCTATTATTTTGTTATCATCAACATCCTTGGGAAAGAGCTGCTGGTCTATGCTGCCCTTCTCGTCCATTATCTGCATATAGTTGACAGAAGCATCAAAAATATCCTTTAGCAGAAGACCACCACAGAACCGATACACAACAAAGCAATATATTCATTTCCCTTCGTTACATCGCCTCGTAGCCTGAGAATATGTGACGGTTCTCTTCGCTCTTTGGGAAGTTTCTGTTCATGAGCTTTAGTATTGCCTCTTTGCCCAGCCTCTTTGAACATACGAATATCTTGTTGCCGAATAGCCTGGGTTCGCTTATTGTGTACATCTTGAATTTCCTTCTCAGTCTTTTTTTGAACCCGAACTGGCGCATCCCAGAGTTCTCGAACACGTAGTTCACAGCTAATATCCCATCAGGCTTCAGGGCGCTGTACGCGTAATCTATGAAGCTCTGGCTAAGGAATTCCTTGGGAACGTCAAGCTTCTTGAATATGTCAAGTACTATCAGGTCGTACTTTGTTGGAGCATTCCTTACATACTCGTATGCATCGCCTATAGTAATCTTGACCCTTGGCCTCTTCGGAAGGAATGCTTCCATAGCCCTGATCGTGTTTTTGTCTATGTCAACTGCTTCGATGCTCACCCTTCCATCAAATAGCTTGTTCATCTGATATGGCGTTGTCCCGCCACCTAGGCCAAGAACGAGGACGTTAGATCTCTTGTGCAGTGCTGCGAGCGGCAGGAAATAGTCCCAGTAGCCGTTTGTGTATATTGTGCTGTCCTTGAGCCTCGAATATATGATGTTCCCAGAGAGCATTATTCGGTCATTCCTTCTTTTTACAACAGTTATGCCGCTCTCCTTTATCTCAAGCAGGACCTTCCAGCCGAAGATCGATCCCATTAAGTGCTCGAATCTTACGGAAACACCCCGATTATGATATCTATTAAACCTTAACTTCTTTATTAATCGGGGGTCGCTTGAAAGGATCTGCTAAAGTGAAGGTTCCGAATGGCAAGATTGTTGAAGTCAAGCTTGATTTCGATGAATCAATAAACAGCATACAGATACTTGGTGACTTCTTCATGTATCCGGAAAGCGCACTTAAGGAACTCGAATCTGTCCTTGTTGGGGTGAGCTCATCTGAGAGCGAGAAGAACCTGACTTGGATAATACTTGAGACCCTTAAAAGGAATAATGCGACGGTCATAGGCGTGACCCCGGATGCGATTGCGAACGTCATAAGGAAGGCGATTGGAAATGAAGTGGAGAGTAATAAGACTTGAAACAAGGAGCGCATACTCAAACATGGCGATAGACAACGCGCTGATAGAAGGACAGAAGAGCGGTGCATCAGAACCAACCATAAGATTCTACAAGTGGCTTCCAAGCGCAGTTTCGATAGGCTGCTTCCAGAGCATGAACGATGAGGTTGACATAGAGAGGTGCAACTCACTAGGAGTATCATATGTTAGAAGAATAACTGGCGGTGGGGCGGTTTATCACGATAACAAAGGTGAGATAACCTACAGTGTGATAGCTCCGGAGGGTCTCTTTCCAAAAGGAATAATAGAGAGCTACAAGGTCATATGCGGTTGGGTTATCGATGGTCTTGAGAATCTCAACATCAAGGCAGAGTTTGCTCCGATAAATGACATAATAGTAAATGGCAAAAAGATATCTGGCAATGCGCAAACAAGGAGGGACGGGGCGATACTACAACATGGCACAATACTCTATGACACAGACATAAGAACGATGTTCAGCGTGCTAAGGGTAAGCGCCGAAAAGATATCAGATAAGATGATCAGGAGCGCAGAGGAGAGAGTAACCCGTGTGAAGGATCATGCAAACGCCACGCAGGAAGAGCTCTATGATGCACTGCTGAAGGGGTTCACAAATGGAAAGGACTACGAATTTGGAGCTTACACAGAAAAGGAATTGAAAAGAGCAGAAGAACTTGAAGAAAGTGTATACTCTAAAAACGCTTGGAACTTCAGCAGATAGATTACTGCTTGGCCTGCAGAACAATATTCTTGATGAAGAATTCGCCTGCTTTGTACGAACTCCTAACGAATGGGCCTGCAGCGCAGTACAGGAATCCAAGTTCCAATGCCTTCTTCCTTAGTTTCTCGAATCTTTCTGGCGTAACGTACTCTTTGACTTCAGAGTAGAAACCATTCGACAACGGCCTGAGGTACTGTCCTATCGCAAGGAAGTCTACATTTGCATTTCTCAGATCTTTCATTGCCTCAATTATTTCTTCTTCTGTCTCACCCAGACCTAACATCATCGATGATTTTGTGTAAACTCGTTTGCTGGACGATTTGACACTTTTTAATACAGCCATCGACTGTTCGTATGATGCCCGCTTATCTCTTACTTCTGGGCTCAGTCTTCTTACCGTTTCTATGTTGTGGCCAATCACATCTGGTTTTGCCTCAACTATTCTTTTGAGGGATTCGGTATCGCCTCTGAAATCAGGTATCAGGACCTCGACCAGTGTTTCTGGAGCATTCTTCTTTATCTCTTCGACACATCTTGCGAAGTGTGATGACCCCTGGTCTGGAAGATCATCCCTGCATACAGATGTTATTACAACGTAATCCAAGTTCCATTCCTTTATCGCCTGTGCTAGTTTCTCTGGTTCCATTTTGTCTACGCTTATTCCGCTCTGGCTCTTTCTTACTGCGCAGAAGTGGCAGCCCCTTGTGCAGAGGTCACCTAGGACCATGAATGTTGCTGTGCCGGAGCTCCAGCATTCAGTTATATTTGGGCAGTGAGCTTCAACACATACGGTATGCAGGCCTAGCTCCTTTACCCTCTCCTTTATGACATTGTACTTCTCTGTTGATGCCGGCTTTATCGAAAGCCATTCTGGTTTCGCCATTTCAACATTAACAGATTGGAGGGAGTTTATATGAAGGTTCCTCTGATTCACAGGTATTTTATTAGGTCATCTTTCTCTAACCCAGCCTGTTTTAGTATGTGATTCAAAGTCCCCTGCTTTAGTTCTCTATTGTGCATTGGGATCGTCACCCTGTGTCTTCCATCGCCCAATCTTAGATGGCTACCCTTCTGTCTTATGATTTGGAAGTTGTAATGCTTTATTAGGACTTTAAGTAGCTCTGCATCTTTTATCACTAGATACGGCATCTTACCATTCTGCCGATACGTCCGTTTGATGCAGCACCAAAATTCGCTTATGTTATGCCCGCGCGAGAATTGCCTTGCCGAACTTCTTAGCGATTACGCCATCAATTCTATTCAGAACTGATACCACAAGTAAATCTCTGACCTCTTTGGATTTTGCGAGCTTGACCTTCATTTCGTCCTCTAATATTGATTCAATAGACAGTTCTACGGCTTCCTTGAGCTCTTTCTTGAGCTCCCTAAGTGTTCGCCCCTGATCTGAAATGCCAAGGGCTGGTATATTGGCTATGTACCACCCGTCCTCTTTCCAGATTCTTATGTCATCCATCACAATCAGTATATTATTGCAATTCAACTTATTAAACGTTGCTCCAAATCTGCTTAGCCTGCATGATATCGTTAAATAGCTTCGGTGCGATAGCGTAGCATGGAGAACACCGATGCAACGAAGAGGAACGTCGGACTTGCTTACGTAGCGCTCAGCTTCGGCGCGCTCATGGTGATCTTCGGCTGCGTTTACATAGTCTACAAGCTTTCTCTTCTTTATGGAGTGGGCCTGGGAGCTGCAACGCAGAGCCTTGCCTACAATAATTCGATATCTGTTGCGCTTGGAAGCCTAGTTCTGGCTTCATCAGCGATACGCCAGAGCATACTAGAGTCGTTCATAGCATTTGTACTGGCGCTAGTTCTTGGTGCAGCATCATTCATATTGCTCCTTAGCAGGAGGGAGCTGCCAACCAAGACCACAAGCAAGTATACAATGGTGGCTACCGTAACAGGCATCATCTTCATACTCCTATACTGGCTTGCTACATCTAGCATACCTATAGGCTACGGCAGCACCTACGAGTTGCTTCCGTACTTTGGTTTTGTGGTATGCGTAGGCAGCGTCGGCTTCATAGAGTACGTTATAAGGACAAAGCAGACCCACAGGGCTGCATCGAGGGGCAGGATGTCGATGGCTATCGATCCATCGAAACCCTTCTCAAACATGATGACCATGCAGCAGGATATCCTCTCAAACATGTCTGGTCATATACGCGTTATAGACAAGCACTTCAATTCAACTGCATTGCAGAACTTCTACAGGCTGGTGCAGAACGACATAGGAAACTTCACAAAGTTCACTATACTTACATCAAGGGAGATGATGACGGCCAGTTTCCCACAGGAGATAAGCGACTTCAAGAAGGAGCTGACCGGTTATGGCATAGAGCTTGATGCAAGGCTCATGGATCCGAAGGACACGGTCGAGCAGCACGAGCGGATAATGCTCGACGACAAGACAGCGTACAAGGTCCCGCCGTTCAACATAATAAACAAGCGTAGCGAGCACATTACAAAGATAAACTTCAAAGAAGCTGACAGCAGATTCGCAACGCTTCTGAACCGTGCGATAAAGCTGGATAACTACCAGGTTGAGAAGGACAGAAAATAACTTATAAATATTTTCTAGCACATAACGTATCATGCTTGATAGAAAGGATCCAGATGAAATAGGGCTGAAGGAAGCCCTAGAGCTTGTAAACTCCGGTAAGTCAATCTTTGTGTGGATTGGAGGATGGACCACAACGCCTCTTGCGGATCTGCTTGATATAGATCCTAGCAAGGTTGTTAACGAAAGTCCGTTCAAGCTTCTTCTAGACAATAAATCTTATCCAGAAGAGCTCAAGAAATTCGAGAGGCCGATCTTTGTATGCGAGCACGGAAACAGTTCCCTGGATCTAGTTAAAGAGCTCTCAACCATGGGTATAAAGGGGTACAGCCTTGCAAAAGGCATAGAGGGGATAAAGCAGCGCTTTGGGTAGCTATAACAATCTTTATAGCCTTTCCATGCGCATTCTCTTTGGGGGATTGAAATGGCAAATGCTCAGCCAAAACCAAAAGAGGAGAACATACTTTACGTATTTGCGTATCTGCTTACGTGGCTCTCCGGGATAATTCTTTACGTGACAGAAGGACAGAAGAACAAGCGCCTCAAGTTCCATTCGTTGCAGGCAATCTTCCTTGGCATAATAATCTTCGTGCTTGTTTTCATACCCTATGCAAACATAATAGGCTGGGGTCTCTGGATATTGGGCATAGTTATCGGGGTAATAGCCTACAACGGCCAGGACATAAGCATACCAGTCATAGGTCCGTACGCAAAGAGATATTCGAAGTGATCACATGGCAAACAAGATAAGATGTGCGCACATACTTGTGGAGAAGCTTTCGCTTGCAAACGAAATCCACGACAGGATAGCAAAGGGTGAGAGCTTCGCAAAGATGGCGGAGCAGTATTCGATAGATGGGACAAGGAAGCAGGGCGGTGACCTGGGCTTCTTCGGCCACGGAGAAATGGTCAGGGAGTTCGAGCAAGCGGCCTTTGCTCTTGAGGTAGGTCAGCTCTCTCCAGTAGTAAGAACGCAGTTCGGCTACCACATCATAAAGCGCCTTGCATAACTAATTTATATCTGGAAAACGCACTATTTCTGATAGAATGACATTAGGGTCAAGAATGCAAACAGGGGCTAGTAGTCCTGCCCCTGGAACAGTAGAAAGTACTATGCCTGTTGCTGCAGGAGCAGAGCAACAGCGTCTCGGTAAGTACGCTAGAGGCATACACCTTGTGCCGGATGAGGTATGGATAAGGCTTCATGATGAAGGGCTTTCTACTGGAGAAGCAGCGGAACGATTACCTAAAATTGATAAAACGCTCGGACGCAGACGCATAGACCCAATCATAGTCTGGCGCAATTGGAAGAGACTTGATCTAAGTCTCAGAGACAGGGGAGGGCCAAAAAATGATCGTACACCACAGCAAAAATCAGCAGAATGGCTAGAGCTCGAAAAGAAGGTAGAGGCTTTGGCAGTTGACCATACAAGAGGAGAAATGGCAGAGATACTTCACAGTAGTGTTAACACCGTCAGAAGAATATGCAGAGAGAATGACATCCGGCCCGTCAAATCAAGGCGGGTATACGAAACGAGGATCCCATATTCGGAGTTTCGGAGTGTTTACGAACAGGGTGGTAGTGATGCTGAGATTGGGAAAAAGCTTGGCGTAAGTATGTATACTGTAAGAAAATATCGCCAGGCGCACGAACTGAAACCTGCGCCAATAATCCCATTGCGAATCCAAAAGCTTCCTCGCGAGGACTTAATGTCATACATAGAGAGTGGCCTAAATGTTACGCAGATAGCGGATGGCAAGCACATGGCCAAGAAAACGGTAAAATTGCGTGTTGCAGAAGAGGGTCTAACACTACCTGGTTACAGAAAACCGTCAGATGAGGAGCTTACAGACCTGCGCCAGAGACACGTATCGACAACAACCGCATCTGAGGAGAGCAGTATACCAAAATCCACACTGCAAACTGGTTGGCTTAGGTTAGGTTTTCGAACCAGACTTAGAGAAGAGGATAGGGTAACCGAGCAGAAGTGATTGCCTTTTGCAAAATCGGCGCATCGCAAAAGATTAATAAGAGTGGAGCGCATTTATAGAGAATTTATGATAGAGGTAAGTGCGCTTAGGAAACGCTATTCTGATGGTACGGTAGCACTAAACAATGTCAGCTTCAAGCTCGACAAGAAGATAAGCGCGATAATTGGGAGGAACGGCGCAGGAAAGACAACCCTGATGAAGATACTCTCCACGCAGCTGATGCCTACATCAGGCAATGCGAAGATAAACGGGCTTGATGTGATAAGCGAGGCAGACAGCATAAGGAAGATTGCGGTGAGCATACCGCAGGAAGCAAGACCCGTGGACTACATGCCGGCCATGGACTGCGTCAAACTTTATCTCGCTGCTAGAGGTTTTGGACCCAAACGTGCTAGAGCTGCAGCAGAGAAGGCGTTGCGCACAGTTGGCCTGGGCGATGCGATGGATAAAGTTGCGTATGAGCTTTCTGGGGGCATGAAAAGAAAGGTTTTCGTTGCGATGGCCATAGCATCAGACGCGGATGTCATATTTCTTGATGAGCCTACAACAGGGCTCGATCCTTTCTCAAGGGTTGAGGTCTGGTCTGCAATAAGGGCGATAAAGGGCCAGATAATACTGACTACGCATTATATGGAAGAGGCGCAGGCGCTCGCAGAGGACGTTATGATGATAGATTCTGGAAAGATATTCGCGCACGGAACGGTAGACAGCCTTCTAAAACCTTTTGCTGGTCTGGTAAGGGTGGAGAGCTCGAAGAAGAGCCGTTCTTCATACAGGATAGGTAATACCTGGATATCTTACATGAAGAAAAGCACGGCAAAATCTCTTGTGGGCAAAGATGATGTCATCAAGCCAGTAACCCTAGACGACCTTTTCATCAAACGCGGTGTAAATCTTGAATCGTAAATTTGTATTGGCACACGCTTGGCTCACAGGCGGAGCTGCGCTTAGATCCAACTGGCTCTACATGCTGACCGGAATGGGTTTTCCGCTTTCGCTGCTTTTCATAGTTGGCGTGCTTTCTGAGGGGTCGCTGCTACCCTATGCGCTTGCCGGGGGGCTCATATCGATAGTTGCATCTAACGGCATATTCACTATGGCGGATCTTGGCATGTTCAAGTTCGAGTACATGTTCAAGGACCTTATTGTCGCTACAAGGACATCGCCGATGGACTACATGTTTGGTGTGATGCTCGCGGATTTCTTCTGGTCGATACCGAGCGTGGTGCTCTACTTCATAATGGACTATGCGTTCCACATACTTACACCATACGCGTTTGTGATGACCCTTGTTGTTGCTTCGCTCGTCCTTCTTGCTACAGCATCATTGGGTTTTGTGCTCACAAGCCTGGTGAAGCATCAGAGATTCGTCTGGGCTATAACAGGAATGCTTTCGCTTGTGATGATGACGTTCCCGCCAACTTTCTATCCTTATACATACCTACCGAAGGACATACTCTGGGCGCTTGTGATTTTGCCTACGACGCCTGGGGCCGTTCTCGAGCAGGGTTTCTTCGGCCTAGGGCATACTATGTGGTCGATGTTTGCAGTGCTCGTAGCAGAAACAATAATTCTGTTCCTGATAGCGAAGTACCTTACTGTGTGGAGGGAACGCTAGTCCAGAATCAGTGTGATGAGACTATCTTTGCCCCGCATTTGTCGCAGAACTTTGCTGAAGCAACGTTCTTTGCACCGCACTTGCTGCAGAATATGTAGCCACCAACACCACTATCAGCCTCGCCGCTCCTGTCCACTTCTCCGGCTTCCGCCTCTTCTGCCTTTTCTTCGGTGTCGGCCCTCGCGGCCAGCCTTGTGTTTATATAGTTTGAAAGGTCTCTTGCGTCGCCTCCGTGAAGCCCGAATATCTCTCCTTCCTGCTTGCCGTTCTTCAGAAGGCCCTTGTCTGTATCGTATCCCTGGACGCGTATGAAGACGCTCGATGTTATGACACCCTGCTCGAGCCTGACACTCATTATCGAAGAATAGGGTATGACCTCGTAGTCGTGCCTTATCCCGAGCGCCTCCCTGTTCACTATTATAAGCCGCTCGTTGGTCACTATCACGGATGTAGGCACCACCACAGACCCGCCGGGCAGAATCCTGCTCTGCCTTACCGTACCAACTACCGACTCGTTCGGCCAAAGTATCTTCTTTACAAGATTTACGTCATTAGGATCAGTTTTCATCCAACCACGTAGATTTGATGCACTAAAAGTATAAGAAGATATCGAGATGTTTAGCCCTTCTTTCCCTTTGCAGCAATCCTTACCTGCTCTTCGAGTACGTCCATGCCAGACTCCAGATGGCTCTGCTCTATGGTCAAAGGAGGTATTATCCTTATCGTTGAGACGCCAGCAGGCAAAAGAAGAAGTCCGTTTTGGAAACACGCATCGAGTATTGCAGAGCGCTCGTCTACAGCAGGCGCCTTTGTCTTTTTGCTTTTCACAAGTTCGACGCCTATCATCATGCCTATGCCCCTCACATCCCCGACGATCTCGTAGTCTTCTTTCATCTTGTTCAGCCTTTTCATTACGTATCTTCCTTTTGTCTTTGCCATTCCTTCCAGCTTTCTCCTGTTCCTTTTTACATAGTTTAGCGATGCATTTCCTGCAGCCATTGCAAGAAGGTTGCCGCCAAATGTACCCGCATGCGAGCCGGCAGGAGTATCCCCAAATTCGCTTTTCGCTATTGTTGCGGCTGCAGGTAGCCCCCCTCCAAGGGCCTTTGCAAGCGTGTAGATGTCCGCTGTAACGCCGAAGTTCTCCATAGCTAGGAACTTGCCTGTGCGCATATACCCAGATTGAATCTCGTCAGATACAAGAAGTATGCCATTGTCATCTGCCAAACGGCGCAGCTCTTTCATGAAAGATACAGGTGGCACAACATAACCACCTTCGCCCTGTATCGGCTCAACAAATATTGCAGCAACCTCTTTTGCAGAAAACTCTTTTCCGAGTATGTTCCTCTCTATATGACTTATACACATCTTGCTGCACTCTTCCGGGTCATCAGTACCGAATGGGCATCTGTATGGGTATGGATAGAGCGCGTGGACGACATTTGAGAATGGACCCAAATGTTCCCTCTGCTTTATGCTCGATGCAGTAAGTCCGAGCGAGCCCAGACTTCTGCCATGGAACCCGTTGTAGAACCCTATCATGTAGCTCTTCTTCGTGAATAGCCTCGCCAGCTTTATCGCATCCTCGTTCGCCTCGGTGCCTGAATTTGAGAAGAAGACCCGGCCAAAGCCCCTTGGCATCATACTCACCAGGTTCTCTGCGAACCTTACAGGCAGTTCTGCATAATAATCAAGGAAAGCCGCATGCATCATCTTGTCTATCTGCTTCTTTATTGCACTCCTTATCTCGTTGTTTGCGTTGACACCGAAGCTGTAGACGCTTATGAAGCTCGAAAAGTCAAGGAACCTGTTTCCTTCTATGTCATAAACGAAATCCCCAGAGCCGTGGTCCACAACAAACGGATAGTGCTCCCTAGTAGAGGTGAACATTATCCTTTTGTCGCGCTTTATTACATTCTTGACCTTGTCTGTTATGTTCACGGGCATGCAGGCACTATAGCGTGACACAAGCAACCTATTTATTCATTTCTTAATGGTGGACTCGGCGGGAATCGCACCCGCGACTCCCCGTTGCGAACGGGGTATTTTACTACTATACTACGAGCCCGCGATGATACCAAGTATTTAAGGCTTATTATTATATTGTTATTGATTCTGTGAAGCAGCACAAGCCCGTGCTCGGCGAAAGCAAAAAGGCAAAGATAGAAAAGGTGCTGCACGAAGTCCTGATGGCCGTCAAGCCAACTCCCACAGAAATAAGAGCGCTTACAGCGCGTTCTAACGAGCTCATGGGCAGGCTCAAGCAAGCTGCTCCAAGGAATGTTGATATAATACTTGCAGGTTCTGTGGCTAGGGGCACACAGGTTCGCGGCAGCTCTGACATAGACATCTTCCTTCTGTTTCCAAAGACTATGAAAGAAGAAAAGATGGAAGCAGAGGGTCTCAGGATAGGAAAAAGGATAGTCAACAAGAAAATGAAGGAATCATACGAGATAAAATATGCGGAACATCCGTATGTAAGAGTATTCCTTGGTGACATAAATGCAACAGCAGACATTGTGCCTGCTTTCAAGATAAGCAGGGCAGAGGAGATGGGAAGCGCTGTTGACAGAACACAGCTCCACAATGAGTTCATCAACACAAAGCTTTCAGAGAAGCAGAGGAACGATGTAAGGATACTGAAGACATTCCTGAATTCAAGAGACATCTATGGCGCAGAGGCACGCGTTGAAGGCTTTTCAGGCTACCTCTGTGAGCTTATAGTATACCATTATGGTTCTTTCATAAACTTCCTTGAGCGTTTCTCGAGCTTAAAACTGCCATCTGTTTTAGATCCGATAAACAAAGGCCAAGATGTCAAGAACGTAAGGGAACTGACAAAGAGATTCAACAGCGAGTTTATTGTTATAGATCCTACAGACAGGAACAGGAATGTTGCGGCGAACGTGTCAAAGGAGTCGATCGCAAAGGCGATGCTGGGAGCAAGAGCATTTCTAAAGAACCCCAATATTCATACCTTCTACACAAGGGGGCATTCGCACGACAATACAGTAGCAGCAATAAAGAAACTTGAGGACTTTCTTGGTGTTGACATATACCTGCTTGCGTTCAGGTTGCCGGACATGACAGAAGACATACTCTGGCAGCAGCTCAAAAGACTCAGGATGCAGATGATACAGCATCTTGAGCGCATGAACTTCGGACCTACCCTTTCATTCCAGTACATAACAGATAGGAGCGCAATAGTCGCTTTCTTGATGAGCAATTCAACAAACAGGTCTTCGCTCGTCAGGGGACCGAGCGCGCTTATACTGAGCGCTGCAGAGCCATTCATAGAGGCACACTCAAAAACGTATGCGTTCTTTGATGGAGACAGATTGGTATCAATCGAAAAGCCAAAGTTCAAGAACGCGAAAGACGCTGTGCAGAACCTGCTGACAAGAAGGGACCTGAAATTCCCATCTTATTTAAATAGAAAGAGTGTAAAACTTTACGTTAACATATTTCCAGAGCATTATTCGATAATGCTCCATGATGCAATAAACGAAAAAATCGTAAGGGATTAGCTGATCATATGGCGACCTATCCAGTAGTTGAGAGAAAGTACTTCGTTTCCGAAAAGAAGGATGAAACCCCAGAGGTAATCATAATCGGAATGAAGCCGGAGGACGGCAAACCCAACGCGTTTGACCCTGGAATGTTCATGATGGTATCTGGTGTTGATAAGAGTACAGGCCAGAGATACGTGGCAAGAGCTCTGTCTATAGCATCGGATCCATCATCATCGGATATGCAGTTCTTTGTGATAAAGAACCCTACGCACGGAGAGCATATAGGCAGGTCTCACTTCTGTGATGTCGAAATTGGGGATCCTTTCATACTCAAGGGTCCTAGCGGCCAGTTCAGGTTCGACCCTGCAAAGGACAGCAAGGTGCTCTTCCTCGCAGGCGGTACAGGGCTTGCACCATTCATGTCAATGCTGAGGCACATGAAGGTCGTGAATGCAAGCACAGACGCAGTAATGCTCTACAGCATAAAGTTCCCTACAGAAATAATAAAGAAAGATGAACTTGCAGAGTTGGCGCAACGGCTCAAGCTCAAAACAACAGTAACGGTTACAAGGCCTGCTCCCGGAGATGGCTGGGCAGGCCAGACGGGCCACATAGATGCAGCTATGGTACAGAAGTATGCACCAGATTTTAGCGAAAGAATGTGCTACATATGCGGACCACTGACGTTCGTAAAGGCCGTGAAGGATGCCCTAGCTGCACTAAATGTTCCTACACAAAGAATAAGCGCTGATGTCTGGGGTTAGTTGACCTTATTTGTGGGGGCTCCTTTCAAGAAACCTTTAATGTTTTCAATGAAAATTTCCTGCTTTGCTATCCTTGCTTCTTTTGATATGTAGGCGATTGGAGGGTAAGCAATGAAGTTTTTGTATTTAGAGAGCCTTTTAATTACCGGTTCCGGCATCTCATCAGAGTGGTCAAACACATAGGTTAGTTCTCCTTTCTTTAACCTTTCTTCTAATGCATCGTAATCTACAAATTCCACAGGCGCAAGGTTGATTACAATAACACTTTTCTTTAATTTTTTTATTCTCTCTGAGTTCAGGAAATTTTCTGTTTCCTTTGCCAAAGCAAAATGCAAGGATATAATATCGCACTTCTCGAGTAGAGCGTCAGGCTCTTCGTATTTGATCCCTAACTTTTCAAGCTCTTTCTTTCTCTGTCTTGAGTAGTATCGCGTGTCAGCTCCGAAGGCATTAGCAAGTTCTGCGACTCTTAACCCTATACGACCTGTACCAAAAACACCAAATATTTTCCCTTTTATCTCTGTCGCCTGGTAACCAACCTCAGAATACGGCCCTTTCCTTCCCTGTTGTTTTGCTCTTTCTATTTCTCTGAGATGCTCGAGCAGTATACCAAAAACGAATTCGGCAACAGACTCTGTACTATAGCCAGGAATGTTCGAAACTGTTATCCCTTTCTTTTTGGCATGCACTGTGTCGACCTTGCCGTATGCAGTAGCAAGTACGTCAATGAATTTCAGATGTGGGGCCATGTCTATGATACTCTTATCCATGACAAATCCAAACGGATTGACCAGCACGCAATCTGCATCTTTAAGTTGCTCTTTCATTTTGGGATCGTCCTTAGAAACAGAAACTCTTTTGGTGCACAACGAATCTATCTTCTTCCAATACTCTGCATCAAGATAAAAATCGGGGATGGCCAATGCAACTATCTTATCAAAACGCGTTCTAACACCTAAATCTTATTCAGCCTTGCGTGGATCTCTTCCATATCTAGTTTTGTAGTAAGGAGTGGTATCTTCTCTATCTGCGCGATCTTTATCGCGAGCTTGTCTATGGTCGTTATCCCATGAAGGACGACCAGCTTCGGCTTTATTGGTGCTACCCTTATCACGACCATTGGAGATCTGCCGGTAGATACCCTGTCAAAAAGGAATGCTCTTTCTAGCGTTGACCCGAAGAGCTTCGGGTACTCTGATGGTGACATTTCGAGTATGACCTTCAGGCTATCTACCGTCGTGTAACCGAAAAGCCTAACCGCATCGAGATAACTTGGGTTTGCTATAATCTTTCCTTCTATTACTCTGTTGAAATCTATGCCGCTTATCGGGGCCGCGAAGTCATGAACTGTGTAGAACTTCTCTTCGCTTCTCTTTGGTGAAAGTTTCTCCAGACCCTGCACAACAGTGCTGCCCTTCTCTTCGTCTATTGCGAAGAGCGCGTCAACGAACCTCTTTATTACGCCTACGCCTGGGCTCATCCTCCTGTTGCTCTCATAGTCGCTTATAGTTGAAGTAGAAATCTTGATCTGCTTCGCGAGCTCTACCTGCGTTATTCCGAATAGCTCCCTCCACTTCTTCATTGCGCTTCCGGGGCTGTCCGACAAGGCTATTTCGCCTGCTATCTTTTCCCTGAGCTCTTCCATAATCACTTACCTTGTTTTGATTTCTTTTTAATGCTTTTATATAGTTGGTCTACCTGCTCGCTCGTCATGTCGGTCGCTTCTTTCTTGGATTGCTGGGTTTTCTGCATAGACGGCTGGCCCTCTGTCGTTACCACTGGGGTTTTCTTCCAGAAGCCGTACGCTATGAAGGCTATTCCAGCTATAAGCATAATAAAGAACCCGAAGCCAGCAGCGATTATGCCTATTGCGGATCCTGCATTAGATGTGTAGCTTGCACCAGATGGATACACTACAGTGGCCTTTATGCTCGTGTTCGAGGATGCGCTTCCGTTAGTGTTGTCCACAACAGCGTAGTACGTGCCGGGCATTGCGTGGGTTATGTTAGTCTGATAGAACGGCGTTCTGTTGCCTATCCCGCTTGAGTACGGGAAGGTCCCTGAGACGGTATCATGATAACCGTATATGAGACCGTTGCCCTCTAACGAAATCGCAAACCTGTAGCCTGTCGGGGTGTTGCTAGAGCCCATGTCGCTAGACCATCTGCCGAATCCGCTTGAATTGAAGAGATAGAAGTTGATTGGCCTGTCGCTTCCCACGCCTCCGAAGAGCAGGGAATTGCTCGTTATGGTGATCGGCACGGACGAGAAGGACATGCTGCCTATCGAGACGTTCTTCTGGTTGAAGAGCCCGCTTACAGCCGATGTGAGCACGCTGCCTGCAATCAGCAGAACAGCAAAAGCGGCTACTATAAGTGCTAGACCTATATACAGAAACTTCTTCTTCATCTTCGCCCCCAGATTATATCGTGTAAAAGTATTTAGCCTTGCGTATACTTCTCCAACAAAGCTTATTAAATAGTAAACCTGTATTTTAATGTCTGGTGTTGCGATTGGCTGAAAAAGAGAATGCTGAAGACCATATTCCAACCGGCATAGAGGGGCTCGACGCCCTTTTGTATGGAGGAATACCGGCAGGCAACCAGGTGGTTGTGAGCGGAGGACCGGGCTGCGGCAAAACGCTCATGTGCTTTGAGATAATTTACCATATGGCGAAACGCGGGATACCCTGTGCTTTCATAGCTTTCGAGGAACAGGAGAATGTTGTTGTGAACAACTTCAAGAAAGCGTTTCCCTCCTTCTCTGATGTAGATGCGCTTATGGAGAAGAACCTGCTTGTGGTCGACGGAGCAGACGTATCATCAAAGATGCACTCCAGCACAGAATCGGAAGCGTACTCTTTTGGTAGCGTTATATCATCGATAGAAGAGGTGGTGCGCGCGAACAACGCCAAGTGCATTGTCATAGACTCGCTTTCGCTTGTCAAGCTCGTATTCAGCAAGCCGAACCTTTATAGAAGGTACATGCTTGCGCTGGCGCTCAGCCTTAAGAAGCTCGGGGTAACGAGCCTGCTAACTCTTGAACTAGAGCACACGAACAGGAAAGAAGCGAGCTTCGGCCCGGAAGCGTTCGTTTTCGATGGAACGCTTGTGATGTATCAAGACCTTGAAGAGGACAAGCGCATCTTCAGCATAGAAGTAGTGAAAATGCGCGGATCCAACCATAGCCTATCTTTCGCTCCTTACGAAATAACCAACAAGGGCTTCAGGGTCTTCACAATCAGCGAAGCCTAGGTTGCTTTTATGAAGATAATAGACAGCAGGGACCCAAGCAGGTCCAGACCGAATATGGGTACAAGCCATACGGAAAGGATGGTCGCTCTTGCGGCAATAACTATTGTTTTGGGAATCGCTGCTGTGGTTGTTCTTGTTGTTATGTCTGCGGGGACGCCTCTAAGCAGGTGCACCAACATTGTTGTATCACAGCAGAAATCTACATGCCTGCTTGCCCTAGCAAACAGCACAAGGAATGCAAGCATCTGCAGCTACCTGCAGCAGTCCGAGCGCGGTCAGTGCATATCAAATGTCGCTTTGCTAAGGAACAATGTGACATTGTGCTCAAGCATATCGGACAATTCAACGCATGCGCAATGCCTCACGTACTTCGGCGAGGCGCAGCACAGCACTGCCTACTGCAGCGCTCTCTCTAGCCAGTATCAATCTGCGTGCCTTTATGGTGTAGCCGGTGCAGAGAACTTCAGCCAGATAAGCGTCTGCAACGCTATAACGAATGCCAGCCTCAGGTCTGGCTGCTCCTCAAGGACATACTACAACACTGCTGTTCTCTTCAGGAATGTAACATACTGCAATCGCCTTCCTTCGACGCCAAATGCGAGCATTATCCAATACATGGAGCAATCGAGCAATCGCCTTCTAGGAGCGAACAGGACGGCCTATGTCATACCATTCTTGGACACCAGCCCGCAGAACTACTGCAACTACAACCTTGCCTTGCTCAAATACAACCAGTCATTATGCAATTCTGTCACAGGAACCCTCAACACAGTTTGCAGGTCCGTGTTCTCTACAGGCACCCAGATAAACATAACAGCCAACGCGAACAGCATTACGCTCCAGAACGTAAGCACGATATGCAGCGGGCAGCAGAGCAGCATACAGCTGATATGCGTGTATGCGCTCTACACCTATGTTGCCACACAGCAGGATAACGTCTCAATATGCGGCATGATACCAAATGGGCAGTACAAGTACGCATGCTACGCCGCTCTGGCCACAAAGTACAAGAACAGCCTGTTCTGCAACTATATAAGCAATCTCACCGTAAGGTCTGCCTGCGAGGCAAGCTTGACAAATTCAACTTCATAAGCGTTTTGTATGGAAGTAAATTACGAGGGAATAGTGTCTTCTATCAAGGTTGCTCCGGATAGAAGGAACAATGTCTACACTATACTTTCCACAAAGGCAATAAATGCGAAGAGCAGGCTGCTTCTGGAACTCGGAGACGTCGTACTTGTCAAGAGCATTGAAGATGACGTGATAGAGTCTGTAGAGACAAAGGGCAAGACATCGAAGGAGGATTACGAGAAGAGAATTGCGCATCTGGTCAGGTCATTGCAGATGAAGCAGAACATAGAAGGCATAAAGGAGGAGGACAGCGGGAAGGCATACGGCAGAGCGTTCGCCGATATGTCAAACGACATTCAGGAGGCGTGCGAGACATTTGCCAGAGCCTACATCTCTGGCGCGCCGGTCATAGTAAGATTCCACCATGACGGAGACGGCTCCAGCGGTGCCGTTTCTCTCTATAGGGCGCTCTCCAAGATCGATGAGAATATTATGATTGGGAGAAGAGGAATATCGTGGGTCATGCACAGGGGTGTAGAATACGACCCAGAGTCTTTCTATGCGGATTGCCTAGAGATGAAAAACTTTGAGAGCATGGAAAGCCCCCTGGTTTTGATAATAGACTTCGGCACAGCACCAGGCAGCGAGCATTCCATAAGCGAATCTTCGAAGAAGTTCAAACTCCTGATGCTCGACCATCACCCTATGTACAAAGGATTTCCAAAAGAAAAAACATCAAAGTACATCAATCCATGGGAATACGGCTCGGATACAAACTTCAATGCAGGGCTGCTCGCTTCTCTCTTTGCAGAATCCCTTTGCAGAGTACATACGCAGGACATGCGCACCGCATCTATGATAAGCGACTTCAGTTCCTATGCGGATCGCAAGGACAAAGCCGGCATGCACGATGCCGTGATACTCGACTATCTCACAAACGTGGCCGGCCGCCCCGAGTCAGGAATAGCAAAGCTTACTCCCAGCTACATAGACTCTGTGCTCAAGAACAAGGAAAGGGCAGATGAAATATTCTACACAGCATCGAGCACAATGAACGAGATGCTCGATCTTGGGGTAAGGAGCGTGAAATCCTACAGATGCGGCAAGAGCATAACAGCATTCGTCCTAGAGTTTGGACTCATCCCCAAGAACGATCTGGGTTACCCACTACCTGGGAGGTATAGCTCAAGGCTGCAGGAACGACTTGAAGAGATCAACGGAATGAATACAATAACGGTACTCCATTATGGGAGCTATGTTACCATCAGAATGTCGAAAGAGATATCCGGTGCAGTAGGCATACTGAAGATCATAGACAGGCTTGTGAAAGAGTCAGAGTATGTGGAATCCGGCGGTGGACACAACGAAGCTGCAAGCATAAAGGTGAAGAACGGGCAGCCCAAAAAGGTGGTTGACCTCCTTCTTATAGAGCTCGGGGCTAAGCTGTGAGCGCCATTATGCTGTCTACTTCCTTGTCTGTCATGTCGAACCTCGATGCAAAGAAATCGTAGACTTGATCTTTGTCCTGCGCATACGCGGCCTTCGCCATCATAGATACAAGTGGCAGTATGCTGGATTTTATTTCTCTAAGGCTCTGGTGCACCCTCTTCTGCAGCTTCTTGGCCAGGACATTGGCTGTGCTCCTATCTGCTTTTGATGTACTGAGCGTGGATATCACCTTCGGGAATGAGTATCTTCTTCTGCTGTCTGGGTAGCTGCTCTTTGATAGCGCAACTCCGCCGGACATGAGCGCGTTCATGTATCGCCAGTATGTGTAGTACTGCTTCCTTGAAGCTCTTGTTGAGAACTTGGTGGCGTCAGCCAATGCGTTGTACGCCTCGCTCAGATCGTTCTTTTGGCTGTACCTGTATGGGATATTCTCATCTATCCACTTTATCAGCATCTCGTTGTCGACATCCGATGTAGAGATTGCCCTAAGCGGAGCGGCAAGAGTATTTGACATGAATATCTTGTCTAGGACAGAGAATATGTCAGACTTCCTGTCCCGCATGCCTATCGAGTCTAGCATATCCTCTCCAGAACCAACCATGACAAAAAGGTCGTTCAGTGCGCTCCTTGCGTCGCCCGCAGACCTTGCAGCTATTCCCTCTATTATCTTTTTGTCGACATTCTCGCCCAGCTTTGCAGCTGCGTTCTGCAGTATTATTGAAATGTCTGGGTTTGTCAGTTTCTTGAATTCCACGTTGTCTGTTTTGCCCCTAAGGAAAGTAATCGCCTGGTCCCACATGTTGTTGGCTATCAGGATTATTGGGCTCTTTGATTCAGAAATTAGCTTGTTTATTGCAGATGCTGCACCTTCGTCGTGCCTTCCAGACAGTTCATCTATCTCGTCCAGCAGCACAACGTTTGTCTTGCCGAACAGGCTTCTTGTTCCTGACGATACATGCAGCCTCTTCTCTATGGCTTCTCCATCACGATAATCGCTGGCGCTCATCTCTATAAGGTTCCAACCCCGCCACTTTGCAAGCATGTGCGCTGTGATCGTCTTTCCTGTGCCTGAAGGGCCGTGCAGCAGGACCGGCCTTCTCCTTATTCCGTTGTCAACATCAAGAGCAAATTTCTTCAGGTAGTCGACTGCGGGCCTGTTGCCTACAATCTCTTCTATAGAGTTGATATATGAGGCCTCAAAATCAGACATGAACACACTATATTTATAGTTTTATGTCTTACATTTTTATAAGTATAGGAGTGGACAACCCGTAATGTCAGACTCCAGCATGAAACCGATACTTATGACTGCAAAAAGAAAAACCAGGGAAAGCGTCGCACCCCTCCACATAGCGATTATTCCTGATGGAAACAGGAGGTGGGCACATGCGAACAGGCTAAACCTTCAGATGGGCTACAATGTAGGAATAGACAAGGTCATAGATGTCTGCATATGGGCCAAGAACTTTGGCGTAAAGACAGTCTCTATCTGGGCGCTCTCAAAGGAGAACATATCCGAAAGAACAAAGGGCGAGATAGGACTGCTCTACAGGCTCTATGGAAAGGCCGCGCACAGCAAGCGCATACTAAAACTGCTGCAGGACAACAAGGCAAATGTCAAGATAATAGGGAACATGTCTCTGCTGCCCAGCAAACTGAAGGATGCATTAAGGGCTGTTGAGAGGCAGACCCAGATGTACAAGGATCTTTCTATAAACCTGCTCGTAGGTTATGGCGGCAGAGATGACATAGCACAGGCCGTGAGGAGCCTCAGTTCCGAGAACGTCAAGCGCATTGATACAGATACGATTAAATCAAGGCTCATGACAGCCGATGTTCCAGATGTAGATCTGATAATAAGGACTTCTGGCGAGCGGCGCACCTCTGGATTCCTGCCGTGGCAGTCGAGCTACTCAGAATTGTACTTTGCCAAGAAGAGCTGGCCTGATTTTGGACGCGACGACCTCAAGAGGGCCATAGAGAACTTCAACAAGCGTCAGAGAAGGTTCGGTAAGTAAGCCAACGTGTTTTGATGGCCGATGACAAGAGCATATCGAAGTATTCTGACATATTCTCAAAAAAACTGCCAAATACGGCCATACTCTTTGTTGCTCTCTTTGTCATGAGCGCAGTAGTAGGCATGGTCTCTGTTGCGATATTGCATTATAATCTTATTGGCAGCAGGCCTTTCGCGACCGTTCTGCTTAACGGGACGCTAGCAGGAAGCATAGCGATACTGCTGCCTGCGGTGCTTACTGTATTTATAGTAAAGGCGACGAGGCACATCATAAGCGTAAAGCATACACTCTTCATAGCGATCATCGGTGCAGCATCGTACTCTGTCTTCTTCCTTCTGGGTAGCGTGCTCCAGGTGCTTGCGCCCGGTGCAGCAGCTGTAGCACTAATTGTCGGAGATGCAAGCATCTTCGGCTGGTGGTTTTTCATAAATAAGGTCGTATTGGGCTTCAGGAAGCGCGCCCTGATCTTCGCGCTTGCTCAGCCTACCCTTAACATAATACTCTTCTTTGTGGCTAGCAGGTTCATCTTCTCGCTCAACAGCCCTTTTCCGGTCATTCTTTTCAAGCTCTATGTAGGAATACTCATCTTTGTAATAGTGAGCTACATGCTCCTCTTCATGTTCGACAGGCCGTTGAAGAAGAATCTGGGCACTAGCGGCGTGGATGTTTTCTCAACTATGCTGCAGAACTGGCTCTTCGACATAAATACTGCTTTGTCATTCAACACGAAGCTCGGGATAAAGCCAGATGTGGAGACAAACACGTTTGTAATAAAGAACGGGAGCAGAACAAAGGCTGTGCTTTTCATACCAGAGATACATTATGGACCTGCGGGAAGCCTTGGAGCGAGCAACTTCCCGTATCTGCTGGAAGAGCGAGTAAGGAAAAAATACATGGCAAGCGGTTTCATAATGCACACCGCAGTGACAGCAGACAGGAATCCAATATCTACAAGCCAGATAAGCAGGGTGCAGGCCGCGCTCGATAACGGGGTTGTGAAAGGCACACAGCTAAAGGGCACTATGTCATATTCTGAGGGCTCGCATCTTA
This sequence comes from Microcaldota archaeon, assembly GCA_021789815.1. GTDB lineage: Archaea > Micrarchaeota > Micrarchaeia > Micrarchaeales > Micrarchaeaceae > JAJZAB01. The sequence continues at coordinate 31,561 of JAJYIZ010000009.1, forward strand.
ATTGCAGAGTAATACGCCTTGCTCTTGGGGGCTGGTCTATCGTGACATTCACAAGGGCGCCGTACGTGACAGAGGACATAGCCTTCGACTCTGCCACGCTCTTCAAGAAGACACTTGCAAGGAAGTACGGCGAATCCATTATAATAGACGCGCATAATTCAAGGTACGAGAGTGCACCGAAGAGCGAGCTGGATGGAGTCAGGTTCGACTCAAAGGCCATGAAGGACTACGTGAAGGCTATAGATTCTATGAAAGAGAAGCACAGGGGCGTCGCACGCGTCGGCGTGCACAGCGTAGAGGCTTACAATGCTCTTGGAGCTCCGAAGGACCTTGCTCAAGGCAACCTTAATGTAGCAATCTTCTCTTTCGGCAATTTCAAGTATGCGATCTTCCACTTCAATTCAAACAATCTGTTACCGTCTTTGAGGAGCGAGATAATCTCTTACATAAAGAAGAAATACAGGATACACGCAGAGGTCTACACGACAGACACGCATGCTGTTAATTCATTGGAATACACTGCCGAGAACGTACTTGGCAGATACACAAAGTTCAAGTCTCTCAAACCATTGATAGATCAGGCTGTAGGAAAGGCCCTGGCCGACATAGGACCCGTAAGATTCTATCATAAAAGAGTGATGATGAACAGATTCCCAGTATGGGGGCCCGAGGTAGGTGACATAATCCTTGACATGACAAAGACCGTTGTGAGCCGCGCCAGGGTGCTCAGCCCTATAATAATCGCTTCTGGTTTCATTGTAGCTGCATTTGTTATAGCTTTTGTGTAGTGCAGATAACGAATAAAAGCTTTGCAATTAAGAGATATGTGTTTCTATGAAGATATCTGCTAAGACAGTACCGATAAGCAAGGCATTGTCTAGCACAGGCAAGAGCATGACAATACGCGGCTGGATCTACAGGAAGAGGAGCAGCGGTGGCAAGTCCTTTGCAATCATAAGAGACGTTTCAGGAACGGTTCAGTGTGTCATAGACAAGGCAAAGGTTGGGGAAGAGGAATGGGGGGCTCTTGACAAGGCTTACCTTGAATCTAGCATAATAATAAAAGGAAAACCAAGAAAGGACGAGAGGGCTCCGGGCGGGGTAGAGCTGGATGTAGAAGACCTAATGGTAGTGCACAGCGGGGAGCAGTTTCCTATCACAGAATATCAGAGCGCGGAGTTCCTTATGGATGTCAGGCACCTCTGGCTCAGGAGCCAGAAGATGACGAACATAATGAAGGCCAGGGCATTCATCTTCAGATACGCAAGAGATTTCATGGACAAGGAGGGCTTCTTTGAGGTTTCACCACCATTGATAACAAACGCTGGAGGGGAAACCGGCGCAAGCATGTTCGAGGTAGACTACTTTGGCCAGAAGGTCTTCCTTACAGAGTCATCGCAGCTCTACGGAGAAGCTATGGTCCCAGTACTTGAGAAAGTATATACGTTTGCACCTTCTTACAGGGCCGAGAAATCGAGGACAACAAAGCACCTGACAGAGTACTGGCATCTAGAACCAGAGGCAGCATACTACAACCTTGATGATATAATGAAGCTGCAAGAGAATCTTGTATCGAGCGTTGCAAGCAAGCTTGCAAAGGACGAGGATGTGCTTAAGGCATTGGGCGTAGAGAAGGAATCTTTGCTGAAGGTGAAACCTCCGTTCAAACGGATAACCTACGATAAAGCAATTGATATCATACAGCAGAAAGGCTCAAAGAAGAAATGGGGTGACGATCTTGGAGTCGAGGAGGAGAGGCTGCTTACAGAGCACGAAGACAAACCGATATTTGTCTATGCGTGGCCAAAGGAATTGAAGGCCTTCTATGCGTCGATCAACCCGAAGGACGAGAGAACTGTTATGGCAGCTGACATGCAGGCACCCCACGGACACGGAGAACTCACAAGCAGCAGCGAGCGTGTGTGGGTTTACGATGAGCTGATAAGGAGGATGGACGAGGTAGAGAGGGCGCAGGGTGTCAAGTTCGACAGGAAGAAGTACTCATGGTGGATAGATCTTAGAAGATACGGCTCTGTTCCGCACGCAGGTTTTGGCATAGGAATGGAGAGGATGATAAAGTGGATGCTGAACCTCGAGCACATACGCGATGCTGTACCATTCCCAAGGCTAATAAACAGAATCTCTCCCTAGAGCCTCTGCTGCGAGCTTTCTTGCGTTTTTCATGTTCGTTATCTCGTTTCCATGCTCGTTTATCGGAGTCTCCATAACAAAGCATCTGTTATGGAAATACCTGTTCCTGAAGAGCTCTCTGAAACCATCAGCACCGATGTTTCCTTGACCTATATGCCAATGCCTGTCTAGACCACTCCCGAGATCATACTTTGCGTCATTCAGGTGCACCAATCCGAGTCGTTTGAAATCTATATTTGAATCGAATTCACTGCAGACTTTGTCTATACTCTCTGCTGTGCGAAGGTCATAGCCTGCAGCGAACGCATGGCATGTGTCAAGGCATACGCCAACTCTATCAGAGCCTACAGAATCTATTATGTAACCTGTCTCGTCGAACTTGGAACCCATGCTGTTCTTGTATCCTGATGAATTCTCAAGCAGAAGCACTGTTTTTGGTTCGCTGTCAAGGGCCCTACTTATTGTATCTATTATTGTCTTCCTTCCGTGTTGCTCCCCTTTGCCAAGGTGGGATCCCATATGAACTACCAGAGATGAAACTCCGAGCATGCTGCAGCTCTCCATATTCTT
>JAJYIZ010000010.1 GCA_021789815.1 Microcaldota archaeon
TACTTCTCGGCAGTTTTCATGTAAGATTTGCTCAGATATCCGAAAACAAGTCCTTTGGTCGCCATTATGGATATTCCCTTGGATGTCTCGTACACCTGCGGGGTAAAGAATATCCACACCAGGACGAACATCAGCTCGAAGATTATGCTCGGTATACCAAAAAGATAGTAAAGCACGAAGATGGCAGCCGCTATTATCGATAGTATTATCAGTACTCTATAGAAGAGCATGTGGACATATGCTTCCCTGTCAAAAGCGATCAGCCTGCCTATGCTGCTTTGCTTGCCGCGCGCGTCATAAAGCTGCTTGTCCATTGCACCACTAGTATTCCCTAGGCTTTGGCTGCCATTTTGTGATTGTGACCGGCAGGTATGATATCTCTATATTGCCTTTTACGTTCTTTGCTATTGTATGCTTGAGCCAGTGCTTATCATCCCTTTTCCTGTGGTCCGCTCTGGTGTGCGCGCCCCTGCTCTCTTTCCTGCCGATTGCACACCTGATTGTTACATCTGCGAGTTCGACGAGGTTGCCTATTTCCAACGCATCTCTTAGGTTTGTGTTGAAGATCTTGCCTTTATCAGAAACGTAGACATCCTTGTACATTCTTTTTACCCTCTGCATTTTCTTCCTGGCTTCGTTGAGCCCTTTTTTGTTACGGAAAATGTGCACGTGCTCTTCCATTATGCTGTGGAGCTGCTCTCTTATTGTATACGGGTCTATGCTTCCCTCGCTATCTGCAATTTCGTTTAGCTCTTCTTCTGCAGATTCGGCGAACTTTCTTATTTCGCTTTGGGACCTGGCCTTGTGGCCGAGTTTTATATACTTCGATGCAGCGATTCCGGCAATTCTACCCCATACTGCGCATTCGCTCAGTGAGTTGCTGCCTAGTCTGTTGGCGCCGTGCACATTGACACAACCACATTCCCCTATAGCGTATAGTCCTCCGACAAGATCCTTTAGGTTGTATGAGACTACATTCCCATCTAGGTTTGTATGTATTCCGCCCATAGTGAAGTGCGCTGCAGGCCTGACTGGAATCTGTTCTTCTGCCGGGTCAAGACCCAGTGTCTTTATTGTGATATCTTTTATCATTGGCAATCTCTCATCAAGTACATCGCCGCCTAAATGACGTAGATCAAGATAGACACACTTAGTGTCGACACCCTCTTGCGTTACGCCCCTGCCGTTTGCTATCTCGGTTGTTATTGCTCTAGATACTATGTCCCTTGGGGCTAGCTCCATTACGGATTTTGCATATCTTTTCATGAATCGCTCGCCTTTTGCATTCTTCAGATATCCGCCTTCGCCTCTTGCTGCTTCTGTTATAAGAATTCCACTGGGGACAAGAGCGGTTGGATGAAACTGGACGAACTCCATGTCTTTGAGAGGAAGACCTGCCTTGTAGGCTAGCGCGGTCCCATCGCCGGTGGAGGAGTGCGATGTAGTAGTAAATCCGTATATTCTGGAATGCCCGCCTGTTGCTATTATGCAGCTTTTTGCTGTGAAGAGCTTTGTGTTGCCAGTAGCTAGATCGATTCCGAATAGTCCGGCAAATCTGTTATCTCTGACTAGCATAGATGTTATGAAATGCTCGTGAAACCTGTCAACGTTGTCAAGGCTTAGAAGAGTGTCATAAAGTGCACGCATCATGAAGAACCCTGTCTTGTCCTCTGCAAATGCGGTCCTTTTCACGCTCATCCCTCCGAACGCTCTTGGGAGTATGCTGCCGTTTGATTCTCTTGTCCAGGGGACACCAAGGTGCTCGAAGAACCGTATTTCTTTTGGTGCGTTCTTGACAAGTGTTTCTATTGCATCCTGGTCTGCAAGGTAATCGGATCCTTTTGCTGTGTCGTAGCCATGCAGTTCGTATGAATCGTCGTGTTTTCCAGGGTAGAGAACACCAGATATGCCTCCTTCGGCAGCTATAGAATGGCTCCTCATTAGATGGAGCTTAGATATCACAGCGATCCTCTTCTTCTCGCCTATGCTCTTGCTTGCGTGTATCGCTGCTGTTAGTCCAGCTATGCCGCTGCCTAAGATGACGATGTCGTAATCGTGCATCTCCATCCAATCACTGATATTTTTTGTTAAGTCTGTCTGTGGTCTTCTCGATCTTGCTGTACCTTGAAAGCAGCATTTTTGTCTCCTTTTTTATCTCATCTCTATCGAAGCGCGTCCTAGCAACTCCGGATTTCACAGCAGCCTCGGCTACGCTTACGGCTATCCTGACGGCTAATGCCGTGTAGTCTCTGAGATTATAGAACTTTGGTATTATGTAATCGGCCGATCTCTGTGATTTCTTTACCGAAGAGGCTATCGCATCGCTCGCAGCAAGAACCATGCTGTCAGTCACTTTTGAAGCCATCGAAGAGAGCATGCCCCTGAAGAACCCCGGGAATGAGAGGTAATTGTTTACCTGGTTAGGTCTGTCGCTTCTGCCTGTAGCTACTATGTTCGCTCCGGCAGCCTTGGCATCATTGTAGTCTATTTCGGATATCGGATTGGCAAGCGCAAAAACTATCGGGTCTTTGTTCATTTGCTGAATCATTTCTTTTGTAAATGCACCTTTGTTTGAAACTCCGATAAGGACGTCTGCCCCTTTAACTGCATTTAGCAGGTCTCCAGTCTCCATCTTTCTGTTGGTTGTCTTTGCTATCCATTCTTTGAATTCATTCATGTTGTTTTTCCTTCCTTCGTATATTGCACCTGCGGTATCGCAGACTACCATCTCCCCAATAGAAGATGCTTCGAGTATCTCAACTATTCCCAGCCCTGCTGAGCCAGAGCCATTTACAACTATTTTCACTGACTTAGGTTTCTTTCCGACAACGGCAAGCGCATTCATCAGCGCAGCTCTTACAACTATGGCTGTCCCCTCCCTATCATCATGGAATACTGGTATTTTGAGCTCATTTTTTAGCCTCTTTGTTATCCTAAACACTTTTGGGACCTCTATGTCCTCTATGTTTATTGCGCCTACGCTAGGCTCTATCATCTTTGCGAATTTGATTATGTCCTCTTCATCCTTTGATCCAACTTCTATTGGAATTGCATCCACGCCGCCAAACTTCTTGAAAAGCATTGATTTTCCTTCAAGAACTGGCATTCCTGCTTCCGGTCCTATGTCTCCAAGCCCCAAAACCCTTGTTCCGTCGCTTATTATCGCAACGGTATTCGCCCTGTTCGTGTATTCGTAAGACATTTCAAAATTAGATTTTATTGCATTGCTCACTTCTGCTACTCCGGGCGTGTAAAACAAAGAAAGATCATCATTATCGTTTAACGCTGCCTTTCCGATTATTTCCACTTTGCCCTTGTATTTTTTGTGGATATCTAATGCTCTATCCTTCGTGTTTGATTCAGGGTCTGACATACTTGTATTTCCAAGTAAAGATTTTTATAACGTCCAAAACTGAATTTCTAAATTAAGGAAGCTTTATCTTGTTTGCCTTTGATGGATAAGAGATGTCTAAAAACAATAAAAGGCAGAAGTGGTATCTGGCAGGCGCGGTTATCATTATACTCGCTATAGCCATTTTGGTCTATGCGTATGTTTCGGCTAGACAGTTTGCAGCACCGCAGAACACCATAACAACTGTTACTTCTACATACACGACAATAGTACTTAACTTTCCTAAAACATCCACAATAAATCAGTCTACAGTTTCGCAACAGCCTTACTACACCTGCTATCAGTGTTATCGCGTTCTAATTAGCGATTATGTCTGCCCACCGAGCTGCCCAACGGGGCGAAGCTGCGGCTCTGGAGGTGGATTTGAATGCACCTAATTCTTATGGGGCTGCCGAGATTTGAACTCGGACATCCAGCGCCCGAGGCTGGAAGTCTTCCAGGTTAGCGTACAGCCCCCGCTAAGAAGTTTATCGACCAAACTATATAGATTTAGCTATTAGAGATTATGCTAGTCTTCAGAACGGAGTATACCGTGTGCGCTCAGCTCTGCGTGGCGTGCTCTCACGTCCTTGGCTATCTCGTTGAGCTTTGCTGCGTTGGATGGATCTCTTCCCACCAGCAGATCATATAGTTCTTGCGCTGGTTGGCCCGTAGCCTCTCGCTCTCCTTTAGGCAACGCGGGCGCGAGCACCCTTGCCTTGGAGTAATGCTCATACGCTTCCATATCCTCGCCAGCAATTCTGGCTCTTCGTCCGAGTTCGAGATATCCGTCCACTGCAGAATCTAGCACCAAATTAATACGTTCTTCAGATAGTTCGGGAATCTTTTTGCTTGGGTTCAATCTGGCGATCCTTCCGTAAGTATACCACGCTAGCTCTGCCTGCTGTGTAGCATCTTCGAGATTGCCTTCTCTTAGAGCCATCTCGGCAGTTTTCTTGAGGCGTCTGAAAAGCGGCATTAAGGCCGTGAAGGTGGCGTCGGGTCTTACTTCTGGCCTACCAAGAGTATCGAACATTCTGAAAAGAACCCCTGCGCTCTCATCGTCAATCACAGGCACATCCCTGACTAGGTTCCTGTACCCGGAAACAAACTCGTATTTCTCTGCTAGGGTAGCTATTTGTGTTTTAGTGAATGTGTCTGGGGATCTCTGCACGCCGCGCATGGTCCCAACAAGAAACTCTATTGCCCCTTCGGGGCTGTCGTTGCGTATCTTTTCATCAACAGAAGCTATTATACCATCAAACAGTTCGTTTGCAACCCTTTGGCGTTTTCTCCTGCCCTCAATCATGCTGACTGCTTCTATTCTTTCTTCGATTATGCTTGCGCTGTCTTGTCGTATGACTGCTGAGACCTGATTCCTCTGCGCTGCTCTAGGTGCAACTGGCATTCGTATAACGTGCGCTTGTTCTCTTTCTACCATAATATCATATAACTGAGGCTTTTCCAGATATTTATAGCTTACTCGGAAGCAGGCTTTGCACTTAAAAGCCCTCTTGCATTTTTAATCAGAATTTTGCATTTTTAATATCAAACTTGCATTTTTATCATTCATATTTTTGAGCTAAAAATGCAAAGCCTCGGAAGCATAAGGCTCTTTTATTTTGGCGTTGCTATTCTACCGGTAGCATGTATACAGAGGAGCAACTCCTGTTCGCGTACAGGTACCCGTTCTCGAAGGAGGCCAAGCTCGTAGTTGAATCGCAGGGAGCTGCCGGTGTGGACCAAAGTATGGATAGGATTCTAGGAATGGCAAAATCTAGGCTCGAGGAGGCGTTCGCTAAGGGAAGATTGGAGTACAAGGACCTCAAGTACGGAAAGCTCGATTATGTTATGGCTTATGGGTATGCAAGGATATTGGTTAGCGGCCTGAACAGCAGCATTGGGATAACCAAATATGCTGCGGCAGAAGCTGGAAGGTCGAAAGACGCTATGGAGAATGGCAGCGATGATGAGGTAGTTCGAATAGCTAACGAACTAGGTTTGGATGTAACGATAGATAAGCACGAGTTCAAGATTGGATTCAGGATCTTCCTTGAGAATATGGGTCATGATTCCCAACTTTCAAATTTCAGGTTGCATTCGGGTTCGGTTATACTTGACAGACACGAGATGGCAGGCCTGTTGAAGAATGCGATGTACAAGGAGATAATGCGGGGCTTGCCGATAAAACAGTCCATGATACCGCAAAGGATGCTTGCATTCTCTAAGTCTATACGACCGCCTGTGGTAACCGTAAAGACGTCTGCAAAAGGAGGCAGCCTTGCGTGGATAGACAAGCTGCTGCAAACGCCAATACCGGATGTGCGCCACAGGGTAGTGAACCTTGTGTTGGCGCCGTATTTGATAAACATAAAGGGAATGAGCGAGGACGATGCCTTCAAGACCATCTCTGGCTATATAGAGAGGTGCAAGGAGCTGGATCCAAACACGAAAATAAACGATAGCTACATAAGATACCAATGCGCATATTCTAAGAAGAAAGGCCTGAAGCCCCTGTCCATGGCAAGGGCCAGGGAGCTGTTGGGGAGCTTTGTGGACTTTGGGCAAACAAAAGAGGTAGTGAAATGAGAGAGGTAACTGCTCCATGCAACGTATGTGGCATGCCTGCTTCCAACACCTGCGCCGTTTGCGGAAAAAAGGTCTGCGAGAACCACTATGATAAAAGAACTGGAATGTGCACCTCGTGCCTTGGAGGCAGAAAACTAAAGAAATGATTCATGTTTTGAGCTTGCCATTCTGTATGTCTTCTGTAGCGAGATCTACGTCCTTTGGGGTCCCTATATCGCGCCAGTATGCGCCGTTGAACTTCTTGCAGCCCATTCTGCCCATGCCGATAAGCTTGGGCCATGTTATCAAAGAGATGTTACCGCGCTCTGGAAGGTGCTCGAATATTTCTGGTGTGGCTGCGAAATAGCCTGCGTTCACCCAGACATTCTTTAGCAGGGGCTTTTCCAGGAACTCTATTATGTGTGTGCCCCTTGATCTGACAACCCCGTATGGGCTGATCTCGTTTGCTAGCGCCATAGTGACTATGTATTTTCCTGGTTTAAGCTTCTTCAATGGAATGTCGCTTAGCGTGTCTGCGTTTACTATGTAGAATGCCTTTTCATCTTTGAGATACTTTTCTGCGCCCTTTATGGCACCGCCCGTATCCGCCCCGTCTATATCATATGAGTACTCAACGTCAATGCCCCAGCTGCCCCTTGATTGAACGTGTTCTACTACCTTTTCTCCTTTTCGCCCGACGAGAAACACTAAAGAATCCACACCATTAGCCTTCATCCAGTCGACCTGCCAGTCTATTACAGGGCGTCCGGCTACCTCTATCAGAGGTTTTGGTTTGTCCGCAGCAAGCGCGCCCATTCGCTTGTTCTGCCCTCCTATAAGTAGAGCGGCTTTCACGCTTTTAGCTTGACAAGAAAGTATATAAATTATAGGTGTCTAATAGATACGTCAAACGGTAATAGGAGTAGGGAAACGCCCAAACCCATACCGAACTTGGAAGCTAAGCCTGCTCACGATATGCGTGTACTGCCCACGGCGGGAAAGCATGTTGCTGTTTGGCATTTCTATTTTCTTTGATTCCATGGAAGGCAGACGTTCCCTTATAAAAGAGATAGCAAAGGAGCGCATAGAGATACTTTTTGGCCTTGCGGAGAAGCAGAAAGACGCAAAACTCGTTGGTTCCTACCTTTCTATAATGAAGAGAATACAGGCGCACTATAAAGTTGGCCTTCCTTCAAGAATAAAGAATAGGGTATGCTCTGGCTGCGGCGATCTTCTCATGCCAGGACTGAACTGCACCACGAAGATTGCAAGCTCTAGGGGTTACGTTATATACAGATGCAGGGCTTGCGGGGCCGAAAGCCACGTGCGTTACAAAAAGTGGGCCCGGTGAGATTTGAACTCACGACCTACGGCTTATAAGACCGTCGCTCTGACCAGGCTGAGCTACGAGCCCCTCTAAACATTAAATGAGCAAATATTAAAGATTGAGTTGGCTTCAACCGGGCATCGTGAAGTTGTTCTTGACAAACGATGGCTTTGGTGTGACCGGAGGCGATTGTCCGGTGAAGTTGTTCAGTTCGTATATCCTTACAGGGTAGGTTCCGTTGACGTAGTTTATCCCAAGCGCGTTTGATGGGTATACTTGATGGAATCCTGGAAGATCTCCTAGTATGAACCCTCTGTAGAAGTTTGAGTTATAGAATCCTGTAGGCGCATTGGTTATTGTATCGTTCGGCCCGTTTGGCAGGTAGATCAGCAAGTACTCCACAAACTGTATGTTGCTAATTGTGACGACACCTTCGTAGGCTGCTGATTGGATGACCGCGTTGAGCCTGCCTCCGGATTGGTTGTATACGGTAAGCACGCCCTTTGCGTTTGGTGAAGAATTGACACATACAGTTTCGTTCGAAAGGCTTGCCCCCTGTACTATATACGAGGATATCAGCGGTGTTGTTCCGTTAGACGTCTTGCAGTAGAATGATATGCTCTGCACTGACTGGTTTGTGGGCAGCAGTGCAGCCAATGGTATCAGAACGAACTGTGGATCGTGCTGGATCTCGCATTGAGACGTTCCAAGTATGTATGGTTGGGGTGGATTCGACGCTTGGCCTTGGGCTATTGCGAATGCGCGGGACGTCTGCCCGGCATTGACGCATGCAAGGAAATCTAGGGCCTGCCACTTTGCAATGAGGTCTTGGTCAAGCAGTACATACTTTGATTGGTTGCCGTTCATGTATGTGGCTAGAGACTGCGGCCCGTAGCCGTCAGTAGAACCCAATACCAGGTGCGCTGCGGTGGCGTAGTCCTCAGGTGGAGCTGAGTTGTCACCCCTTAGCACAGCGTACGCGCTTCCGAACCAGTTTATCCAGTCACCATAGTCCCACCATGCCAGTACCCTCGATCCGCCTGTACCGACATTCTGCTTTATCCATGACATTGCGTTGAGCCAATATGGCGGGACTATGTTGCAGAACATGTCGCTGCCAACAGAGTTACCGTGCTGGGCTATTATTGTGCATGCGTTAGCCGGATTTGATGAGTATGTGTATGCAGCCGTAAATGCCTGGACCATGACGCTTGACTCTCCCAGCATGATGCGGTGGTTGACCGCGATTCCTGCGCCCTCGATCAGTATGAAAAGGAATATCAGCGCGTAGAGATATGTTTTGCTTGTGATAGACTTATCTAACACGATTATGGAGAGCAGCGCAAGTATTGCTATTATTGGAGATATGAAGAAAAGTGCAATAGCGATTATCGCATATGCGAAATTCGAATGATTCTTCAGCGCATTCTTGAAATCAGGGTACTTCACTTCCATAGCAGAGAGGTTCTTGCTATACTTCTTTAGGCTGAAATCGTTGTCTGCAAGAAGGAGCGTCTCACCGATAACAATGCAGAACAATATTATGAATGCGACAGCGAGGTGCGGCAGGTACTTGACTTCTGAAAAGCCGGCGAACATGAGCGGCGCTGCTATAGCCAAGTAGAGGATGCCGACAGTGCTGTTCCTGTAGACCATGCTTATCAGTATAAGTATAACCGCGAAAGCGCAGATGAGCAGGAGCAGCACAGGTATCGTGACTGTTGTCCCGGCCGAGTTGTAGCTTATCCCTGCAGCAAGCAATCCGAATCCAGCAGACGCGAAATTGTATGCTATTCCTGTTGGTATGTACTCTTGCACGGTCATGAAGAGCGGTATTGATGGTGTTGTGTAGTGCGCGCTAAGATTAAGATATCCTATAAAGGTGTTTCGAAGCGGTGATGCCAGGGCAACACCTGTCGCAACTACAAATACGAGTATTATCCACATCAGGTACTGCTTCCATCCCAGGCTTCTGAAAAGTATATTCCTGCTGTGCAGGAATTTTGGTATGTATTCCAAGACAGCAACGAAGAGAAGCGCCAATATCGGCAATGCGATCGTGACAGGTATGCCGAGTATGCCTGGTATCGCACCGCTCAGCGTGGATTTGTATGCCTCATAAGCAGCAAGGAATATTGCTATTACTATGAGGACGATTATGTTCATACGGTAGAAGTACTTTGTCGAGGTTCCCCTGAGCAGGTTGAACATCCCCTGCAGAGCAATGTACACAGCGAAGACGCCTGCGTCTACAGTATAGTAGTGCGCGCCAAGGAAGGTTGATGCGAAGGCTATACCAGCAAGTATTGCAAGCCTTGTGCTTTTCATGTCACGTATTGCAAGGACATATGCGGCGAAGAAGAAGAATAGAGTAAATATTCCCCATGGTTCGAGGAGCTGCTCTCCGGCCACAAATGTGGTGAACAGGACTGGCATGCACCCTGCTAGAGCCGCCCCTATCAATCCAATGTACTTGCCGTATTCATGATACAGGAGGACGAAAACTGTGAATACCAGAAGCGCTGCAGTTATTGGAGGGTACACTGCGCCAACGTAGCTCATAAGATTTGTATTGAAGGTTGTGTTGTTCTTTGGTCCCAGATAATTTGCTAGACTATACCAATATGCCTCGAGGTATGGAATAAGCGGCTGCACCCGCATCACAGATCCGCTTGTTTCTATCGGCCACGCGGCATGCGAAGTGTAGAACTGCTGGCCGTAAACAAGTATCGACTGCGCTGCAAGCATGTCGAAATACGGGTCGAACTCGTAGAAGTGTGGTGATGGCCCTATTCCGAACATACGTGTTGCAAAAGTAAGAAGCATTATAACAAGAAGGAGCATCCACGGCCAGGCTGTTCTTAGACTCATCGATGAACTTTTGCCCGTGTCTGTAGGCGTGCTGAGCCTTTTGAGAAGCAGGCTTTCCTCTCGTTCGTGCTGCTCTATCAGTTTCCTCTCCTCCTGGGCGTGGAGCTCTGCGAGCTTTGCCCTGTCGCTCTCATCAAGCTTGCTGGCGAGGTTCTGCTCCTCTCTGTGCTTCCTGATGAGGCTCTCTTCCTCGCTCTTGTGCGCTGCGATTATTCCGCGTGCGTCGGCAAACATAGATAGTTTGCCCCTTATCTCCTGCAGGCTTCTGCGCGTGTCTTTCTCTAGGTTGCTCATCTGCACCTGCTCATTCTGTATGAATTGCTTTCTGGTCATCCCAGAAAGATTCATTCCCTTGAAGACACCTTGCCAGTAACAGAGTATTAGGCCCACTATTGTCAGTACAAGCGCATTTATCTCAAAAAGCCCCAAAGAGAAGGAGAATGATGTTGAGTAATTTATCAGGAATGACTCGACCCATGTCAAAGATGCTGGTGCAATCAATCCGAATATGAAACCTATTGTTACGATCTCGAATAGATGGAGGTCGGTCTTTCTGTAAAGAAGCGCAAGTGCGAGCAGTATGCCGGGCACGAACATTGAGATGAAGGCTATCAATCCCGCAGCTATTGCTCCCATTTTACCAATTCGTTTAGTCTGAACAGGGTTTTAACTGTTTAGTATCGACTTCGGTATCTCTATAGGCTTTATCGTTCTTCCAGGGAAGACCGTTCCTGGCGGTACTATCCTTACCTTTATTCCTATTGCGCCGTACTTTGGATATGACGTGGCGTGCGCCTCCCTTACGAGGTTTGTCACGTCTCCGGCTTTTGGCATGTAGCCTATGCTCTTCCGTATAGTCTTTGCTCGTGCTCCCTTTGCAGCAAGCTTGCCGCTGGCTATTATCTCAGCGCCTATTGCGCCGTTCTGAAGTATTGCCTTCAGCATAGACTGGACTACCTTCCTTGCGTTGATGCCGCGCTCGAACTTCTCTGCTATCTCCCTTGCGACAAGCATCGGTTCTAGCATCTTGTTCTCCACTTCCATGACATTGATCTGCGGGTTGTCGACCTTGAACATAGACTTGATGTTCTCTGTAAGCGTGTCGATAGTCTTGCCTGCTCGCCCTATCACCCTGCCCGGGCTCAGTACATAAACAGTTATTCTTGTTAGCACTGGTGTCTTCTGGATCTCTACCCTTGAGAACCCGGCCCTTACCAGCTCCTTGCCCAGGTACTTAGATATGTTTAGCTTTATTATCGAATCGTCGATGAATTTTCTCTCTATTGCCATGCATTCACGCTTTTGCTACAATCTCTTTTGGTTTTTCTTCTGACTTGACCGGCTGCCTCTTTGGCTGCGCTGCAGGTTTCTTTATCTCTTTTGGTTTCTGGACCTCTGTTATTTTGCCCTGTTTGTTTACAAACTTTATCGCGCGCTTCATTCTGTCGCTCAGGCCTTCCTCTTCACCATAGCCAAGGCCTATTTCTATCCTTGCTAGTTCTATGTCAGTCCTCCTAGATGACCTTCTTCCCATACTATGGCCCAGCCATAGCGCACCCTTTGGTGCGTGCCTTGGTATTATCTGGGTTTTGTTTGCAGAAGCATGAACAACGTACATTGAATTGGGATCTTCTCCCTTGCTCTCTGCATTGGCCATTGCATTGACTAGCACCTTCCTTACAAGTGCCGCGCACTTCTTTGGATATCTTCCTTTTTGGCCGCCGAGCTCGTGCCTAGATCCCATATGTGCGTTGTTTCTCCTATAAAGTATTGGCGTGTCGCCTGCTGAGACCTTGCCTAGTGTGGAGAGCGCGGATGACGCGCTCATATATCTTATAGAGTCGCATACTGCCCCGAGGTCCTTGAAACTCGCGTTGATGTCCTTCGTGCTTGCGAATACAAGACCGTCTCTTTTTCTGTTGAATGAATACATAACATCACTTCTCTCCGAGGAACTTGCTGCCTCTTGTGGCTTTTATTCCTGGCGCAGAGTGCACGACGCTCTTTGTCGTGTATGCAAATTCGCCAAGCCTGTGGCCGAGCATGTTTGCAGCTACCTGGACAACTTGGAACTCCTTGCCGTTGTAGACCTCAAAGCGCATGCCTATCCATGAAGGCAATATCACGGCCTCGCGCACATGCGTCCTTACCGGCTTGTCCTTCTTGGCCTGCTTGTACCTCTGAACCTTCTCTATGAGCATCCTGTACTCCAGTCCTTTACGCGTTATGCTCCTTCTCTGCCTCGATTTTATCATTTGCAGATATTGCTCATCTGTGAGCTTCTCTAACTCCGATGGGAACTTTCCTCTAAACGCGACTCGTTCTGCCATTCAATCAACCTTTCTTCCTGCGTCCTACACGTCTTGCGGCTATGTGTCCAACCTTTCTTCCTGGAGGCGCATTCCTCGACGTCATGCTGCTCTTTCCTTTGTGGTGCTGCTTGCCGCCGAACGGGTGGTCGACTGGGTTGCTCTTCACACCCCTTATGACAGGCCATCCTCTGTTTGTTGCATGCATTATGTAGTGGTTCTTGCCGGCTTTTACTATAGGCTGTTCTGTCATGCCGCCACCTGCTACCATGCCCAACTGCGCCCTGCATTCGTTGCTGAGCTCTACGCTTGCCTTAGATGGCAAGGTCACGTTAGTTACGCTGCCCAGATGCGCCGTCACATATGCAGTGCTGCCTGCACTCCTGACGAGCTTGCCGCCATCACCAGGTGTAGACTCTATATTGTAAATTGGCATCCCTTCCGGTATCTCTCCGAGCTTTAACACGCTGCCCAAACTGTATTCTTTCTTGCCAACGTAGACCTTGTCTCCAAGTTTTATGCCTTCAGGTGCTACGAGGCAACCTGTAGAGAAATCCTCATACTCTATCTCC
Organism: Microcaldota archaeon; assembly: GCA_021789815.1. Lineage (GTDB taxonomy): Archaea > Micrarchaeota > Micrarchaeia > Micrarchaeales > Micrarchaeaceae > JAJZAB01. The sequence continues at coordinate 13,039 of JAJYIZ010000010.1, forward strand.
ATCAACGGAGCCGTATGACCAGTATGATTGAAAAGTTCGACTACCTCGCCCTCGAGCTTTGCAGCTATGTTATGCGCGTACTCTACCCTGATGTCGAAGGTGCCCGGAGGCTTTGTGTATGCCTTCGTGCCCTTTCCGCGCCTCTGCTGACGTAGTTTCTTTCCCATTTAGACCAACTTGAGCCTCTTTGCTATGTCCTCTGCCTTGTAGCCTTTCGCAAGCTTCAGGAACACGCGCTTCTGATTCGCTGCCGTGTTCATAGATCGTATGCTGCTTATCTTTACATTGAACGTTGCCTCAAACTCTTTCTTTATCTCAGGTTTTGTAGCCCTGTAGTCGACAACGTACGCGATTATATTGTTCCTGCCGATCTGGTTTATTGTCTTTTCTGTCGACAGTGGATATTTGAGTACTCCCTTCATAAAATCATCATATGCTGTGTTTGCTTATCTCTTGGTCGAGCTTGGAGAGTGCGCTTTCGCTCCAGACCGTTGCCCTGCCAGGGTTGCCGCCTGGGGCAAACATGCTGACCGTCATCTTTTCGAGGCTGCATGCGTCCACACCAGGGATGTTCCTTGCTGCTTTCAGTACGCTGCTGTCGTTGCTGACCACTATGAGCAGTGACTTCTTGTAACGGCGCTGTGATGCCAGTCGTCTCACCCCCTTCCTCTGCGTTTTCTTCTGTCCATCTTCCAAATAATTTTCAAGCTTTAATCTGCCGAGCAGTTTTACCAGGTCCTTTGTTTTCTTCAGGGTTTCGATGTCTGAGGTTACTGCTACTGGCCTTTTGCTTGCTGCTATTGCGCTTCTGATTGCTTTCTGATACTCCTTTGCGTTTATGTTCTCTACTGTGGTCTTCTCGATAAGATGTGGGTGGGCCCTCTTTCCCTTTACAGAAGACGGTATGACCCTGACCTTTCCTTGAACACCGCCGCCTAGCTTCTCTCTCGGCCTTATGGCCATTCCCATGTGCCTGCCAGTTCTGTACGAATTCATCGCACCGTAATACCTTGCTGTTGTCTGCATTCCAGCAAGAACGTAGTGTGCCTGTGGTTGGATTTTGAGTGTGCTCTCTGCAATAGCCGCTCTGGCTATGAGGTCCGGCCTGACCCTTTCAGAAAAGGCGTGCGGTAGCTCTATCGACTTCTGGACGCTTCCCTCTATGCTCATAACGTCGATTTTTGCCATCATATCGCCTTGCCCGTAGTTGCTATGTAGCTTATCTTCGGTTCCTTGATTCCTTTGGAATCTCTGTTGTCTATGGATTTCCTGATTCTAAGAAGGCGCTTCGACGGCCCAGGAACGGATCCGTCTATGACAAGATAGTCTGCTATTACATTACCGTAGTTAATGAACCCAGATTTAGGATTTACTGCTGCGACTTCCTCTTTTTTACCTATTTTTAGTATTCGTTTGTTGTGCTCTGTCCTGTAGTTGAACCCCAGCTGGCCGGATTGTGGTACGCTTGGCAGTACCCTGCCCATACCGAATGCCCCGAGGGTTCCTACGTGGCGTATTTTTTGGGTTGCCTTGGGGGCTAGCCTTGCTACCCCAAACCGCTTTATTACGCCGGACCAGCCTTTGCCTTTCGATATGGAAATGACGTCGATATGCTCGCCGTTCTTGAAAACATCGTGGGGCTTTATCTCCTTGCCGAGTAGTTTGGCCGCATACTCGAACCTATCCGGCACGCTACCGCCCGATACTTGTGCCTCGAACCTGTCTGGGTGGTGCTGCCCCGTAGCTATGCCTTTTGGATGCGCGACTACCAGTAAGCTGACGTCAGAGTACTGGGATATTTCCTTCCTTGCAGATTCAACGTTTTCATTCTTCTGCGAAACTTTCTTTATTCCAGCCCTCTGTGCCGCATTCTTTTCAAATACATCTTGTGACGATCTCCTATAACCAGTAGCGCCATCCTTCTTGTACAGCCTTATACCATAAACCTCTGTTGTCGGAACTTCTATGACTGTGCATGCCCTGTTCGTATCTGAGGCCTTCTGCGATTCATCTAGCACGATAACGTTTGTCATGCCCGCCTTGTAGCCGACTATGCTGGAGATGGTAGGCTCCTTCTGCCCTCTTGGGCCAGAGCGCACCCTAGGTAGGCGCCTGTACGCCCTGCGCTTCTGCCAGTATTGCATAGATCCTCTGGTCATGCTATCACTCTAGGATTTGATTTTCTGACTGAAAAATCAGAAGACTTATCTTAGAATTACGTGAGTTATATTGCTTTAACACATTTATAAATTTAACCTGATGCTCTTTGGATTTGTGGAAGTGAGGCAAGGCTAGAACCTGATGTTGCCTCTTCTAGACGGCCTGTTCTTTACGGTTCCGTAGCCCTTAATTGCCACACCTCTGTGCTTCCTGCCGGAACGGGTAAGCCCGCGGTACGCTCTTCCCTTCTGGGTCAATACGCTTGCGTATTGCCTGTCGGCCATGACCGACGGTGAGTTTCTGTCTAGGAGTATGACTTCGAAGAATCTGTCAGAACCGGCTGCACCTACGAAATATGAATTTAACACCTCTGTATTAGAGAACCTCCTGGCCGCCCTCTCTTCTGCTATCGACTGGAGGGACTTTGCTTGCGCGAAGAACCTTCCGCTCTTTGATGGTTTTCTTCCTCCGCCAAACGTATCCCTCTTTTTCTTGCCTCCTTTTACACGTACCCTTGCTATCATTACACCAGTTTTGGCCTTATAACCGAGCTCCCTTGCGCGAGCTATGTTGGTAGGGCCGTCTACGCGGGTAACCGGAGGTTCTGCCCTCCAACCAGCCATCCTGATTTTGTAGAGTTGGCTACGCTCCCTATAGCCTTGCGTGAAGGATTTTTTCATCTGATTGTACATGCTCAACTGATCACGTTCCTGATGGAAAAGCAGTCAGTGTTTATTGATTTTACCTTAACCTATAAAATACTTGGTACTCCACGCACTTACCGGCAGAACGGCGAAAAAGGGTCCGAGATAAGAACCTTTACAAAACGGCAAAATAGTGCCAACATATTTCAAAAGTTCGCTATGTTTAAATATATTGGGCGTGTAATATACTTTGGGCATACGGCCCTGAGTTTTGGTGTGTGTTTATGGTTAGAGTAAAGTCCAATCAGAAAAAGAGTAGGAAGACCAATAGCAGATCTGCGTCTAAGAAGAACGTTAGCAAGGTAAACACTAAGGGCAGGGCGGCAGCACCCAAGAAGCCAGCTCAGATAAAGACAAAAGAGGTAAAGGGACCGAGCACAAGGAGCGGCTTCACACCGAACATAGCGGAACCTGACGAAATAAAGAGGGTGCTTGGAGAACTTCTCGGCACAGAGAGCGCAGTAAATTTCCTAAGAAAGAATGTGAGCAAGTGGGCGCCAGACGCACTGAACATGCTGACAACGCCGAAAACAGACGAGTATCTTGCCGAGCATCTGGGAATGAAGATTAACGCGATACGAAGGATACTCAACCTTATGCAGGGCTACGGAGTGACAAACTATTATGTTACAAAGAATACGAACGGCTGGCTCTCCTTTGCCTGGTATATAAACGCGAGCAAGGTGAGCCCGTTCCTAGACTACATAAAGAGCGTTTCGAGTAGGAAGTCTGTTGTAACGAGCGAGTGCAACGATTACTTTGTATGCGATAGCTGCTACCCGAAGGACAAGCTGATATTCACTTTTGATGCTGCATACGAGGCCGCTTTCAGGTGTAATTGTGGGCAGAAGTTCGCGATGATTGGTAAAGATGCGGCGGAGAAGCTTTCTGTAGAAGAGCAGAGGCCTGCGAGCGCACTGGAACTCGGCGGTACGCTCTGATTGCCGCCTCTTTTTATATTTTGACTGCCAAGTTATTTTATAGCGAGGTAGGGTAGTCTGGAGTGCCCGTTGGGCTCATAACCCAAAGATCGGTGGTTCAAATCCACTCCTCGCTACTTCTAACACTACACTTCCGGTATTGCGAAAGTTGATGTCCTTTAAATAATATCTTTTATATCTTACCTACAAATTACATATATAAGTAAAGAACCGCGATTAGTGGAACTGTGGGGTCTCTATGAACAACGATTTAACGTATGATATCCTCTGGCAGGCATACCAGAAAGAGAAAAGAACGAACGAACTGCAGTTAATTCCAAAGACATTCTATGAGGAGATGGGGGCGTTCATAGGTGGAATCACCAGAGAAAACACCACAGCAGAGGAACGCCTGCAGAAGGACAACGCAGTAACGCTACTGAACGGGATCTTTGAAAAACGTAAGCAGAAAATACTCATGTATGCAGCGTATGGCAAGCAGCTGCCTGGCCCCGTGCCGCAGACAGAGGCAGACCTTTATGAAAGCGCAGGCAAACTTCTAAAATCTAGCACAATAAAGTATAACGGCGACTCTGCAGTTCAGAGTGCGCTTAGATCCATGCAGGCCATACCTGAAGTAATTCTGCCTTCAGGGGCAAAGATAGGCCCCTTGGAAAAGGACCAGATAATAGTTGTAAAGGACAGGGAAGACAGGCTCTTCCTTGTTAACAGCAAGATATGCAAAGAGCAATGATTTTATGAAAATGGTAAAGGAGATAAACGCATTCTGTCCCAAGTGCAACAAGCACACACAGCATTCAGTTAAACTGTACTCCAAAGGCCCGACAAGCGGTCTGAGTATGGGGACGCGAAGGGCAATGAGGAAGAGAACCGGATATTTCGGAAAGGTAAAGGGCCAGGCATCTGTGATAAAGGTTGCAAAGAGGCAGAAGGTACTGCTGGAATGCAAAGAATGTCACTACATAGTTGAAAGGGTAATGGGAACAAGGACAAAGAAGAAGCTCGAGCTTAAGACACAGTGATTTCTTATGGATGAGACGCCGAAGATAGGCGCTCTGGTAATAGCGCAGGTCGCAAAGATAACCCAATTCGGGGCGTACTGCCGCCTGCCAGAGTACAACAACCTAGAAGTTTTCATGCCCATAAGGGAGGTCTCTTCCGGTTGGATAAAAAACATCAGGGAGTTCATCCACGAAGGACAGAATCTTGTATGCAAAGTCGTCATGTATGACAAAGAAAGGAACACGATTGACGTATCGCTCAAGAAGGTAACACCAAAGGAGACAAAGACGAAGATAGGCGCCTACAACCTAGAGAAGCGGTTGTCGGCTCTGCTGCAACAGGCAATAAAACAATCAGGAGTGCCAGACAAAGAGGCAGTGACACAGTCGTTGCACACAGAGTTCGGTACATACACAAACCTCTTCCAACACGCTACAGACAATTCAGAGCAGTTCGCGAAACTGAAGATTCCGAAAAAACTAAGGGACGAGATCCAGAAAGTAATAGAAGCAAACAGAAAGGAGAAGAAGCACGTTGTATCATACATAGTTACATTATCTACATACAACACAGAGTCCGGCGCGTCAGAACTCAGAAGCCTTCTTGAAGACGCAAGGAAAGATGGCATAGAGGTATCTTACATAAGCGCGCCGCGTTACAGGTTCGTATCCGATGGAAAGGACTATTCAGAGGCAGAAACAAAGATAAAAAAGGCAGAAACCGCAATATCATCGAAACTTAAGAAAGGGTTATTTAAGCTTGAAAAAGAGAAACTCAAGAAGGAGAAAGAGGATATACTAGCACAGATATGATGTTATGGTGGAGGAGAAGACAACTATAGTGATGGACAGCGAAGCTAAGCTCACCAGGCCTATACTTGTGGTTGGTCTGCCTGGCATAGGGAACGTAGGCAAGCTAGTAGCGGAGCACCTCAAGAGCGAGTTTGATGCAGAGAAGCTAGCTACTCTTTATTCAAACCATTTCCCACATAAGGTTGCAATGCTCAAGAACGGCGGAATAAGATTGGTAAGCAACAGGTTCTACTACATAAGGAGTAAGAAGAAGAACGGAAGGGACATAGTAATATTGACTGGCGACGACCAGGCCGTAACCCCTGAAGGGCAATACGAAGTAAACGAGAAGATAGTTAGCTTCTTCAAGGAGAAGCTGAAGGGTGACTTCATCTACACAATCGGCGGTTACACCACCGGTGAACCGATCCAAGGAATACCGCGTGTGTTCGGCAACGCCACAAGCAAAGAGGTTGTAGACGGTTTCAAGGGAACAAAAGTCCATTTTGGTGAATCAAAGGGCTTCATATGGGGATCCGCGGGTCTCATAATCGCGTTCGCAAAGCACCAGAAGCTTGATGGAGTTTGCTTGATGGGGGAAACATCATTCGTAGACCTTGATGCATCTGCAGCAAAATCCGTGCTACTTGTTCTTGCAGAGAGGCTCGGTCTCACAATCGATACGCAGAACCTGGACAAAATCATAACTCAGACCGCACAGGCAATAAAAGAGATAGAACGTCAGATGACAATGGCACTGCCTACAGAACCAGGAGCAGGCGCGCCCACAGAGCACCCAACATACATAAGGTAAACGTTATCTGGCTAGATTCTCGTTCGGCGTTTGTCAAAGGGGCAAAGATTTTACAGAGATACAACACGCAGTAATCCCATATTTTAAAGGCTGCTCTGCCCCATTTTTCCTATGAAAAGGTATTTCTCATCGGAGAGTGTCACCGAAGGTCACCCGGATAAGGTCTGCGACGCGATAAGCGACGCAATCCTTGATGCATGCCTGGAGCACGATCCAGAAAGCAGGGTAGCGATAGAGACGCTTGTTACAACAGACTTCTGCTGCATAGCTGGAGAAGTCACCACTAGGTCAAACGTTGATTTTGAGAAGGTTGCAAGGCAGAAGATACGCGAAATAGGATATACGGATCCAAAAATGGGCTTCTCAGACAAATCAGAGATAATTGTGAAGGTGCACAAACAGAGCCCAGATATATCCCAGGGCGTTGACGGCAACGGCGAATCAAAGGGCGAACAGGGCGCAGGAGACCAAGGACTGATGTTCGGCTATGCAAACAACGAGACGCCAGAACTTATGCCACTGCCGATAGCTCTCGCGCATGCGCTTACTAGAAGACTAACGGAGGTGAGAAAGAGCGGCGAGATTCCAGAGCTGCTTCCAGATGGCAAGAGCCAGGTGACTGTAGAGTATGACGGAAGAGTTCCAAAGAGATTACAAGCTGTAGTCGTTTCTGCACACCACAAAGCATGCAGCATCGAGCACCTCAGAGACGAGATACTCACAAAGGTCATAAAACCTACGCTAGGAAACTGGATCGACAAAGATACAAAGATCTTCATAAACGCTACGGGCAAGTTCGAGCTGGGAGGACCCGCAGCGGATTCCGGCGTGACAGGCAGAAAGATAATCGTAGATACTTATGGTGGCAAGGGAAGACACGGAGGCGGCGCATTCTCTGGTAAGGATCCATCCAAGGTGGACAGATCAGCAGCCTACATGGCAAGATACATAGCAAAGAACGTCGTAGCTGCAGGCCTTGCAGACGAATGCGAGATACAGGTGTCTTACTGCATAGGCTACGCAGAGCCTATGAACATACATGTCGAATGCTTTGGCACAAACAAGATACCGCAAGAGCGAATTGAGGAACTCATAAGAAAGAACTTCCAACTAAAGCCAGCCTCTATAATCAAGACACTAAATCTGAAAAGGCCGATATACTCTAAGACGGTCGCGTACGGCCACTTTGGCAAGGAAGGCATGCCATGGGAGAAGACAGACAAGGCAAATGTATTAAGAGAGGAAGCACGTATTCCAACCACAGAAATACAGACGCAGAAGCAAAAGCGCCAGTAGTCTAGTCTGATTAGGATAAATTTATAAGTTGTTCATTCCTTTATTAATAGCATGCACCATCAAGGCGAATATATTCAAGACGAAAGAGTTAAGCTACCCGAAGGCATGCAGAAGAAACTAATTTTACTTGCAAAGGAAACATCACACCTAAGCTGGCCTAAATTATCCGCCCAACTAGGTGTTTCAGAAATTACTGCAAAAATTGCCTGGCGGCATGAAAGATCTACATTGCCAAAGGGGTGTTACATTCAAATTCTAAAACTGATCCCTAAACAGCAGCAAGAAAAATTTTCTAACAATGTTCAAATATTAAGGAAGAACTGGGGGCAGTCAAAAGGTGGAGCTGTCACGATAAATAAAATCAGGCAACATAACCATATCTTAGTTGGTGAAAAATTTGCCCACACACCAGAATTTGCAGAGTTCATTGGAGCAATGCTAGGCGATGGCCACCTCTCAGAAGTCGGCATAAGAATAACCTTAGAGTATCCATACGAAATGGAATACGCAAACTATCTTGCCACACTCATTAAGGGGCTTTTTGGTGTTAGCCCAATAATATACCCCTATACTAAATTTGGCAGAGAGATAAGAGTAATCGTCAACTCCACAACTTTAGTCTCTCTTTTAAAAAAAGAAAATATGGTGCCCGGAGATAAAGTTAAGAACAACGTCGGCATCCCACGATTTATTTTAGATGATAAGAAATTGTTAGCGCCATGTATTAGGGGTTTGATCGATACCGATGGCGGGTTTTTCGCAAAAGATTCCAAGAGGACCAGAATCTTCATGGAATTTAAATCCAGCACACCAAAGCTAAGAGGTGATTTCAGGGAAGGTCTAGAGAGTTTGGGTTTTGCTACTTCAAAGTCTAAGATCACTGGCGTAAGAGTTCAAAATCAAAACGATGTTAAAAATCTAATTGACTTAGTTGGTACTAAAAATCCGAAAACAATCAAGAAATTATCAGTTTTCTTCAAAACAGGTAAAATGCCCTTAACAACAGAAATACATCGAAAATTGCGCGCTAGTGGTCCAATCTGGTAAAGACGCGAGCTTCCCAAGCTCTAATTCCGGGTTCAAATCCCGGCTAGCGCATTCAGTGCACAAAAGAAAGTGCATAAAGAAGAAGCATCCCTGCAGCACCCCCGCAAACACTGCATATGAAGTTTGACGTGAACTTGTTTCCTATTCCTTTCTCTTCGTAATGGCCAAGCAAAGAGTCCACCAACGTTCCTATAAAACCACCAACGCAGACTGTTATAAGCGCATACAACGGAAAGAGGGTGTACTGAGGTTGCAATGGAGGCAGTAATCCCAGTCTAAAGATAACGAATGAAAAAGGAGTGCTCACAAGAAGCGCAGCAAAGAAACCAGAACCCAGTCCAAAAAGGGTAATTCCACCTGATGCACCTTTCTTAACGTGCTTGAATGTGAAAATGTCCTTTGGTTCTCCATCCAGTACTCCCAGTTCGCTGCTGAACTTGTCAGCAGTAACGGAAGCAACGCTTGCTCCGAAGCCAGCCAATGCGAGCACAGCAAGGTACTGCATGTTATAAAACAATGTTAAAAAGAACACAGCTGCGAAAATTAATGGCCCGCACCCATTTGACACAACGTTGAGTATTCCCCTGCTCTTTTGGTAGACACCCATAGCCTTTTTGCGCGACTTGCCTGCAGAAGTTACAAGCGATGAGAGCATCAAAAAGTAGAGCATAAAGGCCACAAGAACCAGGTTGAAACCTGCGAGTATGTAAAAGGCAAGACCAAGAGCCAGGGCGGCCAAAGAACCCTTAATATCGAGAGTAAGGAAGGTCATATTGTTCCATTTTAATGAAATTATATTCCACTAATACATCTTTTAAGAAAGCTTTTTAGAGTTATCTTTTGTTAGACTATTACGGGTTCTCTACTGTAGGAAGGTCGTGAAGAACTGGTCGCCTTGCCAGCGTGGAAACACGCTGGCACTATTTCTTCTTATCTTTCATACGTTAGCTTCAGCGCTCAGAATACCTTTTGCATTCTTCAGTTTTATATACTTATTTGTCCATAAATTAATGTCGTGTTCTTATGCCAAAAGAGAAGGCAATACGTGAACTTGAGGACCTGCCAGGCATAGGCCCCACAACAGCGGAGAAGCTCAAGGCAGCAGGGATAGACTCCCTTGAAAAGGTGGCGACATCGTTTCCTGCAAACCTGTCTGAGATATCTGGGATAAACCAAGAGGCTGCAAAGAAGGCAATAGCCGCGGCGCAGGAGGCCACTACACTTAATACAGAGAGCGCAAAGGCCCTTCTCAAGAAACGACAGGATGTAGGAAAGATTTCAACAGGATCTAAGGATCTTGATGAACTGATAGGGGGTGGGGTTGAAACCGACGCTATAACAGAAGTATACGGAAGATTTGCAAGCGGAAAGAGCCAGCTCGGTTTCCAGCTTGCGGTCAACGCGCAATTGCCTAGGAAGGAGGGCGGGCTAGAAGGCGCAGTTCTCTTTCTAGACACAGAAGGCACATTCAGACCAGAGAGAATAGCTACGATAGCAAAGAAAGCAGGACTTGATCCAGAAACGGCACTTGACAATATACTTGTCGTTAGGGCGATGTCATCTGATCAGCAGATGCTTGCTGCTGAGCGGGCAGACAAGCTTATCCAAGAAAAGAACATACGTCTGATAATAGTCGACTCGCTCACATCTCTCTTCAGGGCAGAATTCCTTGGCAGGGGTGCCCTTAACGAACGGCAGCAGAAGCTCAATTCCCATATACACAGGCTGGCGGTGCTTGCTAACAAATACAACATAGCCGTTTATGTTACAAACCAGGTCATGGACAACCCTGGCATGATGTTCGGCGATCCCACTACACCCATAGGGGGCAATGTGCTGGCGCACGCAGCGACAACCATGCTCTACCTCAGGAAGAGCAAAGAGGACAAACGAATAGTGAGGCTTGTCGATTCTCCAAACATGCCGGAAGGCGAATGCGTGATAAAGATAACACCGGACGGCATAACCTGATTGTGATTTAATGCTCTTTTTGGTAGGAACAGGGATAGCCTACAATGACATACCAATGCGTGCTATTGAGGTATGCAAGCGCTGCACGCTTTATGCAGAAATATACACAAGCATCTCGGACGAGGCAAAAATGAAGTACTTGTCGGATCTCTTTGGCAAGGAGATCAAAATTCTATCAAGGGAAGACATGGAAGAGGGAGCAAAAGAGATTGTAGCAAAGGCCGCGAAAGCAGACATCGCAATACTTGTAGCCGGCGATCCACTGATGGCAACAACGCACAAGATACTAATCATAGAGGCAAAGAAGCAGGGGATATCCACACAGATATTGCATGCTAGTTCCGCCATATCCGCCGTAATTGGTGAGAGCGGCTTGGACTTCTACAAGTTTGGAGCCATATGTACGATACCAAAGTGGCATGACAACTACAAACCAGTATCATTCTACGAGAAGATAGAGCGCAATTTCTCAAGCAACCTGCATTCGCTTGTTCTTCTTGAGAATTCCCCAGAGAAAGGAAGCACGCTTCCGGTGCCAGACGCCATAATGGAGCTAGAGGCTGCAGAATCGCACTACAAGAAAGGGATAATAGGCGAGTCAACAAAGATATTCATCATGCAGAACATAGGACTTCCGAGCCAGAAGATAGTGGCCACAACAATCAAGGCAGCAAGGTCTCACAGGAGCGAAGGAGTAGCCACAATAATAATTCCGGTAAAGCTCTCAGAAATAGAGGAGGAGGCTGTAAAAAGCCTAACTGTGGTGTGATCGTGCTCTCAATAATTTATGACGTAAAAGAAAACGCAGTTTACGCTACAGACCAGTCTACTATAGACACGCTCAAGGATGGAAGCTTCGGCAGGTACAAGACAGGCAGACTTTATCTTAGCCCAGAAGAGGCGTTGTACCTTGTAGATGTGCGCAAGACGGAGTGTACATCCACTAACGGGCAAACACTAACATTCAACAGTCTCTCAGCAAAGTTCTCCAAGAGCAGCAAACTCATGGCAAAGTATTTCACGTACAAGGACTGGCGAGACAGAGGTCTGATAGCAAAAGAAGAGAACGCAGAAACTAAACAGAACACAAAGACTCCAATAAAGAAGTATCCTGCAGCACAGACAAGGCTGTCCGGGTATGTATTGTCTGGGTCTTTCTTCCCAGAGGACCTGACAACTGTGGCAGACGAATCCTCAGACGGCAAAAGGATATACGAAGAGCTCTGGTTCGGTCAGTACGGAACCTACAAACTTGGCGAGCACGGCAACCTGAACAAGCTCGACATTTATGAGACGCTATATCTAATAGACAAAGGGATCCTAAAGGTCACAAACCATTCAAGAAGCGAGATCTTCAGCATAGCCTCTGGACGCAGGTCAGACTTTCCGAAACTCTACGATGTGTACTCTGATTGGAGAAGCAAAGGGTATGTTGTCAAAACAGGCTTCAAGTTCGGCACGCATTTCAGGATATACTTCCCTGGCGCAAGACCCGGCCGCGAGGACCCATCGTGGGTTCACTCAAAGCACGTCATACACGTATTCCCCAGAGATGTAAAATTGCTCATTTCTGAATGGGCACGTGCAATAAGAGTTGCCCACTCGGTGAGGAAAACATTTATACTAGCCATACCTGGGAAGAGCAGGAAGAAGAACGTTGGCATAGATTTTGTCCTCTATCATAGAAAAGGCAAGGGAACAGAAAACCCAAAAGAGGACGCACCAAAGTACGCGATGCTCTCCCTGAGCGAAGATGAATATATTGGAGGTAGCGAACTATCATCTGTCATAAACGAGGCGAAGCGCAGGAAGCTCGAGCTGATAATAGCAATAGCAGATAGAGAAACTGCAGTAACATACTACAAAGTAAGGAGAATAGACCTACCAAAAAGCAATTACGAGTACTATGAAATAGACTGGATGACGCCCTGATTACTTCCTTCCCTTTTTCAGCTCGGAAAGCTCCTTCTCCAGCTCCCTAACTCTCTTGTCAACACTTGCATTCTTTGTGCCCTGCGATGCTTTTCTATGCAAAGGTTTTCTTTTGAAGAGATATCCTGCAGCACCAACCACAACAATTACAACAACCACGCCACCAATGATTAGCATACTTGATGAACTAAGCTGGAATCCAGGTTTTTGCGGGATTGGCGGTGGAGCCTGCGAGTAGATTATCACCTCCTTTCCAAGGCCACCCTGCACAACTGCCCCGCCTGGGTTGCTTGTGTTTGTTGCAGCAAGGACCTGCATTATTCCATCCCATTTAACACCCACATGATTTGACGCAGGCATAAAGACGGTAACCTGCAGGTTGATCTGTTGGCCAGGCTGCAGGACTCCGTTAAGTGGCGTCACTGTCACTGTAGGATTTATGTTGTTAGCAATTGGGTTGTACTGAGGAGGCGAAACAGAGAAGGTTATCTGGGAAGAGCCCCCATCAAAGATCGAGTAGCTAAGTGTTTGGTTGCCGCCCAAGCTTACATTGAACACCAAAGAACCTGCCGACTGGCCCAGATTCTGCGAGAACGACAGCCCAGGCAGGAGGGCAAGGACTAGTATAGATGTTACTACTGCTATTGTAGGAATTTTGATTTCCATTAAGCGCACTTTTTAATCAGCAGACATTTGTGATTATTATGTTCTGCGTATAAGTGTTGGCTGACTGGCCCTGAGGGATACCTAAACCAAAGTATATAGTTGCTGTGCCTCCACTTGCGCCTGCCGCCAGGTTTGTGTTTGCGCTAATAAGAGTCAATGCGTTTGCAGATCCGTACCCTGTTGTAGAGGCGCCGGACCACGTAGTGTTCTTAACGCCAAAGTTAGGTGCTATCCCGTTCGGTCCTATCCAGTTAGAGCCATATACCCCCATGAACGTTCCCGCGTTACCGTTGTTCGTGTCTGTGACCGCATTGGTCGTAGTAACTGTGTTTGTCCAGGCTATCACATTCCCAAAAGTAAGAGCAGATACCGATAAGGTTATCTGGCAAGTTGACTGTACTACTTCTGTAAGAATAACATTTGGCGCTATCTGGTTTGTTGCGTATGCCAGGTTGACCCCAAACTGGAGCATAAAAAGAGCTGCAAAAATCGAAAGTGCAGCCGCAGCAACTAGCGCAGCACCGAGTAACTTAGTGTTTTTAGCAAACATTTGTAATCACAATATTCTGTGTATAGGTGTTCGCAGCCTGCCCCACCGGAACCCCAACGCCAAAGTATATAGTCGCTGTACCGCCTCCAGACGCTACAACAAGGCCTGTGTTGGCCGTTGTTGTTGTCAATGCGTTTGCAGATCCGTACCCTGTTGTAGAGGCGCCGGACCACGTAGTGTTTCTAACACCAAATGAGCTTGCGCCGCCAACCCAGTTACTTCCATATATCCAAGCAAAAGTGCCAACATTGCCGCCGTTAGTGTCAACAATGCTGTTTGGTGTAGTGACTGTGTTTGTTCCAGGTGCCTGAGACGCGAAGGTGAATCCACCTGTTGGCGATAATGATATTGCGCACGATGAAGGTACTGTAGCGGTTGCGATGACATTTGGTGCCACTTGGTTTGACGCATACGCCAGAGGAATCGAGCTCTGGAATACATACAGAGAGTAGACTGCAGCTAACGTTGCAGCAAAAACAATCATTATCCCTAATGCCCTGCGAGCGCGACCGTCAATCAATACATCGCCTTTCTCATCTTCAACACTTGACATATAAAAACCTTTTCGTTTTGTGGAATCTTAGCACAAATTGATGACAACTATATTCTGCGTATAAGAATCTGCAGCCTGCCCAGTGGGTATCCCTAGGCCAAACCAGATGTTTGCACTCGACCCAGAACCCACGGCAACGTTCGTGTTGGCCGCTGTTGCAGTAAGCGCATTTGCAGATGCAAAAGTCACGCTGCTGCCGGCAGACCAGACCGTATTCCCTACCCCAAACGTGTTCAGAGAATTGCTGGTTCCTATCCAGTTGCCCCCGTCTACTGCCGCGAACGCTCCCTCATTGCCTGAATTGGTATCAAGCACGTTCTGTGATGTTGTCACAGAATTCGCCCCAGGCAGTATGGTCCCAAATGTTATAGATTGTACCAAGGATATCTCGCACGTGAGCGGAACTGTAATTGTCAGGACAGCATTTCCTGTAGAGTTGGCTGCATAAGCTAGCGGTACTGTTTTCTGCAGCGCAAACAGGGATAAACCAAACCAAAGCGCCACTATCAGTATAAGTATTATATTAAAAATACCTGACGAATTGCTCTTCATAAAACCGCATCGCCACTACTATTAAATCTAAACAATATTTATAAGTGCCTTATTTACGGGCTAGCAAACGTTCGTAATTACGATGTTCTGCGTGTAGGTTGCTGCGACCTGTCCGGCCGGGATCCTAAGGCCAAAATATATGCTGTTTGAGCCGGAAGACGCTGGGATTAGTATGCCTGTATTCGAAGAAATTAGGGACAACACATTTCCCACAAAGGAAGAATCGGATGTTGCGTCCCAAACTGTGTTAGAAACGCCGAAGTTGTTGCCACCAGAAATCCAATTGGTTCCGTAGACCCACAAATATGTTGGTGCATTACCAATATTGTTGTCCGTAACTATCTGATTCGTATTGTAGCTTTTGCTTGCTATTATGTTACCGAAGCCAAGGCTATTTGTACTGAGGGATATCTGGCATGCAGCTGCAGACACCGTTATCACACTATTGGCCGAGTTCACGGTAAACGGAGCTGTGGTTCCCGTGTCTGTGACTACTGCATTGAACGTAAACGTGCCAACCGCATTTGCTACGAAAGATATCGTATTGCTGCCACCTGGCGAAGATATTACAACATTGCTGCCCTGCTGTTTGCTCCCAGTTATGTTATAGAGCAGTGCATTGAACGGACCCGTTCCACCATTCACTGTTATTGTGAAAGTCTCCGTCTGCCCAGGGCTGAGCGACGATGCGCTAGGCGACAGTGTTACTGTAGGGGCCGAGTTTATGTTTATGACTGGGGTGTTAGATGTAGATACAACCTCACTACCTGCATCCTTTATCAAACCATTGAATGTCCATGTCCCTTCTATGAGATTCGGGTTTGTAGTCGTTATATCATAATTGATGCTATTGAAAGTGTATCTCAGGTCTGTGTCGGAAAGCGGGGAAAGAGTAAGCGAAAGTGTATTTGATCCTGTCCCAGTGAGGCCCGATGCCACGGTGTTGCCAGATGACAGCCCAGACGATGACGGCGCATACCATAACCAGTTTCCGGTGTAGGGTTTCACCCCGTAGCTGACCATAGTGCTAAAAGCGTAACTCTGGCCAACGTCCAGCGTAGCACTCGATATCGCTGCCGGAGGTTGCAGCTGCTCAAGCACAACTATGGGTGCAGTGGCACCGTAGCTATAACTCAAGGCCCTCCCTCCTCCCCCTGTGCCCCCTACTTCTGTGCAGCCGGTACCGCTTCCACCAGTAACGGTCGTAGTCCCTGTAGTAAAACCTCCAGATCCATACGCAGCAAGTATGATGCCTCCTCCTCCACCTCCGCCACATGCGCTCGTGCCCGCCCCGTGTCCGCTCGCTGCACCTCCATTCCCTCCCGTTGCTAAGGTGCTCCCTCCATTCTGCCCCGCAGTTTTTGTACTGCCTGTGTCTACTGTGCCGGCCACGCCGCCTACGTTCACTGTTCCTTCCACTACCTTATTGCCTTGGATATAAACCCCGTAGCTTCCGCTTCCTCCCCCTACATCAGCGGATCCGCCTCCACCTGCGCCATCGAAATAGCTCTGTATGGCCAAGCCACCACTGCCGTACCACGTCTGTATGTTCGCAACACTAAGCGTCGGTGACGTCGGAGTAGACCCGCTGCTGCCAGCATTATTGTAACCTCCGCCACCTCCTCCAGAACCTCCATATGAGCTGGTGGCGCTGCCCCCTACCGATCCTGCAGGGCCCCCGTTTGCAGGATTGCCAGATGAGATGGTGCCGCTGTTGGTTACCGTGCCATTGCAGAGTATGCTGTAGCCGTCAGTCGTCAACGTAACCCCACTCTGTATTGTGAGGCTCCCGCACACAAAGTCTCCTGCGAGCGTGTTCGCGGCAGTCATCGTTACCGAAGAATTGGTTGTCGTGTAGAAAACATAAATGGTAGGGTCGACTGCCGTATAGTTAGCGTTGCCCCCTACGTCAAAGGTTATCCTCGTGGTCTTAGATATTGGAATCCCAGAGAAACTGAAGGATTTATTGATGCCGCTTCCCCTGAAAGATCCGGCCGCCCTGGGCAGGCCTCCAGTATATATCGAATAGGTATAGTTCAGAGTATTGTTGCCAAGCAACGAGCTGAAAAGCTGCGGGCTTATCGAGTAGTTACCCGATGGATACAGGGCGTCGCCTACCTTCCTGTAAACAGAGGCCACCAAAGACATGTTTCCCATCGAAGAGTTGTAATCGAAACCACCTATCCTGGCGTGCAGGTAAGGCACCCCCTTATTCACATTCACTACGTACTCGTAAGTTGCATTGCCATCGTAGCCTACATAGTATAGGGTCTTGCCCGCCCCAGTAAGCTTTCCGTTCTGTGTCAGCGACCCATAGCTCAAATTTAGCTGCACTACACGCGGCATTACATTTGCATTTAATAATGCAGATGACACCTGATTCAGCTGCCCAAGGTTCAAGGCGGTAGCGTTGCTAAACTGCTGTGTCAGCGGGTTGCTGCCGTTTATGAGTGAGGATCCGTAGCCCAAGACCATAGAAGACAGCAGCGGCAGGTTCAATATCGTTGTAGTGGATGTGGTGGTGGACGTTGTAGAAGTAGTGGAACTTGTAGATGAAATCGAAGACGTTAGAGTGCTTGAGGATGTTACAGATGTCGAGGAGGATGTTGACGAGGAAGAGGTCGCGGGTACCGATGAAGTTGATGAAGAGGTTGTTGACGACGTAGTGCTTGCCACCGTACTCGTCGAAGTTGAGGACGAAGTTGTTGCTATTATGGATGTGCTGCTAGATGTGCTTGATGAGCTGCTGGTACTGCTTGTAGAAGTAATACTTGAAGATGTGCTACTTGTAGATACTGTAATTGTGTTTGTAGTGCTATTCTGCATCGTATTCTGCGCAGCAAGATACGGGGCGGGCACGAGCGCTGAAACAAGAAGTAAGGCTGCTATGATAACTACTATGTGGCCCATTTCGAAAAGCATAATTAGACCTTTGATAACTTTTTTGTTTATATATAAAAGGGTTTCGCGGTCCCGGAGGGGAATAGGACGACCGAAACAAGAGTTAATCGTGATTTATTATCTTACTCTTCAGCCTGGCAAGGCTCCGAGCCCTTTCAATATCGTACCTTGGTGGCCTGCGCCTCAACCTGTTTATCGTTACAGCTGTGATGAACGCCAGTGTCAGAACCCCAACAGCCTCTAATGCATATGTAGCCATGTTGAGCCTGTTACTAATCTGCTTGGTTACTGTAGAATTGGTTGCTTGCGCCAGCGTCTGCCCAGATAGGATGAGCACAGGTATGGAATAGTTGAGCGTCTGCCCGCTGGTTGATATGTACAAAGTAAAGAGCGCCGTTCCTGTAAAGTTATCAGTCGCTACAGCAAAAGATGTGGTAAGCAGCTGGTTCGGGTAGGCATTTATTATCTGGGTCGGGTTTGCTACGTCAACAACCTGCGGTCCTGTCAGATAGAAATCAATTGGCTGTGCGCTGGTTCCGGAATAGAATGTAGTTATATTGATTAAGTTTGTTGCATTTGTGTAGAATGTAGGCGCTGATATGGAAATTACCTTGAGCAAACTTGAAGTAGGTGCAAGGGTTGGTACGGCAAACGTGCTTTGCGCATAGGAGAGCAGGCTTACCGACTGGACCTTCTTTATGCTGTAGTATCCATAAACCACCTGTCGCGGAGGTATGCTGCCTACCCTCCAAGTTATAATGTACTTCCCTGGTCCTACGGTTATGTTGTTTGGCAGGCCATACGCGGTTATTTGTGATACGTTCTGCGCGACAAGCAACGGCAACGTAGTGGTCAGTGTCACGTTTCTAACTGTAGAGTTGCCATAATTGGTTATCTGTATCACACTACTGGATTCGGTCAGTCCCCCGGATAAGTAGGTCTCTTGCAAGATCTGTAAGCCGTTGACGGTCCCGTATACTGTGAAACTCAAATAATCTGTGAATTGGGTTATCAGCGCCCCATCTGTAGTCCTCACAGTGAATGTTATCGGTATTACATACGTGCCAGGCAGGGTGTTGGTAGGTGCCTGGAATACCGCGCTCACAGATGCCAAACCACCAGCCGGAAGATTTATTTCATTACTAGAAAGTGTAAGCAGGCTCGTAAAGCCATCCCCTATGCTAATCTGGACAACCTCAGGTACAGTGGACTTTGAAACCACGCCGAGCTGTGTGGTGAGTCCCTGCCCGGCTACTGTTGAAACGGAAAGAGGAATCGTACTTATTCCAATTCCTGTTGTATTCCCCGAGGGGGGAGGGGGCGGAGCGCCTCCACCACCACCTGACGAAGGTGAGCGACCAGAAGAGGGCTGCGTAACAGAGTACTGCAACAGGTCTGACTGTGTTATATTCGAGTAGTATGCTGCAGAAACAACTACATTATAAGTTCCAGCTGTTGATGTAACATTTGTCAAAGTGGTTGTAAGAGTTTCCCCGCTTCCTGCCAAGAGATTCTGAGATGGATATGCAAATATTGTATTGAAAGATGAAGGTCCTGTTATAGTAAGATTTACTATGATGTTCGATGCAGAGAGCTGCCCGGTGTTCTTGATTCCCACAGTAAAGGTCAGTGGGGACCCGGTCGTCACACTAGAGGAGCTTACCGAAAGGTTATTTATCACTACATTTGCAGGGTTGAGAATTTGGAAGGTCTTCGTGGAGCTGTTGGTAAAGAAGTTGTGCGTAAAAGATACAGTCCCTATGTAGGTCGTGTTGATAAGGTTTGATGTGCCAAAGGAGAGGGCAAATGTATTTGCACTCTGGCCCAAATTATTAGCAGTAATCTGGTTCGAATAGGCAAGAACGCCGTTGCTCTGGAATGTTATGTTAAAATACCCCTGCATGGTTGTGATGTTGCATGTCGACAAGGTCCTTACAACGTAACTGCCGGTTATCGTGTTTGCGGTCTTCACATAGGCTGAAAGAAGGTTGAGATTGATCGAGAACGGACAAGACACAAGCACATTGGCAGTTACTGTGCCCTGCTGTTGGGCCTTGGGCGTTCCTGCAAAAATGATAAGTATTACAGCCGCGGATACGATGATTAAGAAGGTTAGCAGATTCCGCATTGTAACACACCACGCAGTGCTGTCAAATGCCTTTTCCAATATAAATTAAAATACCCGTGTGCTCTGCACAGATAAAAAAGAAAGCGGGTCCAGGGGGATTTGGACCCCCGACCTACTGGTTAAGAGCCAGCCGCTCTGCCAGGCTGAGCTATGGACCCACCTAAGTCTATTGGAATCTCAATATTAAGCACTTTCTTTTAAGGCAAGAC